>NZ_JBSGIJ010000006.1:0-376181 GCF_053605015.1 Nocardia sp. NPDC003979
TGCTGCCCGGCTCCTGCACCCGCGCGATCGACGCCCGCCCCGGCGACGACTTCCTCGCCGAATTCACCGGACTCGGTTCTGTCCGTCTGCGTTTCAGCTGAACCTAGGAGTATTTCGTGACAAGTAAAGTCACCGCCGCGATCGTGGGGTCCGGCAATATCAGCACCGATCTGCTGTACAAGCTGTTGCGTTCGGACAAGATCGAGCCGCGCTGGATGATCGGCATCGACCCGGACTCCGAGGGGTTGAAGCGCGCGAGTGGGCTCGGCCTGGAAACCTCCGCCGAGGGCGCGGACTGGCTGCTCGCCCTCGACGAGAAACCCGACCTGGTGTTCGAGGCCACCTCCGCCTACGTGCACCGCGCGTACGCACCGAAGTACGAGGCCGCGGGCATCCGCGCCGTCGACCTCACTCCCGCCGCTGTCGGCCCGGCCGTGATTCCGCCGGTGAACCTGGATTCGCTGCGGGACGCGCCGAACGTCAACATGATCACCTGCGGTGGGCAGGCGACCATCCCCATGGTCGCGGCCGTCTCCCGGGTGGTGCCCGTGCAGTACGCCGAGATCGTGGCGTCGGTGGCGTCGGTGTCGGCCGGGCCCGGTACCCGCGCCAATATCGACGAGTTCACCAAGACCACTTCCAAGGGTGTCGAAACGATCGGTGGCGCCCAGCGCGGCAAGGCCATCATCATCCTGAATCCGGCAGAGCCGCCGATGATCATGCGCGACACCATCTTCTGCTCGATCCCCGAAGACGCCGACCGCGACGCCATCGCCGACAGCATCCTGCGGATGGAGAAGTCCATTCAGGAGTACGTGCCCGGCTACCGCTTGCTCAACGAACCCCAGTTCGACGATCCGTCTGTGGTGTCCGGCGGCATGGCGAAGGTGTCGATCTTCGTCGAGGTCGAGGGTGCGGGCGACTTCCTGCCCCCGTACGCGGGCAACCTCGACATCATGACCGCCGCCGCGACCCGCGTCGGTGACGTGCTGGCCGATCAGATCATCTCGGCTCGGGTGTAAGGAGTTTCCGCAATGAGCACAATCCTGAAGCCCTTCTCGGGCGAACTCGATGTCCGCGTCACCGACACCTCGCTGCGTGACGGGTCGCACCACAAGCGCCACCAGTTCACGGTGGACGAGGTACGCAATATCGTTGCCGCCCTGGATGGTTCGGGTGTCCCGGTCATCGAGGTCACCCACGGTGACGGGCTCGGCGGGTCGTCGTTCAACTACGGGTTCTCCAAGACCCCCGAACAAGAACTCATCAAAGCCGCGGCCGAAACGGCCGAGCAGGCCAAGATCGCCTTCCTCATGCTCCCCGGTGTCGGAGTCAAGGAAGACATCAAGATCTCCCAGGACAACGGCGCCTCGATCTGCCGCATCGCGACGCACTGCACCGAAGCCGATGTCTCCATCCAGCATTTCGGTCTCGCTCGCGAACTCGGCCTCGAAACCGTCGGGTTCCTGATGATGGCCCACTCCACCACCCCGGAGAAGCTGGCGAAGCAGGCGCGCATCATGGCCGACGCGGGCTGCCAGTGCGTGTATGTCGTCGATTCCGCCGGCGCCCTTGTGCTCGAACAGGTTTCCGACCGCGTGTCCGCCCTGGTCGCCGAGCTCGGTGACGATGCCCAGGTCGGTTTCCACGGCCACGAGAACCTCGGCCTCGCCGTCGCCAACTCCGTCTACGCGGTGCGCGCCGGAGCCACCCAGATCGACGGCTCGGCCCGGCGTTTCGGCGCGGGCGCGGGCAACCTCCCCGTCGAAGCGTTCATCGGGGTCTGCGACAAACTCGGCATCAAGACCGGCGTCGACTTCTTCGCCGTCACCGACGCCGCCGAAGACGTCGTCCGCCCCGCCATGCCCACCGAATGCCTCCTGGACCGCCAGGCCCTGATGATGGGCTACGCGGGCGTCTACTCCAGCTTCCTCCGCCACGCCGAACGCCAAGCCGAGCGCTACAACGTCTCCGCCGCCGAAATGCTCGTCCGCGCGGGCAAGCGCAAACTCGTCGGCGGCCAGGAAGACCAGCTCATCGACATCGCCCTCGAACTCCAACGCGAAGCCGCTTCATCCTGACCACCGCCCCCGACACGGCGTGACCCTTTCGGTCACGCCGTGTCGCTGTCTGCCACGAGGCGCGTCACCACCTGATCGCCATGCTCTGGTTGCGGCATCGGCCGAGAGGTCGCCGCCACCAGAGCGCGGTGATTGTGGTTCAGGGTCCGGAAACTCGCTGGACACGGGGGATATAAGTGGGGGATGAGTGAAAACGGTCGGGCATTGTTCTGCGGCGGGGACTTGGCGGCACGGATCGAGCGGGTGGAGACCGCGGCGATCGTGGGGGCCGCTCGAGTCGGGATCGGGCGGGGAGTCGAGGGGTTCGTCCGGGAGATCGGGGGTGGCGCGGCTTGTTTCGCGGGGGAGGGGTCGCCGTTGAACAAGGTGGTGGGGGTCGGGTTCGGCGGGGTGCCGTCCGTGGGGGAGTGGGAGGCGATCGAGGAGGCTTACGCGCGGGTGGAGTGTCCGGTGCAGGTGGAGTTGGCGCAGTTGGCGGAACCGCGGATCGCGGAGGAGTTGACGGGGCGGGGGTATCGGTTGACGGCGTTCGAGAATGTGCTGGGAATGCCGTTGGACGGCGGCGGGTGGGTGGCGCCGGACGGGGTGGAGGTGCGACTGGATGCCGGGGACGATCTCGGGCCGTGGCTCGATGTGGTCGTCGACGGGTTCGCCCATCCCGATGACGGTCCGACGCATGAGGAATTCCCGCGCGAAGCCATCGCGGAAGTGATGCGAAATATGGCCTCGGCCAACGAGACTCGTCGCTACATCGCCTACCGTGACGGTGTGGCGGCCGGTGGCGCGAGTATGCGCACCGGTGGTGGGATCGCCGCACTCGCGGGCGCGGCCACCCTCCCTGCGCACCGCAGACGAGGGGTTCAGACCGCTCTGCTCACCGCACGTCTGATCGACGCGGCTGAAGCCGGATGTGACCTGGCGACTGTCACCACCGCGCCCGGCTCCAAGTCGCAACAGAACGCCCAAGGCCGAGGATTCTCCCTCCTCTACACTCGCGCAATCCTGGTGAAAGAGCTCTGAGTACCTCGCTGAACGGTGCGCGGTCAGAGTGCGGTGAGGGCTTGGGCGACGCGGGTCGCCCGCTCTTGCGGCGTAGTCGCTTTGAGGATCGGCAGGAACAGCCGATACCGATCCGAGCGGCTGAGCGCCGCGTACGCCGATGCCGCACTCGGTGATTCGGCAAGGGCGGCAGCCAGCTCCGCAGGCGTCTCGGCGGTGCGCTGCCGTTCGTAGGCCCCCGCCCACCGACCGTCGGCGACGGCCTCCTCGATCGCCGCGAACCCGGCAGCCCGCATCCGTCCGGCCGCGATCAACGCTTCGGCCTTGGCGACATTGACCTGCGACCACGGGCTGCGGGCCCGTCGCGGCGAGTATCGCTGCAGGTAGTGATGCGCGTCGAGGGAACGCCGGTGACTGTCGATCCAGCCGTAGCAGAGCGCGCCGTCGAGCGTCTCGGTGATCGTCACCGACGGCTCCGGTGCGCCCTTCTTCGCGATCCGCACCCACACCTCGTCCGCCGAGGCGTGGTTCGCGGCCAGCCACGCTTCCCATTCGGCGGCGTCGGCGCAGGTGATGAATTCGATGCTCGCGTTCATGGGAACCATCTTGCTCGCCAAAGTGCTCACCGAATGAGCAGTTTTACGACCGGTGCGGTTGGGTCTTATGCGGCGGCGAGGGCGGACAGCAGAGTGTGGGCGCTCTGTTTGGCCTGCTCGGCGCGGTCGGGCTCGTTCACACCTTGGAGGTGGAACGCCCAGTGAGCCTCGAACAGGCAGGCCAGGGCGTACGCGGTGACGGCCACCCGATCCGGTGACGCGGCGGGGTAGGCGGCACTGAGTTGTTGTTCCAGGCCGGGCAACCATCGGTTCGTCCAGAGGTCCGTGAGACGCTGCCGCACAACGGGTTCCCGAGCCGCCAGCGCGACCAGTTCGCACCACACCACCAGATCGTCGCGATCGGCGTAGGCGCCGGGTTCGAACATGCGCGCCACCCGTTCCTCGACAGGCGCGTCGGCGCCGAGTCGCAGCAGGTTGTCGCCGTACTCGGCGACGGCGTCGGTGACGAACGCCTGCATGAGACCGTCGCGGCTACCGAAGTAGTGCAGCACCAGGGTGCGTTGCACACCTGCCGCCGTCGCGACCCGTGACAGCGTCGTATTCGCGAACCCGTCGGCGGCTACCACCGAGCGCGCCGCCCGCAGAATCTGCGCGATCCGCTCGGGGGCCTTGCTGGGCCGGCCGATTTTATTTACTGTCATGACAGTCAATATATTCGAAGGGGAGGCAGTGATGCGAGTTCTGGCACTGGGCGGGGCAGGGGAAATGGGGCGCGTCGCGGCACGCGTCCTGCGCAGCGACGACAGGGTCACCGCGTTGACGATCGCCGATCGCGACGAACGGGCAGCGCACAAGGTCGCGGGGGAACTCGGTGCCGAAGCACGAGCGCTCGACGTCACCGACGGTCCGTCACTCGCCGCGGCACTGCGCGAGGCGGACCTCGTGGTGAACACCGTCGGCCCGTACTTCCGCTTCGGCCCACCGATTCTGGCCGCCGCCATCGCGGCGGGTTGCGACTACATCGACATCTGCGACGACCCACAACCCACCGCCGACATGCTCGAACTCGACGCCGAGGCCAAAGCGGCCGGAGTGACGGCGCTGCTAGGCATGGGCGCGAGTCCGGGTGTGGCGAACCTGCTCGCCGTCCGGGCGGGCGCCGAGCTCGATCGGGTCGACTCCCTGGTGACGGGCTGGAACATCCACTCGGCCCACACCGAGGAAAGCGCCGCCGCGACCGCCGCCGTCGTGCACGGCATGCGCCAGATCAGCAAGAACATCCCGGTGACCAGGGCGGGCGCACGCGTCGAACGCCCCGCGCTGGAGCGGTTTCGGCTCGAATACCCGGGACTCGGCACCGGTGCGGGCCGCAGCTTCGGTCATCCGGAGGCGATCACCTTGCCGCTGGCTTTCCCCGGTGTCGAGGACGCGACCTCGGTGGTCGTCGCCGATCGCCCGACATCGGCCGCGCTGCTCGCCCTACGCTGGGCGATGAACCGGCGCCTGCTGACCGTCGATCGCGCGGCGCTCTTGGCTGCCCGCCTCGAACGCCTGCTCCCGGCCGACCCGGCAACTCTCGTCGCGGCCGGTGGACTTCCGCCGCTGTTCGCCATCGCCGAAGGGGAACGAGACGGCTCGCCCGCAAGGGTCGCCACTGCGCTGAGTCAGGTCCCCGGCCTGTCGATGGCCGACAACACCGGCGTCCCGTTGGCTGTCGGCGCGCTGCTGCTGGCCGCGAATCCACGTCCAGGGGTGCACGCACCCGAAACGCTGCTCGACCCGGACCAGTTCTTCGCCGCCTTCGCGTCCCACTGCCTCGGCGCACCGGACCCCGCGGCGATGACGATCACCACCCGAAGCTGGGTAACCCCCGAATGCAACGCCGCAGCGCTGTCGTCAGCACTGCTGACAGCATTGATCGCGGCACGCTGAGTCGCGCCATTCGCGTGATCGAGGTGTGCGCACACGATCCGATGAACGAAAGCCGCCCTCGTCGGTTGAACCCTGACCATGCTCATCACCGATCTCGAACCGAACGATGGGTGTCCGGCGCCTCTGCGCCACCGGTCGACGAAGCAGAGGCGGCCGCGCCACGGTCAGCGGTCGAGCCGAGCGGACACGTGACCGGCCGTGCTCACAGCCAGGTGTCGAGGCTGGTGGTCGTCAGGAAATGGTCCAGATCAGCACGCCACGGAGCCGGGGTGGTCTTGTCCGGTTCGATGCCGGTGTACTGCCCACGGTAGAACAGCAGCGGACGACCATTGGTCGTCGACTCCGATTCCGTCAGGGCCTGCACGCGCCCGATGACGATGTAGTGGTCACCACCGTCGACCACCGAGTCGACGGTGCATTCGATGGTCGCGAGTGAACCGTCGAGCACAGGAACACCCAGATCCGAAGTGTGCCACGGGACTCCGGCGAACTTGTCCGGTTCGCGGGAGCCGAAGCGGGCGCACGTCGGCTGCTGTTCCTCGGCGAGCACGTTCACACAGAACTTGCCCGCCGCCTCGATCGCCGCCCACGAGCGCGACCCCTTGGTGGGGCAGAACAGCACGAGCGGCGGATCGAGGGAGAGGGCGGCGAAGGACTGACAGGCGAACCCGATCGGCGCACCGTCGGGGTCGAGTGCGGTGATCACGGTGATGCCGGTGCAGAACTGTCCCAGCACATTACGGAATTGCCGGCCGTCGACCGCCGGTGTCTGTTCGGTCATGTCCCTCGCCGCCATTCCCTATTGCTGCTTGAATCCGACGGTGAAGTCGTGACCCCAGAGGCTGACCGCGGTGGATTCGCGGGCCGTCCAGTTGTCGTCGTCGACTTCCAGTCCCTCACAACCGAATTCGATGTCGAATCCGCCCGGCGTCTTCATGTAGAACGACAGCATCTTGTCGTTGATGTGCCTGCCGAGGGTGGCCGACATCTTCACCTTCTTGCGCAGGGCGCGGTCCAGGCAGAGGCCGACGTCGTCGGAGTTCTCCACCTCGACCATCAGGTGCACGATGCCGGTCGGGTTCGGCAGTGGCAGGAAAGCCAGCGCGTGGTGGCGCGGGTTGCAGCCGTAGAAACGCAGCCAGGCGGGGTCGCCGTCGGCGGGTCGCCCGACCATCTGCGGTGGCAGCCGCATGGAATCGCGCAGGCGGAAGCCGAGCACATCCTGGTAGAAGGCTTGCGCCGCAGCATCATCGGTGCAGGTCAGCACCACGTGGCCGAGGCCCTGTTCGGCGGTGACGAACTTGTGGCCGTAGGGGCTCACGAAACGACGACCCAGGTACTGCGCGCCGTAGAACGCCTCGAGGGTGTTCCCGGACGGGTCCTGGAACCGGATCATGCCCTCGACGCGGCGCTCGCCCAGTTCTTCCTTGGTCCCCTCGGTGTAGTCGACCCCGGCCTTGTCCAGGGTCTCCCGCAACTGCTGCAGGCCACGCGCGTCGGTGACCTCCCAGCCCGAGACCAGCAGCCGGTCCTGCTCGCCGGGGACGATGACCAGCCGCGCGGCGAAATCGTCCATGCGCAGGTAGAGGGCGTCGGGGTTCAGCCCGGTGCCCTCCATCATGCCGAGCACCTTGAGGCCGTACTCGCGCCAGGCCGCCATGTCGGTGGCCTCGATGCGCATGTAGCCGAGTGCGCGAATACTCATCACTTGCTCCCGAGGAAATCGACAGTGAGCCGGTTGAACTCGTCGAACTTCTCCAGCTGCGCCCAGTGGCCGCAACCGCCGAACACGTGCAGCTGCACCCGGGGAATCACCTTGGTCGCTACGAGCGCGCCGTCGAGCGGGTTCACCCGATCCTCACGACCCCAGATCAACAGCACCGGCTGACGCAGTTTGTAGGCGTCGCGCCAGAGCATGCCCTTCTCGAAGTCGGCGCTCGCGAAGGACTTGCCCATCGCGCGCATGGCCGCCAGCGATTCGGGGGTGCTCGCCTGGGCGAAGCGTTCGTCGATGAGCTCCTCGGTGACCAGCGACTGGTCGAAGACCATGATCCGCAGGAATTTCTCGAGGTTCTCCCTGGTCGGCGCGTAGCTGAACGCCGAGAGCAGCTTCACGCCCTCGGTGGGGTCGGGCGCGAACAGGTTGGTGCTCAACCCGCCCGGGCCCATCAGCACGAGTTTGCCCGCGCGCGTGGGGTTGTCGAGCGCGAAGCGCACCGAGGTGCCGCCGCCGAGTGAATTGCCGAGCAGGTGAACACGATCGGTGATCTCGAGATGATCGAGCAGCGCGAGCAACGCGGTGGACGCGTGCACGAAGTACTGCGGATGATCCACCGGCTTGTCGGATTTGCCGAATCCCGGCTGGTCCAAGGCGATCACATGGAAATTCTCGGCCAGCACCGGAATGTTGCGGGCGAAGTTCGACCACGCCGAGGCGCCGGGTCCGCCACCGTGCAACAGCACGATAGTCGGACCGTTGCCGACGCCCGCTTCGTGATAGTGCAACTTCAAAGATGGGGTGACCTGCGCGAAGCGTGAGGTCGATTCGTAGGTGATCTCAGCGGTCTGGGTCATCGGCTACACCATGGCGTCGGTGACGGGCAGCCCGAACTCGTGCGTGCCGTACATGACGTAGGCGCGCTCGGGATCGTTGGCCGCGTGTACTCGTCCGGCATGCGCGTCACGCCAGAAGCGCTGCAGCGGAGTGCCGTTGGCCAGCGCGGTGGCGCCGGAGGATTCGAAGAGCTTGTCGATCGAGGCGATCACCCGGCCGGTGGCACGCACCTGGTCGCGCCTGGCCCGCACACGCAGGTCGAACGGCACTTCCTCGCCCGCGACCAGCAGCGCGTACTCCTCGGCCACATTGCCCGAGAGCTGACGCCAGGCGGCATCGATATCGCTGGCGGCCTCGGCGACACGCACCTTGGCGAACGGGTCGTCCTTGGCGTTCTCACCCGCGTAGGCCGCGCGCACACGCTTGCCCTGATGCTCGACGTGCGCCTCGTAGGCGCCGTAACCCATGCCGACGATCGGGGTGGAAATGGTGGTGGGATGGATTGTGCCCCACGGCATCTTGTACACCGGATCGGAATTCTGCGCGAGACCGGGCGAGCGGCCCTCGCTCATCGCGCGGAAGCTGAGGAAGCGGTGCGTCGGCACGAAGACGTCCTCCACCACAACGGTATTGGAACCGGTGCCGCGCAGACCGACCACATTCCACACGTCGTCGATGCGGTACTCCGAGCGCGGAATCAGGAAGCTGCCGAAGTCGACCGGCTTGCCGTTCTTGATGACGGGTCCGCCGAGCACTGCCCAGGTCGCGTGATCGGAGCCCGATGACCACGCCCACGACCCGCGCACGATGTACCCGCCGTCGACCGCCTGGCCCATGCCCATGGGGGCGTACGACGAGGAGATCCGCACGTCGGTGTCCTCACCCCACACCTCTTCCTGTGCGGCCTGGTCGAACAGTGCGAGGTGCCAGTTGTGCACGCCGATGATGCCCGCCACCCAGCCCGTCGACCCGCAGGCACTGGCGATGCGGCGCACGGAGTCGTAGAAGACCACCGGGTCGGCGGCATGCCCGCCCCACTGCTTGGGCTGCAGCAGCCGGAAGAACCCGGTCTCCTGCAGTGCCTTCATGGATTCGTCGGGTATGCGGCGCAGGTCTTCGGCCTCCTGCGCGCGTTCGCGCAGCGTCGGCAGCAGCGCCTCGACCCGTTCGGTCACTTCTTGCGTCATTTCGCCAGCCCGTTCCTGCCCTGTCGGAATCGACAAACTGTTCTCGTTCGTCTCTGAGACTAGAACAGGTTCCCATTCCTGTCGAGAAGGGAATAACGCGGACAGCTAGCGTGAACCGGCCGTATTTTGTAACGTGTTCTAGTGAAGAAGGAGGGTTCGGGATGGCAGTCAACCCCAAGGTGAGAGAACTCGATGTCGGTACCACGCCGACCAGGTTCGCGCGCGGCTGGCACTGCGTCGGTCTCGCGAAGACGTTCCGCGATGGTAAACCGCACGCGGTCGAGATCTTCGGAACCAAACTCGTGATCTGGGCCGATACGTCCGACCAGCTCCGTGTGCTCGACGCCTACTGCAGGCATATGGGCGGCGACCTGAGCATGGGCTCGGTGAAGGGCGACGACATCGCCTGCCCGTTCCACGACTGGCGCTGGGGGGCGAGCGGCAAGTGCACCGCGATCCCCTACGGCCGCCGGGTGCCGCCGCTGGCGCGCACCCGCAAGTGGACGACGCTGGAACGCAACGGTCAGCTGTTCGTCTGGCACGACCACGAGGGCAACGAACCGCCGCCCGAGGTCACGATTCCCCACATCGAGGGCGTGTACACCGACGCGGACGGCAACCCGAGCGAAACCCACGACAGCGGCTGGACCGACTGGACGTGGAACTCGCTGCTGATCGAGGGTGCGAACTGCCGCGAGATCATCGACAACGTCGTGGACATGGCGCACTTCTTCTACATCCACTACGCCTTCCCGACGTACTTCAAGAACGTCTTCGAAGGCCATGTGGCGACCCAGTTCCTGGAGACCAAGGGCCGCCCGGATATCGGCATGGCGGCCAAGCACGGTGGTGAGACGCTGCTCAAGTCGGAGGCGTCGTACTTCGGTCCGTCCTACATGATCAACCCGCTGATCAACATCTACAGCGGGTACGAGATGAAGGTCGTGCTGATCAACTGCCACTACCCGGTCACCCAGGACTCGTTCGTACTGCAGTGGGGCCTGACCGTCGAGAAGCCCAAGGGCATCGACGACGCGACCGCTACCAAGCTGGCGCAGACGATGACCACCTTCTTCGGCGACGGCTTCCTGCAGGACGTGGAGATCTGGAAGCACAAGTCCAAGGTCGAGAATCCGCTGCTGTGCGAGGAGGACGGCCCGGTCTACCAGCTGCGGCGCTGGTACGACCAGTTCTACGTGGACATCGCCGATGTCACCGAGAAGATGACCCAGCGCTTCGAGTTCGAGGTCGACACGACCAAGGCGAACGAGGCCTGGGAGGCCGAGGTCGCCGAGAACCTGCGGCGCAAGGCCGAGGAAGCGGGCGTGTGACATGGCCGCCAGCTGGGCCAAAGCACCGGATTTCGCCGATCAGCCTGCCCGCCGGGCGGCGGTGCGGGCCCAGACCGCCCTCGACCAGCAACGGTATCTCGACGAGGGCCTGACACCGCTGCGGTGTCAGGCCTGCAGCACCGAGGTGCTGGTGCGCAAATACAGCGCGCACCAGACCTCGGTGCAGTGGACCGAACGGCCCGACACGCGCTGTCCGGTCTTCGCCGAGCTGAGTTCCCACGGTGCCCGGCCCGGCCGGCCGGACACCTGTCCGTCGCTGCAGAAGACGATCGAGTGGGCGGTCGACGAGGGCGTGCTCGAGGTCCCCGAATAACCTCAGTCGCCGACGGTGAGCGCCTGGGCTTCCTCGATGCTGTGCGGCGCGGGGTCGTGGTCGTCGATGTGGGCCAGGGCGCCGCGCCCGAGGAGCAGAACGGTGACCCCGGCGGCGGTGCACGCCGCGCCGAGCCAGAACGGCAGGGACACGCTGTGCTCGCCGAGCTTGCCCGCCACCCAGGGCGCGGCCGCGCCGCCGGCGAACCGGACGAAGCTGTAGGCCGCCGACGCGGTCGACCGCTCGACCGGCGCGGAGATCATCACGGCCTCGGTGATGAGGGTGTTGTTCACGCCGAGGAACAGCCCGGCGACCACCACTCCGACGATCAGCACGATCTTGTGCTCGGCGAACAGCGCCATGAGCGCGAGGTCGGTGGCGAACAGGCCGAGGGACAGCCCCATCATCGGCAGTGTGCCGAAGCGTGCCTGCAGTTTCGGGGCGAGGAACACCGAGGCCAGCGCGAGCATCACGCCCCACCCGAAGAAGATGAAACCGATCGCGTAGGTGCCCATGTCGAGGGGGAACGGCGTGTAGGCGAGCAGGGTGAAGAAGCCGAAGTTGTAGAGCAACGCGGTGATGCTGACGGTGAGCAGGCCGCGGTGCCGCAGCGCCTTGAACGGCGCGCTGATCGAGGTGGGGGTCGCGGGCTTGGGCAGTTCGGGCAGCAGCACGACGATCGCGACGAAGGCGACGGCCATCAGCACGGACACGCCGAAAAACGGCCCGCGCCAACTGATCCCACCGAGTACCCCACCCAGCAGTGGTCCGGTCGCGATGCCGATACCGAGGGCCGCCTCGTAGAGGATGATCGCCTTGGCGACGCCACCCGTTGCCGCGCCGACGATGGTCGCCAGCGCGGTCGCGATGAACAGGGCGTTGCCGAGACCCCACCCGGCACGGAAGCCGATGATCTCGCCGATGGTGCTCGACATGCCCGCCAGCGCGGCGAACACGATGATGATCGCCAGGCCCGACAGCAGGGTCTTCTTGGCGCCGAACCGACTGGAGATGACGCCGGTGACCAGCATGGCGACGCCGGTGACGGCCATGTAGCTGGTGAACAGCAGCGAGACCTGCGAGGGGCTGGCGTTCAGCTGTTCGCCGATGGGTTTGAGGATGGGATCGACGAGGCCGATGCCCATGAACGCGATGACGCTGGCGAAGGCGACGGCCCAGACGGCTTTCGGCTGGCCGGTCGAGGTGGCCGCGGCGTCGTTGTCGCGAGTCAACGGAGAGATGCTCATGAGCGCTCCTGGTTGCTTCACTGGTGACCGCGGGCAACCGCGCGCAGGGCTGTCAGCAGGTCGTTCATGTCGGTGTCGAGCCGGATCAGCCGGTCGAGGTCGAAATCGGCGAGTCCGGGCGCCAAGGCGGCCGCGTAGGCGCGTCTGGCGCGGGTGAGGCGGGTCCGGCCCGCCGGGGTGAGTTCGATGCGCACTGCCCGCGAGTCCCTCGGGTCCTTGGTGCGGGTGGCGAATCCGTCGGCGACGAGCCGACCGAGCAGCGCCGTTGCCGCCGGTTGTGAGCATCGATCGATGCGGGCGAATTCGCTGACCCGTAGGCCGTCGTGCTCCTCGAGCACGGCGAGGGCGCGCAGCATCGCGCGGGGCAGGTCGTCGGAGCTGACCGCCCCGGCGAGCCGGGTGAGCCGACCGGCAGTGACCAACAGGTCGACCACGATGTCGTCTGCTGATGGCTGCTCGTTCTGCTGCACAGAGAATATTATTGCATAAGCTAACTATCTAAATTGGGCAGGTACGTCGTGAAACGGGCCACAACGCACGAACCCCAGCTCCGGTGGTCGGAGCCGGGGTTGCGGAAGTGCTCCGTCAAGCGGCGATCGGACGGCGGGCCGTCCCGAACAGTTCCGCGGTGGCGTGTGCCCGCTTGAAGTACAGGTGGGCGTCGTGTTCCCAGGTGATGGCGATCCCGCCGTGCAACTGGATGGTCTCGGCGGCCACCGTGCTGAACGCCTCGGTGCAGTAGGTGCGCGCCACCCACACGTCCTCGGCGGCCGAATCACTGCCCGCAGCCAGCGATCGGGCGGCCAGCAGCGCGGCCGATTCCGCCGATTCGACGAGCACGTACATATCGGCCATGCGGTGCTTGAGTGCCTGGAAGCTGCCGATCGGCCTGCCGAACTGCACGCGCGCGCTGGTGTATTCGACGGTCATCTCGAGGCAGCGGCGGGCCGCGCCGACCTGTTCGGCGGCCAGTGCCGCCCACGCGATGTCACGCAGCCGGGTGCCCGGGTCGCCGAGCCTGGTCGCCGGGGTTTCGGTGAAGGTGATGCTCGCCAGGGCGCGGGTGTGGTCGAGTCCAGGAGTCGGCGTCACAGTGACACCTGCTGCGGTAGGGGAGGTTTCGAACAATCCGTCGGCGGTGAGTACGAGCAGGACGTCCGCCTGGGCGCCGTGCAGCACGTAATGTGCTGTCCCGCTGAGTGATCCGTCTTCCGCGCGAACGCCGTAGTCATCCCAACCCTGGGAATCCGCCCAGCACAGCGCGGCCGTGCGAGAGCCTTCGGCGAGATCGGGGAGCAGCCGCTCGCAAGCCTGCTCATCGCCGGCCAGCAGGACGGCTTGGACACCGAGCACGGCCGAACCGAGCATCGGCACGCCGCTCAGCACCCGGCCCAATTCGCCGACGACCATGAGCGATTCGACGAGACTCGCGCCCACGCCGCCCCACTGCTCCGGCACCGCGAGGGCCGCGACCCCCACCTGCTCGCACAACAGCTGCCACAACTTCGGGTCGTACCCGAGGTCGCTGTCCATCGCCGCGCGAAGGGCTTCCGGAGTCGCGTGCTTGGCCAGCAGCGCCCGCACCGACGAGCGGAATTCGAGCAGTTCATTCGATGACATGGGATTCCTCGGTGCGAAGGGCGGTGGCGATGCGCGCGCGGTGGAAGTCGGCGGTCCCCCAGGCGGTGCGCAGAGCGGCTACCCGGGTGAGCCACAGGGAGAGATCGCATTCGGCGGTGTAGCCGATGGCGCCGTGTACCTGCAGACCCGCCCGCGAGGCGCGGTGGGCGGCATCGCCGCAGGCCACCAGCGCTGCCGAGACATCGCGGGCGCGGTCGGCGGAGTCGAGGGTGAGCGCGGCGCGGTACAGCAGCGGCTCCGCCAGATCCAGCGCGATCCGCACATCCGCGAGCTGCTGCTTCACGGCCTGGAATTCGCCGATGAAGCGACCGAACTGCTTGCGCTGCTTGGCATAAGCGGTGGTCTGATCGAGGATGGCCCGGCCTGCGCCGAGCAGTTGCGCGGCGCAGGCCAGCACACCCAGGTCGAAGGCGAAGTCGACGGCGTCCTCTGCCGCCTCCGCCAGCACCTCGTCGCGCAACGCCGCGAACAGCTTGCGGGCGGGATCGATCGACGCGATCACCGCCGCACTCTCGAACCGGCGCGCGCCGTGTTCGCCGGAGCGCTCAGCTGCGGCGGCCTGCGTAGGCGCCTCGTCGGGACGTGCGGGTCGACCTGTGGAGACGTGTGCACTACCGGCGACCAACACGAGATCGGCGGTATCCGCGTCGAGCGCGACGGTGCGGCCGCCGTGCTCGAAGGCGATGGTGCCGAGCAGTTCACCAGTCGCCACCCCCGACAGCCAGCGCTCGGCCGCATCAGGGAGCTGTCGCAGCAGCGCCGGAATCACGGCGGCCGATTCGATCACCGGACCGGGCACGGCCGCGCGACCCAGCTCGACCAGGGCCACGACGAGATCGACCGCGGTCGCATCGGCGCCGCCGTGTTCCTCGTCCACGATCAAGCCGAACACGCCCATGTCCGCCACCTGCCGCAGGATCGCGCGGCCGGGAGCGGTGTCACCCGACGACCATGCGCGCACGGCGGCGGGCACCTGGCCCGCGTCGAGGATCTTGCGCAGTTCGGCGGCGAAGTCGAGCTGTTCGGTACTGAGCGCGAATCTCATCGCACATCTCCTGTCTTCGTGCGGTCGATGCGCTCTGTCTCGCCGGTCGTCGTCGCGCGGGCGGCGCGCGCATCACCCGGCCGCGCCGACCTGGCCGCGCGTACCTCGCCCGCGCGCTGCTCGAGCCGGAGTAAGAAGCGGGCGTTCATCGCTTGCTCTCCCGTGGCAGGCCGAGGAGGCGTTCGGCGATGATGTTGCGCTGGATCTCGTTGGTGCCCGCGTAGATCGGGCCCGCGAGGGAGAACAGATAGCCGTCGGTCCACGAACTGCGCTGCTCGGCAGCTGCTCCGAGCAGGTCGAGGCCCGTTTCGTGCATGGCGATGTCGAGGTCGGACCAGAAGACCTTGGTGATCGAGGATTCGGCGCCGAGCTGGCCGCCGTCCTGTAGGCGGGTGACCGTGCCGAACGTGTGCAGCCGGTAGGCCTCGGCCCCGAGCCAGGCGTCGACCACGGCGTTGCGGGCGGCGGTATCGGCGGGGTCGCAGGTCTGCTGCCACAGGTCGATCAGGCGTTGCGCGGTGGCGCTGAACCGGCCGGGGCTGCGCAGCGAGAGGCCACGCTCGTTGCTCGAGGTGGCCATCGCCACCCGCCAGCCCTCGTTCGGTGCGCCGATCACGTCGTGATCGGGGACGAAGACGTCGTCGAGGAAGATCTCGGCGAAGCCGGGTTCGCCGTCGAGCTGGGGGATCGGGCGCACGCTCACGCCCTCGGCCGTCAGCGGGAACATCACATAGGTCAGCCCGTGATGACGCTGCGCCTCGGGGTCGCTGCGGAACAGGCCGAAGGCCCAATCCGCGTAGGACGCACGGGAACTCCACGTCTTCTGGCCGTTCAGCACCCAGCCGCCCTCGGTGCGCCGGGCCGTCGAGCGCAGGCCCGCGAGGTCGCTACCCGCCTCGGGCTCCGACCAGGCCTGCGCCCAGATGTCCTCGCCGCGAGCCATTCTCGGCAGGATCCGGGCCAGCTGCTCCTCGGTGCCGTGCTCGAACAGCGTCGGCGCGAGCAGGAAGATGCCGTTCTGGGCCACCCGGCCGGGTGCGCCCGCCGCGTAGTACTCCTGCTCGAACAACACCCATTCGAGAATGGAGGCGTCACGCCCGCCGTACTCGCGCGGCCACGACACCGCCGAGAGCCGCGCCTCGGCCAGCGTCGCCTCCCAGGCACGATGGGCCGCGAAGCCTTCCGCGGTATCCATGGACGGCAGCGGTTCGCGCGGCACATGGGTGGCGAGGAATTCACGCACCTCGAGCTGGAACTGTGTGGCTGCCTCGTCGATCTCGAGATCCATCTACTTCGACCCGTTCTGTTCGGCCGCGGCGGTCTTCATCGTCTTGGCGTTCATCCCGCCCAACGAATCGGCGCCGACCTCGGCATTGTGCGCGTGCGCGAAATGGTGCAGTCCGAAGACCGAGTCCATGCCCGAGCGCATCCCCATCAGATCCTCGGCCTGGTTCACCGCCTTCTTGGTGAGCGCGAGCCCGAACTGCGGCATGGTGGCGATCTTCTCGGCGAGCGCGAAGGTCTCGGCTTCCAACTCCGCGCGCGGCACGACCCGGTTCACCATGCCCCACTCCTTGGCCTGCGCGGCCCCGAACCGGTCACCGGTGAACAGGAACTCCTTGGCCGCGCGCGGGCCCATCACCCACGGATGCGCGAAGTACTCCACACCCGGAATGCCCATGCGCACAACCGGATCGGAGAAGAAGGCGTCGTCGGAGCAGACGATCAGATCGCACACCCAGGCCAGCATCAGCCCACCGGCGATGCACGCGCCCTGCACCATCGCGATCGTCGGCTTGGGGATCTCGCGCCAGCGCCTGCACATGCCGAGATACACCTCGGTCTCGCGGGCGAACCGCTGGTCGCCGCCGGCGCGGTCGACGTGGTCCCACCACAGCGCGGCCTTGTTCTCGTAGTGCGCGTCGTGGTCGCGGCCCGGTGTGCCGATATCGTGCCCGGCGCTGAAGTGTTTCCCGTTGCCCGCGAGCACGATCACCTTCACCGCGGCTTCCTCGACCGCGCGCACGAACGCGGCGTCGAGGGCGTAGGTCATCTTCGAGTTCTGCGCGTTGCGGAAATCGGGCCGGTTCATGGTGATCACAGCCACCGGTCCGCGCACCTCGTAGGTGACGACCTCGGTTTCGGAACTCACGACTTCTCCTCACGTAGCTCGCGCTTGAGCACCTTGCCCGCGGCGCTGTAGGGCAGCCGGTCGCGGAACTCCACGAACCGGGGCACCTTGAAATTCGCCAGATGGGCACTCGCATGGGCGATCACCTCGTCGGCGGTCAGGTTCGTGTCCGGCTTGCGGACCACGAACGCCATGCCGACCTCGCCCATCCGCTCGTCGGGCACCCCGACCACGGCGGACTCGGCGACACCGTCGAGGCGGGCGAGGGTCTGCTCGATCTCGGCGGGGTAGACGTTGAATCCGCCGGTGATGTACATGTCCTTGAGCCGGTCGGTGATCTTGAGGTAGCCGCGGTCGTCCACCACGCCGATGTCACCGGTGTGCAGCCAGCCGTCGGTGTCGATCGCCTCGGCGGTGGCCTCGGGATCGTCGAGGTAACCGAGCATCACATTGGGGCCGCGCAGCAGTACTTCACCATTGTCGGCCAGGCGCAGTTCGAAGCCGGCGATGGGCTTGCCGCAGGTGTTGGCGATGGTCTCGGCGTCGTCGTCGGGGTCGCACATGGTGCCGAAGCCCGCGGTCTCCGACAGTCCGTAGGCGGTAATGACCACCTCGAAGTCGAGGTCGTCGCGCATCCGCTCGATCAGCACCACCGGCACGGTCGCCGCGCCGGTCACCGCGACGCGCAGCGAAGAGAGGTCACGCTCGCCGCGTTCGGGGTGGTCGAGGATGGTCTGGTAGATCGTCGGCGGGCCGGTGAGCACCGTGATCCGCTCGGACTCGACGAGGCGCAGCGCGGCCGGGACGTCGAATGTCGCCTGCGGCACGATCGTGGCCCCGGTGACCAGGCACGCGAGGATGCCCGCCTTGTAACCGAAGTTGTGGAAGAAGGGCGGAATCACCAGGTAGCGGTCGCCCGCGCGCACGGTCGAGCACGCGCACCAGGCACGCACCACATCCAGGGCCTGCCGATGGGCGACCAGGGTGCCTTTGCTGCGGCCGGTGGTGCCCGAGGTGAAGAGGATGTCGGAGATGTCGTCGGGGGAGACCTGTGCCGCCCGCGCTTCGCCGTCGGCCTCGGTGACCCGCTCGGCCTCGGCGAGGAAATCGTCCCAGGTGAGCGAGCCGGTCCCGATGGCCGCGCCCGGCTCTACCGGGATGACGACAACCGTCGCGATGGTCGATTCCGGTGCCTCGGCGAGCAGTTCGGCCACCCGGTCGCGACCGAGGAACGGCCCGGCGACGAACAGCGCCTTCGCATCGACTCGGTGCAGCACGTCGGCCGCCTCGGCCGCCACGTACCGGGTGTTCAGCGGCACGAGCGCGGCACCGGCCGAATGCGCGGCCAACGCGGCCACCACCCAGTGATGGGTATTGGGTGCCCACATGGCGACCCGGTCGCCTGGTTCGATGCCGCGGGCGATGAGCGCGCGCGCCGCGATCCGCACCTGGTCGAGCAGCTCTGCCCATGTCAGGCGGGTTTCGCCGTCGACGATGGCAGGCTCGTGCGGATACGCCGCGGCGGTCTGGCGCAGCGCCTGCGGAATGGTCTGTGCAGCGGGTGTCACGGGGTCCTCACCGTTGTGCGGTTCGCTGATCTTTACGAAGCAGCTAACAAAGCAAGTGCTTGGTAGGTTACTCTACCGTGGTGGGCGTGATCCAGACCGCAGATTCAGTTACCTCCGACGCGGAGTTCCGCGCGGAGATCCGGGAGTGGCTTGCCGAAAACCTCGCGGGCGAGTTCGCCGACCTGCGCGGTACCGGCGGACCGGGCCGAGAACACGAGCACTTCGAGCGACGGCTGGCCTGGGATCGTCATCTCGCCGCCGCCGGCTGGACGTGCCTCGGCTGGCCGGTGGAGTACGGCGGCCGCGACGAGAGCGTCGCCAGGCAGGTGATCTTCCACGAGGAGTACGCCAAGGCCGACGCGCCCGCGCGGGTCTCCCACGTGGGTGAGGAACTGCTCGGGCCGACCGTGCTCGCCTTCGGCACCGAGGAGCAGAAGAAGCGCTTCCTGCCCGGCGTCCGTTCGGTCGGCGAGCTGTGGTGTCAGGGCTACTCCGAGCCGGGCGCGGGTTCCGACCTGGCGGCGGTGTCGACGACCGCCCGCCTCGACGGCGACCAGTGGGTGATCAACGGCCAGAAGATCTGGACCTCGCTGGCGCATGTGGCCGACTGGTGCTTCGTGATCGCCCGCACCGAACGCGGATCCACCCGCCATCACGGCCTGTCCTACCTGCTCGTCCCGATGAACCAGCCGGGCATAACCGTTCGCCCGATCCAGCAGCTCACCGGCACTTCGGAATTCAACGAGGTGTACTTCGACGACGCGCGCACCGACGCGGAGCTGGTCGTCGGCGCGCCCGGTGACGGCTGGCGAATCGCCATGGGCACCTTGACCTTCGAGCGCGGCATCTCCACTCTCGGCCAGCAGATCCGCTTCGCCCGCGAACTCACCGACATCGAGGAATTGGCCCGCCGCACCGGCGCCGCCGACGACCCGCTGATCGCCGCGCGCTTCGACCGCGCCTGGGTGGGACTGCGGGTGCTGCGCGCCCACGCGCTGCGCACCATGGGCGACGGGGACGACGCGGGCGGGGCGTCGGTGTCGAAGTTGTTGTGGGCCAACTGGCATCGCGATCTCGGCGAGCTGGCCATGGCGGTGCAGGGCGCCGCCGGTCTGGTGATCCCCGACGACGACATGACCGCCTGGCAGCGGCTGTACCTGTTCAGCCGCGCCGACACCATCTACGGAGGTTCGAACGAAGTGCAGCGCAACATCATCGCCGAGCGGGTGCTCGGTCTGCCGCGCGAGGCACGACCGTGACCGGCCCGCTCGCCACCCCGCCCGCGCCCATCCCCGGCCACGGTCTGCTCACCGGCCGCAAGGGTGTCGTCACGGCCGCCGCCGGTACCGGCATCGGCTCGGCCACGGCCCGCAGGCTCCTGTCCGAGGGTGCCGATGTGGTGGTATCCGATTGGCACGAGCGGAGATTGGGTGAGACCGCCGAACTGCTCGCCAAGGAATTCCCGGAGCGCACCGTCGGTGCCGTGGTGTGCGATGTGCGCGACACCGCCCAGGTGAACCAGCTGCTCACCGCCGCTGCCGCCGAACTCGGTCGCATCGACGTCATGATCAACAACGCCGGCCTCGGCGGCGAGACCCCCGTGGTCGACATGACCGACGAGCAGTGGGACCAGGTTCTCGACATCACCCTCACCGGCACCTTCCGCTGTACGCGCGCGGCGCTGGGCTACTTCCGCGACGCGGGCCACGGCGGGGTGATCGTCAACAACGCCAGCGTGCTCGGCTGGCGAGCCCAGCACGGTCAGGCGCACTACGCCGCGGCCAAGGCGGGTGTGATGGCGCTGACCAGGTGCAGCGCGATCGAGGCCGCCGAGTTCGGGGTGCGCATCAATGCCGTCGCGCCGAGCATCGCGCGCCACCCGTTCCTGGACAAGGTCAGCTCATCCGAACTGCTCGACAACCTCAGTGAGCGTGAGGCTTTCGGGCGCGCGGCCGAGCCGTGGGAGGTCGCGGCGACGATCGCCATGCTGGCCAGCGACTACACCTCGTACCTGACCGGTGAGGTGGTTTCCGTGAGTAGTCAGCGCGCATGACGGCAGCAGCGTGCCAAGCAAGTGCTTGGTTGTACGATGTCTAGGGTGACCGCACCCGACACCGCGAAACGCACCCGCCGCGACGAACTGCTCGCCCTCGCCGCCGACCTGTTCGCCGAGCGCGGCCTGCGCGCCACCACGGTGCGCGATATCGCCGATTCGGCAGGCATTCTCTCGGGCAGTCTCTACCACCATTTCGATTCCAAGGAATCGATGGTCGACGAGATCCTGCGCGGCTTCCTCGACGACCTGTTCGGCCGCTATCGCGAGATCGCGGCCGCCGGGCTCAGCTCGCGGGCGACCCTCGAGGCCCTGGTCCTCGCCTCCTACCAGGCGTTCGACCGTCATCACGCCGCCGTCGCGATCTACCAGGCCGAGGCCAAGAACCTGCGTGACGTGGAACGTTTCGGCTACATCCGTGACTTCAACACCGAGTTCCGCGACCTGTGGCACCGGGTGCTCGCCGCCGGTGTCGCCGACGGCAGCTTCCGGCCCGAACTCGACGTGGAACTGGCCTTCCGCTTCCTGCGCGACACCGTGTGGGTCGCGGTCCGCTGGTACACCCCCGGCGGCCCCATCACCGTGCAAAACCTTGCCTCGCAATATCTGACCATCGTGCTCGACGGGCTCACCGTGCCCGCGAGCGACGCGCCTTAGGAGTACCCATGACCGCACCCGCCGAGCGCCGCCCCTACACCCCGTTGCGGGAGGCCTATGTGATCGACGCGGTGCGGACCGCCGTCGGCAAGCGTGGCGGCGCGCTGGCCGGTGTGCACCCGGCCGACCTCGGCGCCGCCGCACTGCGCGGACTCGTCGAGCGCACCGGTATCGACCCGGCTGTCGTCGACGACGTGATCGTCGGCTGTGTCGACAACATCGGCCCGCAGGCGGGCAATATCGGTCGCACGATGTGGCTGACCGCGGGCTTCCCGGAGGAGGTTCCCGGTGTCACCGTCGACCGGCAGTGCGGTTCCAGCCAGCAGGCCATCAATTTCGGTGCCCAGGCGATCATGAGCGGCACCGCCGAGGTGATCGTCGCGGGCGGCGTGCAGAACATGAGCGCGATCCCGATCTCCGCGGCCATGCTCGCGGGCAAGGAGTACGGATTCGACTCGCCCTTCGTCGGTGCCACCGGCTGGGATCAGCGCTACGGCACCGGCGAGGTCTCGCAGTTCCGTGGCGCCGAGTTGATCGCCGAGAAGTGGGGCATCACCCGCGAGGACATGGAGCAGTGGGCGCTGCGCAGCCATCAGCGGGCGCGCGCGGCCATCGCCGAGGGCCGCTTCGAGGCCGAGATCGTGCCGGTCGGTGACTTCACCGTCGACCAGGGCCCGCGCGAGACCAGCCTCGAGAAGATGGCCACGCTGCAACCGCTGAGCGAGGGCAGCCCGCTCACCGCCGCCGTGGCCAGCCAGATCTCCGACGGTGCGAGCGCGACATTGCTCGCCTCGGAGTGGGCTGTGAAGGAGTACGGGCTCACCCCGCGGGCGCGTATCCATCACGTCAGCGCGCGCGGCGCCGACCCGATCTTCATGCTAAGCGCGCCCATTCCGGCCACCCAGTGGGCGCTGGAGAAGACCGGGCTCACCATCGACGACATCGATGTCATCGAGATCAACGAGGCCTTCGCGCCGGTGGTGCTGGCCTGGATCAAGGAGATCGGTGCCGATCCGGCGAAGGTCAATGTCAACGGCGGTGCCATCGCACTCGGTCATCCGCTCGGCGCGACCGGTGCGAAGCTGTTCGCCACCCTGCTGCACGAGCTCGAGCGGGTGAACGGCCGCTACGGTCTGCTCACCATCTGTGAGGGCGGCGGCACCGCGAACGTCACCATCATCGAACGCCTCGGCGCGAGCGAGTAATTCGCCGCGACGCCGACGACGGCCCGGTACCGGACACTCCGGTACCGGGCCGTCGTGCGTCGGCGGACTTGCGGGTGATGGGTCGGTCGTCGAGACTGAACGGTTGCTCTCCCGGCGCCACCGCGATAAGCCGTTGGCGCAGTGGGTAAGCCATGTGCTGAAGCGGCGCCGGTCAGGTGCTGCTCGTGGAAACAGGGAACAGGAATTTCGAATGGGTTACCCACAACCGCCCAACCCGTATCAAGGTCGGCCAGGTCAGCCGATGCAACCTGGTCAGCCGTATCCGGGCCAGCCGATGCCGGGTCAGCCCTACCCGCAAGGTCAGCCGATGCCGGGCCAGCCCTACCCACAGGGTCAGCCTTACCCGCAGGGACAGCCCTACCCGCAGGGGCAGCCGTACCCGCAGGGGCAGCCGTACGGCGCGCCCGGTGGTTACGGGCAGCCGCCGCGCCAGTCGGGCGGCGGCGGCAAGATCGTTCTCATCCTCGGCGGTCTGGTCGTGCTGGTCGCGATCGCGGTCGGCGCGATCTACATGTTCGGCGGTGGTGGCGGTTCCCTCGGTGGCGGTGGTTACGACACCCCGCGCGCGGCGGCGCAGGCCTGGGTCGACAAGGAGGGCGAACTCGAAGACCTGGTGTGCGCCTCCGATCGCGACGAGATCGCGAAGTACGAGAACCAGGCAACGCCGACCAAGGCACCGTCGGGCGGCGGGGCACCGAGCGTGACGACGACGCTGAAGAGCGTGGACGTCGCCTCCGGCAGCAAGTCCGGGACGTTCACCACGGCGATGAGTATGACCATTCTCGGCCAGAGCACGACTTCGACCGCGACGTACAAGCTGGTCGAGGAGGACGGCGGCTGGCGGGTGTGCGGAATCCTCAACCCGACCATCGAAACGGAGTGAGTGCGACGGGTCGGTCCCATCGGGCCGACCCGGTCGCCGCCTCTCCTGCTCCGAGGGCGTCGGGCACCGGGCCTACGATGGGAACGGTGAAGGTGCTCGGCGCGTGCCCACTCGATTGTCCCGATGCCTGCTCGTGGGTGGTGACGGTCGAGGACGGTGTCGCGACCGGCCTGCGCGGCAACAAGGAACACCCGGTCACGCGCGGTGCGCTGTGCGTGAAGGTGAACCGTTACCTGGAGCAGGTCGGCTCGCCGGACCGGCTCAGGTATCCGCTGCGCCGGACGGGTCCCAAGGGTTCCGGGCGGTTCGAGCGGATCAGCTGGGACGAAGCGCTCGACGAGATCGCCACCCGGCTCACCGGCATCATCGACGAATACGGCGCCGAGGCGATCTGGCCCTTCCACGGCACCGGCAGCCTCGGCTACCTCCAGGGCCTCGAGGGGTATCCCGGCCGCCGCATGTTCAACGTGCTCGGCGCCTCCCACCATGCGGCGACCATCTGCTCGGTCGCGGGCAGCGCGGGGCTGAACTACACCCTCGGCACCTCCGGCGGCATGGACCCGGAGGACTTCGCGAAATCGAAGCTGATCCTGCTGTGGGGCACCAACCCGCTCACCTCCGGTCATCACCTGTGGAAGTTCGTGCAGGACAGCGGCGCCCACCTGGTCGCGATCGACCCGGTGCGCACCAAGACCGCCGAATGCTGCGACGAACACCTCGCACCCCTGCCCGGCACCGATGCCGCCCTGGCGCTCGGCCTGCTGCACGTGGTGGTCTCGCTGGGGGCCGAGGACACGGAGTTCATCGCCGAGCACACCGAGGGCTGGCCCGAATTCCGTGAGCGCATCATGGAATTCACCCCGGAGCGGGTGGCCGCGATCACCGGCCTCGAGCGCGAACAGATCGTCGCGCTCGGTGAACGGATCGCGGGTACCAGGCCGACCGCGATCCGCGCCTCCCAGGGCATGCAGCGCCACGCCGGTGGCGGGATGGCGCTGCGGGTGCTCGGCTGCCTGCCCGGCGTCACCGGTGACTGGGCGATTCCCGGAGGCGGCCTGCACTATTCGACGAGCGGGCACTTCGAACTCGACCTGCCCGCCCTGGTGCGCGACGATCTGCTGCCGCACCCGGTGCGCACCTTGTCGATGACCAGGCTCGGTGCGGCCTTGCTCGACGTCGACGACCCGCCGGTGCAGGCGCTGTTCGTGATCGGCGCGAATCCGGTCGGCTCCAATCCGGATCAGCGCCGGGTGATCGAAGGCCTCTCACGCGAAGACCTGTTCACCGTGGTGCTGGAGCATTTCGCCACCGACACGGTCGATTACGCCGACATCGTGCTTCCCTCGACCATGCAACCCGAGCACCTCGACGTGATCGCGGGCTACGGCCACCTGTACCTGGTGTGGAACGAGCCCGCCGTCGAGCCGCCGGGCGAATGCCTGTCCACCACAGAGACCTTCCGCCGATTGTCCCGTCGCCTCGGACTCACCGAACCGGCGCTGTACGAATCGGACGAGGAACTGGCCCGTCAGCTGCTGAAGGGTCACGATCTTGACCGGTTGCGCGCCGACGGCTTCTTGAAGGTGCACCCGGGGCCCGTCCCCGCGGGAAAACTCCAGTTCGTCTCTCCACGAGCGCAATTCGCGGGTCACGACCCGCTACCCACCTACACCCCACCCGCCGACCCCGGCGACGGGCTCGTGCTGATTTCCGCGGCCTCGCACTACTTCCTGAACACCACCTTCGGTGCCAACCCCGAATTGCGCCGCCGCGCAGGCGAAAGCCGCATCACGCTCCATCCCGATGATGCCGCCGCGCGCGGAATCGCCGACGGTGCCCCGGTGTCGGTCGTCAACGCTCGCGGTTCCTTCGAGGCGATCGCCGAGGTATCCGACCGTGTCAGACCCGGCGTAGCGGGTACCACGAAGGGACGCTGGGCAAAGGATTCCGGCGGCGCGACCGTCAACGCCACGATCGCGGAACGCGACGCCGACTTCGGTGGCGGCGCGGTCTTCCACGACAACCGGGTGGAGGTGGTACCCCGCTGATACGAACCGCACGCGATCACCGAACGAAAGGCACGCAGTGATGTGGAAGTACACCGGCCGCGCGACGCTCGTCGCGGCGGCAACCGCAGGACTCCTCCTCGGCGCGACGACCCCCGCCTCGGCAATGACTCCGTTCAAACCCACCTACACCCTCGCCACCGGCTGGACCTGCGCCGGTCAGATCGACGCGACGGCACTGTCCGGCCAGGGCATCACCAGGTCCGGTGAGGCGGAAATGCGGCTGCGCGGCACGTTCTGGAGCGCGACACCGGGTTCACATCAGAGCGGCTGCACGGTGACGACGACGGTCGAGTGGCGCAATCTCGACACCGGTGCGGGCGGTTCGGCGGCGACTGTCGTGGCAGGCGGTCCGAGCGGGCAGCCGGGCCCCGAGGTCGGCCTGACGCTCGCGACGGGCGCCGGGCGGATCGAAGCGACCATCCGCACCACACCACTGGCGCATCTGCCGAGCACCGGGGAGTTCGCGGTCTCCGAATTCTGAGTGGGAGAACACCGAACCGGATGCGCGCCTTGTGAGTACCGCATCCGGTTCGGTGTCCTGTTCGCCCTTTCGACGGGAGGCTCAGACCCGTCGGGCGGCATCCCGGCGCACCGCTGTGGGGGGCTCGCCGGGATGGGTCCTGGTCAGCTCTGCTCGGTGACCGGTGTGTCGACCAGCGTGCCGACGGCCGCGATGCGCGTGAGCGCGTCGGTGACGATGCCGTCGATCAGCTCGGCCACCGTCGGCAGGCTGTCGATGATTCCGGTGACCTGGCCGGCGGGCAGCACACCCGCATCGGTACGGCCCTCGACGAGACCGGCCTTGGTCAGCATCGCCGAGTTGGCGGCCATCACGACCTGCGACCAGCTGAGGTCCTTGGTCTTTCGCATGGCGAGCCCGTCGCGCATCAGCGTCGACCACTTCATCCCGGTCATGCTCTTGAACTTGGCGGCGTTGCCGACGGCCGCCGACAGTCCGCGCCAGCCGCCCGAATGTTCCAGGCGCTCCACGAGTTCGGTGTTGAGCATGCGGTGCGGCATGCCGTCGACCTTCACCGAAACCACGGTGTCGCCCAGTCCGCGCGCCAGGTACTCCTGCTTCACGGCGTCGGGGACAGTGCTCTCCTGGGTGAGCAGGAAGCGGGTCCCCATGGCCACCCCGGCGGCACCGTAGGACAGTGCCGCCGCGAGGCCGCGCCCGTCGAAGAAACCGCCCGCCGCGACGACCGGGATGTCGACGGCATCGAGCACCGAGGGCAGTAGCAGCGTGGTGGCCACCGGTCCGGTGTGCCCGCCGCCCTCACCGCCCTGCACGATCACCGCGTCCGCGCCCCAGGAGGCCACCTTCACCGCGTGCTTGGCGGCACCGATCGACGGAATCACCACCACGCCCGCGTCTTTGAGCCGGGCGATCAGTTCCTTCTTCGGAGCCAGCGCGAACGAGGCGACCCGCACCTGCTCACGGATGAGCAGTTCGATGCGCTCGGGCGCGTCGGTGGCGTCGGCGCGGATGTTCACCCCGAACGGCTTGTCGGTGAGCGACTTCGTCTTGGCGACAGCCGCTTCCAGCTCCTCGAACGTCATCGTGGCCGAGGCGAGAATGCCGAGCCCGCCCGCGTTCGCGGTCGCGGCGACCAGCCGCGGCCCGGCCACCCAGCCCATTCCCGTCTGCACGACGGGATGCTCGATGCCGACCAGCTCGGTCAGCGGGGTACGCAGGCGGGCGCTCATGCGGTCACTTCCTTCTCGCGGAATCCCTTGGGGTCGAGGACGGTCCGGATGAGCCGCAACTCCTCCCCGGTGGGCAGCCTGGTTTCGCCCGCGTCGGCCAGACCGGCGATCTCGAAGGAGGTGTTCTCGGCGACCTCCTCGGCCGTCACACCCGGGTGCAGCGACAGCGCGCGCATCGTGTGTTCGGGGCCGCCGAAATCGAAGACGCCGAGGTTGGACACCACCCGGTGCAGGTGATGGAACCGGAAGGCGGGGTCGGCCGGGTCGATCTTGTCGTAGCCGACGCCGCTCACGATATCGACCTGCTCGCAGAACACCCGCGTGTTGTGCTTGGGCACGAAGTAGCTGGTGGCGTGGTTGATCGTATTGCCGGGTGCCCCGCGTACACCGAACATCTGCCTGCGCGGCTGCTGCAACGGGCCGAACGCCGAGAGGTTCTGGTTGCCGAAGCGGTCGAGCTGATTGGCGCCCATCACCACGTGCCGCCTGCCCGAGGCCACCACGTCGAACACCTTGGAGAACGGGATCCAGCCCTCCACCGGGGCTTTCGCGCCGATCGCCGGCACCTCGGCGAAGAACAGTGCCTCACCGTCGGACAGCAGCAGGTCGGGTTCGAAAGTGAGCCTGGCCAGTCGCGCCCCGATGGTGGTGATCGTCGACATCGGGCTGGCCATGATCTCGCCCGCGCCACGGAAGATCTCCGCCGCCGCGACGACGCACACCTCCGCGCGCGTGATCCGACCGGTCGCCGGTACTGCGTTCATCGCTGCTCCTCCGCGAAAGCCTTGACGGCGGACTGGTATTCGTCTTCGTTCACGTCGAGATAGCGCGCCCTGAACTCGGCCCACGACTCCGGCGACTGCGCGGCCGCCACGTAGTGCTTCTGGAACTTCTCGTCGCGTCCGTAACTGCCCGAGAAGGTGAAGTGCGCGCCACCGGGCGACTCGACGACGCCGTCGACCATCATCCGGTTGAGGATCAGTGCTTGCGACGGAACGACTTTCACCAGTTCGTCGGTGTCGACGAGGCGGTCCACCGAGACGTAGCGCCGCTCGGCCGCCAGGCAGTAGAGGTCGTCGAAGTACGGATCGACACCGGTGTAGGCGGCGTTGCCGTGCTTGTCGCCCAGGTCCAGATGCACGAGCGCCGCATCGAGATCCAGTGCGGGCATGGCGATCAGCGTCTCGGTCCGGCCGTCGGCATGCGGGTACGGCGAGACGACGGTCTTCAGCTCGCCCTCCCAGAAGTCCGGCACCGCCGAACCGAGCCCGGCCCGGATCGGCAGGAACGGCAACCGGGCGGCGGCGGCCTGCAACCCGCACTTCACCATGCCCTCGTCCATCTCGCGCACCGTGATCGCACCCTCGGTGCGCGCCTTGGCGAACCACGGGTCGTAGAACGGTGCCGAGTCGAGGGAGACGAAGCCGTAGTAGGCCTTGCGCACCTTGCCCGCCGAACACAGCAGACCGAGGTCCGGCCCGCCGTAGGTCACCACCGTCAGGTCGGTGACCGTGGAGCGAAGCAGCGCACGCACCAGCGCCATCGGCTTACGCCGCGATCCCCAGCCGCCGAGGCCGATCGTCATGCCGCTGCGCAGCTCGCCGACCACCTCGTCGAGTGTCATTCTCTTGTCGCGCATAGCTTTTCCTACTTCCCCTTTTTCTGCGCGGCGAGGTCGTCGTCGAAACGCGCTCTGATCTCGTCGGCCACCCCGGCCAGGTTGAGCTCCATCGTGAAGCCCTGCTCGTAGCGATAGGAGCGGTGCACGTCCTGCACGTCGATGCCGTTGAGCGCCCGCTTCGCGGCCCGGATCACCCGGCCGTCCTTGTTCGCGATGTTCTTCGCGACCTCCATGGCCGCGGCGTCGAGTTCGGCGCGCGGCACCACCTTGTACACCGACCCGTAGTGGTGCAGCTGCTGGGCGGTGAGCGTGCCCGCGGTGTAGAACATGGTCCGCATCAGATGCTGGGGGACCAGTCGCGACAGGTGGGTCGCGGCGCCGAGCGCACCGCGGTCCACCTCGGGCAGGCCGAAGGTGGCGTCGTCGGAAGCCACGATGACGTCGGAGTTACCGACCAGGCCGATCCCGCCGCCGAGGCAGAACCCGTTGACGGCGGTGACCACCGGAACCTCGCAGTCGTACACGGCGGCGAAGGCGTCGAAACATCCGTGATTCGCGCGGATCAGGGCGGTGTGCCCGGAGTCGGCGTTCATCTCCTTGATGTCGACGCCCGCGTTGAAGCCGCGACCCTCCGCGCGCAGCACCACCACGCGGGTGCCGGGATCGCGTCCGGCGGCGCGCACGGCGTCGGCGAGCGCGAACCAGCCGTCCGACGGCAGCGCGTTGACCGGCGGATAGTCGACCGTGACGACCTCCACCCCCTCGGTTTCGGTATGCCGGTCGATTCCCATGGCAACTGTCCTATCGGTGCGTGCCCGGGCGAACCCGAGACAAAGCAAGCAATTGCTTGGTAGGTTAACACGGTGGCGATAGAAATCGACCTTTCCGGCCAGATCGTTCTGGTGACCGGCGGAGTGCGCGGCGTGGGCGCGGGCATCACCCGCGCCTTCCTCGCGGCGGGCGCGACAGTGCTCACCTGCGCGCGCAGGCCCGCCGACACCCCGATCGACGGCACCGAGCACTACTCCTGCGATGTCCGCGACGACAGCGCGGTCGCCGCCATGTTCGACGAGATCCTCGCCGCGCACGGGCGACTCGACCACGTCGTCAACAACGCGGGCGGGGCGCCCTTCGCCCTGGCCGACGCGGCGAGCCCGCGCTTCCACACCAAGATCATCGAGCTGAATCTGCTCGCCCCCCTCGTCATCGCGCAGCAGGCGAATGCCGTGATGCAGAAACAGGATTCGGGCGGTTCGATCGTGATGGTCTCGAGCGTCAGCGGGCACCGGCCCTCACCCGGTACCGCCGCCTACGGCGCGGCCAAGGCCGGACTGGACAACCTCACCACCTCTCTGGCGGTGGAATGGGCGCCGAAAGTCCGCCTCAATTCCGTGGTGGTCGGACCGGTGGAGACCGAACTGAGCCACCTGCACTACGGCGACGCCGACGGTGTCGCCGCCGTCGGCGCGACCATCCCGCTCGGCCGCCTCGCCGCCCCCGCCGACGTCGGCAATGCCGCCCTCTTCCTCGCCTCCCCGCTGGCCGCCTACGTCAGCGGCGCGAGCCTGCTGGTGCACGGCGCGGGGGAGCGGCCCGCCTTTCTCGATGCCGCGAATACGAACCACGGATAACTAGGAGTTTCGATGGACCAGCAGTTGATCTGCGCCGACCGCACGGTGATCGTCACGGGTGCGGGTCGCGGGATCGGGCGCGCACACGCGCTCGCCTTCGCCGCGGCAGGTGCGCGCGTCGTCGTCAACGATGTGGGCACCGCGCTCGACGGCGCACCCACCTCGGAGACACCCGCGCAGCAGGTCGTCGACGAGATCGTCGCCGCGGGTGGGCAGGCGGTCGCCAACTACGACGACGTGGCCGACTGGGAAGGCGCGCGTCGGCTCGTGCGGCAGGCCGTCGACACCTTCGGTGGACTCGACGTACTGGTCAACAATGCCGGTTTCGTGCGCGACCGCATGCTGGTGAACCTGAGCGAGGAGGAGTGGGACGCGGTGATCCGCGTGCACCTCAAGGGCCACTTCGCCACCATGCGGCATGCCGCCGAGTACTGGCGCGGTGAGGCCAAGGCCGGGCGTGCGGTCGACGCCCGCGTCATCAACACCAGCTCCGGCGCCGGCCTGCAGGGCAGCGTCGGCCAGGGCAACTACGGCGCGGCCAAGGCGGGCATCGCGGGCCTCACGCTCACCGCCGCGGCGGAGTTCGGGCGCTACGGCGTCACCGTCAACGCCATCGCCCCGGCGGCCCGCACCCGGATGACCGAAACGGTCTTCGCCGACACCATGGCCGCCCCCGATGCCGGCTTCGACGCCATGGACCCGGCGAACATCTCGCCGCTGGTCGTCTGGCTCGGCAGCGGCGAGTCCGCCGGGGTGACCGGGCGGATGTTCGAGGTGGAGGGCGGCAAGGTCGCGCTGGCCGAGGGCTGGCGGCACGGCATCGCGGTCGACCGCGGTGCGCGCTGGGATCCGGCCGAGCTCGGTCCGGTGGTGGCTCAGCTGATCGAGAAAGGTGCCGAACCGGAGCCGGTTTACGGTGCATAGCTAACTTCGCAAGAGGACACTGAGCAAAGCCGCCGGGCCTGCGGTTTTGCCTTGTCATGGGCGTCCAGGGGGCTGGACGGCTCTTGCGCTCTCCTGCGGGGTTCTGCGCCTGGGTTTACTATGGGCTACTGTTCGTCGATCCCGGAATGTGTCGCGACCGGGGGTAATGCTGCGCGGAATTACTTAAAGGGGATGACAGGCGCATGGCCGTTGGTCGCATGTTGCGCGTTCTTGCCGCTGCGAGTGTCTTGGCCGGCTGCGCCCTATTGGGGCCCGTCGCCGCATTCGCCGCGCCGGAAAAGCCGCCGACGCCCGCCGCGCAACCGTCCGGCAGCGGGAGCACCGGCATCGGGGGTAGCGGCGGTGAACCGGCCGAGGACCCCGCCCAGGGCAACGGCAGGCCGATCGAACTCACCCTGCCGGGTACGGGTAGCGGCAACGACCCGGCACCGGCGAATCAAGGCGATCCACCCCGGACCGGTGCGGAAGTCGCCGAAGAGACCGAGTGGACCCCGCTGAGCATCCCCGGCCAGGACCCCACCGAACTCCCGACCAAGGAAGTGGCCGGTCCGGCCTCCGGCTCCGCCGTCCTCGGCGCGGGCTCGGCCGCCGCCGGGCTGGTGCTCGGCACCGGGTCGGCGGGCCTGGGCGTGCTCCTCGGCACCGGCTCCGCGGGCCTCGGCGCCGTGCTCGGCACGGGCTCGGCAGGCGCCTTCGCGATCCTCGGCACCGGTTCCGCCGGTGCCGCCGCCGTACTCGGCACCGGTTCGGCCGGTGCGGCCGCGGTGCTCGGCACCGGTTCGGCCGCCGTCGGTTCGGCCGCGGCGGGAACGGGCTCGGCGCTGGCCGGTACCGGCTCCGCGGCCGTCGGCTCGGCTGCCGTCGGCTCCGCCGCGGTCGGTTCCGCGGGCGCTGGTTCGGCGGCGACCGGTTCGGCCGCCGTCGGTTCGGCGGCTGTCGGTTCTGCCTCGCCGCTGCTGCTGTTGCTCCTGCTGCAGACCCCGCCGACACCGTCGCCCGCGCTGCCCGCGATCGCTATCCCGCCCGCACCGGGCACGCCGTCGATTCCGGGTGTCGCCGCGCCGAATGTGGCGGTGGCAGCACCGGTCCCGGCCGACGCACCGGCGCCCCCGGCCGCCGCCCCCGCGCCGCCTGCCGCCGCCGCGCCCGCTCAGGCCGCCAAGCCCAACCACGAGGTTCGGCCGACCAGCGACAACAGCGGTCTGCCCGAACCCGAACTGCTGTCGGTGATCGGCGGCCTGATCGCGCTCGCCCTGGCCGGAACCGGTTCGGGCGCAGTGAGTTTCCAAGGTGCCGCGGCCGCCCAGGCGCGGGTGAACGCGGCGCGTGCCGAGTTCTTCGGACCGAGGTCGTGAGGGGATCTTCGATGAGCAAGAGCAAGACCCAGTCCACCTCGCGGTCCTATCGTCGCGTCGCCGCCGCCGTCGACGCGGTGTGCGCGGTCGCCGCCGACTTCGACGCGACCACCCTCGATGAGGTGGTCGCGGCGGTCTCGCTCGAGCGGCAGCGCGAAATCGAGATCACCAGTGCGCAATTGGGCCCCGGCGTGTGCGGCCAGCGGCGCTTCTACCCCGAGCGCGACATCATCGTGCTCGCCGACGCTCTGCCCAGCCGCGACCACACCCTCGCCCACGAACTCGGCCACATCGTGTTCGACCACGAGGGCGCGCCCGCGGTCGAGACGACACTCGAGGTCAGCGACGACCTCATCGCCTACATGCTCAGTCAGCGCGCCCACGCCCAGATCGTCGAGGACGGAGCCGACGACCTGGCCGAGTGGGAGGCCGAGACCTTCGCGGCCATGCTCATGACACGACTGCGCGTCTTCAACAACCGGGGCGCAGGCGTCTCGGTCCTTCGATTCGATGAGGCACTCGGATGACACTCTGGTTGACAGCCCTGCTGGTCTGGGTTGCCGCGGGTGCGCGAGTGGGGCGCGTGCTCGTCAAGCCCGCGACAACGGCCCGCGTGGCCATCGTCGTCGCGGTCGCCGCCGTCGCACTCGCCTCGACCGTCGCCATCCCCGATATCGCCGTCGCCGTCGACAACCTGCTCCCGGGCGGCCTGCACAGCGGCTGGCTGTCCACGGGCATCGTCGATTCGGCGTGGATCCTGTTCACCACCGCCACGTCGGTGGTCGCCTCCGCCGCCTGGCCGGTCGTGTCGCGACGCAACCTGCGCCAGGTCGCGATGATCGTCTACGGCATCGGCGCGCTCGCCATCGTGCTGACGCTGGCCTGGTCGTTCACCTTCGGCTGGATCGTCGTCGCGCTCGGCGCGGTCTTCATCGTCACCACCGGTCTGCGCAATCTGGACTGGACCACGCTGGGCCGCGGCATCGCGATCTACACGGCGGGAACGGCATTGGTGGCCGTGCTGGCCTTCGCCAACGCCGGCCGTGCCTTCCAGGGCGCCGAGCCGACCCCGCCAGGTCAGCCGACGTGGGGCTGGCAGGCGTGGGAGATCGCGAGCCTGCTGATCTCGCTCGGTGCGGTGTCGATCGTCATCGAGCTGTGGTGGCGGGCCCGAATCCTGTTGCGGCGCATCCGCCCGCTGCACAAGCTGATGGTCGGCCGGTTCCCGGAGGTCGTCGCACCCGAGCAGAACGCCACCTCGGCGCAGCTGAAGGCCTCCGATCACGTGGCCCAGGTGATGGACGCGCTGTATCTGCTCTCGGGCAGCGGCATCGTCATCCCGGCGGCGGGTGAGCCGCCGAACTCCGTCCCCGAGCGCGCGGCCGTGGTGGCCGAGTGGGCGCGAAACCCGTTGGGGGACTTGTTCGTCGACGCGCGCTGGATCGCGCCGCCGCCCGGCGTGAGCCCCCGCGGCTGGGTGCTGGCGCTGGCGAAGCGTTACGAGGTGGCGGTGGCGACGGCTGGCGCACCGCAGAACGCCGCCGCGTCGAGCTGACAACAAGAACGGGCCTGAGCTGGTGTTTCCACCGGCTCAGGCCCGTTCTTCGCGTATCCGCCTGGTTGTTCCTATTCCGTTCCGTCCGGAGGAATTTCGGGCAAGCCTTCGCTGGCCCGCAACTTCTCCGCCATGGAGGTGAGCAAATTCTGTGATTCTTCCGAGAGGTCGAATGCCCTGCTGGACAGACGACGCAGCCCGTAACCCTGCAGCTGCGCAAGCAGTTCCAGGTCGTGGTCGATCTTGGCCGCGTAGATGTCGTTGAAGAAGTAGTCAGGCTTGACCTTGAAGAACTTCGCCAGGGCGGCCACCGTCTCGTCGGACGGGTTGGTTCGTTGTCCCGACCGCAGCTGCGAGAGATACGGCTTGGAGATCGGATGCCCGGAGGCAGTCAGCGCAGCCGCAACCTCTGCGTTGGTGTGCGGCTTGCGCCCCGGGGGATGCACGGTTTCGAACAGCTTGTTCAGCCGCGCCGCGAAATCAGCCATTGTGAGCCGCCCAATTCCCTTCACTGTACTAACAGTCGTTATCTCGGATACGTATCATTGATATTAGCGGCTCAGTAACTGAAAACCTACGCCTGATTCAGGATTTCTCTGCGGATTCCGACGCTCACCTGCGTACAGGGCCCGCGACGGCCGCGTTTGCGGGGTCACGTCAACGACTCTTGTGGAGTCGATGGGTGCCGGAGTTCGTGCCCGTCGCGGGGGTCTTCCACCTCGGACCCATGATAGCCCAAAGATTGCTGATGTCTCATCATCCCCCTCGCCCCTCGGATCGTGTGGCGTACGACACGTTCCGGGCGCCTGGGGATGAATGTTCAACCTGGGCGCCCGGTTTCGGTACGTCGAGTCTACAGGCGTTCGATGATCGTGCCGGTCGCGAGGGCTCCACCGGCGCACATGAGAACCATCGCGGTTCCCTTGCCGGTGCGTTCGAGCTCGTGTAATGCGGTCGTGATCAGACGAGAACCGGTGGAACCGACAGGATGCCCGATTGCGATCGCACCGCCGTTGACATTTACCCGTTCCATGTCCGGCTGATGTACAGAAGCCCACGAAAGGGCAACCGCCGCGAATGCTTCGTTGATCTCGAAAAGATCGATATCGCCGATCGCCATTCCCGAGCGTTCCAGCAGTCGCGTGCATGCCTGCACAGGTCCGTCCAGATGGAACTCCGGTTCGGCGCCGACGAGTACCTGGGTGCGGATCCGTGCGCGCGGACGCAAACCCTTTCGGCGGGCGACGGTTTCGTCCATCAGGAGCACCGCGGCCGCGCCGTCGGAAATCTGCGACGAGGTACCCGCGGTGTGCAGGCCGTCGGTGACCACCGGCTTGAGCTTGGCCAGGCCCTCGATCGTGCTCGCGCGCAAGCCCTCGTCGCGGGTCACCTCGGCCTTTTCGCCGGTCGGCGCGCCCTCGCTGTCGAGCGCGGGCGCGACCACGGGCAGCACCTCACGATCGAAACGGCCTTCGGCCCAGGCGGCGGCGGCCAATTGCTGTGAGCGCAGGCCGAATCGGTCGAGGTCGTCGCGAGTGAGCCCGCGCCGCCGCGCGATTCGCTCGGCCGCGCCGAACTGATCGGGCAGATCGATCGACCACGACTCGGGCCTGCGCGGTCCTGCCTCGGTGCCCACATTGGCGCCGAGCGGCACCCGGCTCATCGCCTCCACGCCGCACGCCATGCCGATGTCGATGGCCCCGGTGGCGATCAGCCCCGCGACGAGGTGGTTGGCCTGCTGTGCCGAACCGCACTGGGCGTCGATGGTCGTCGCGCCGGTCTGCCACGGCAGGCCCGCGTGCAACCACGCGACGCGGGTGACGTTGTTGGACTGCTCGCCGGCCTGGGTGACGCAACCGCCGATCACCTGCTCCACTTCGGCCGGATCGAGATCGGCCCGGTCGAGCAGTCCGCGCTGGGCCAGGCCGAGCAGTTCGGCCGCGTGCAGGCCGGAAAGCCGCCCGCGCCGCTTGCCGATCGGGGTTCGGACTGCCTCGACGATTACCGGTGTGCCCATCTGCATCTCCCTCTGAACTGCAACGTGTTCTGTTTATGTAAGCGGGGCAAAACCGCGAGGTTCTTCCGTCGTGGCATACCCTGTGCTTGAATGATTGTAGAACGTGTTTCAGTTTGTCGAAGGAGACATCTGGTGGTAGATCCGCGCAACGAAGCCACGGGTACCCTGCCGAACCTGCCCGAGGGGTTCGACGTCACCGACCCGGCCATCTACGCCGAGCGTGTCCCGGCGGAGGAGTTCGCTGAGCTGCGCCGGTCGGCGCCGATCTGGTGGAACCCGCAGCCGCCCGAGGTGGGCGGTTTCCACGACGACGGGTTCTGGGTGGTCAGCAAGCACGCCGACGTCAAGGAGGTCTCGCGCCGCAGCGATGTCTTCTCGACCTACGAGAACACCGCGATCCCGCGCTTCAACGACGACATCAAGCGCGAGCAGATCGAGCTGCAGCGCTTCGTCATCCTGAACAAGGACGCCCCGGAACACACCAAGCTGCGCAAGCTGATCTCCAAGGGCTTCACCCCGCGCGCGGTGAACAGCCTGCGCGCCGAGCTGTCCTCGCGTGCGGAGAAGATCGTGAAGGCCGCGGCGGAATCGGGCGGCGGCGACTTCGTCACCCAGGTGGCCTGTGAGCTGCCGCTGCAGGCGATCGCCGAACTCATCGGCGTGCCGCAGGAAGACCGGATGAAGGTCTTCGAATGGTCCAACGACATGACCGGCTACGATGACCCCGACAATGTCGATGTCGACCCCGTCGCGGCGTCGATGGAGCTGCTCGGCTACTCGTACCAGATGGCCGAGGCGCGCAAGGCCTGTCCGGCCGACGACCTGGTCACCACCCTGATCGAGGCCGACGTCGACGGTGAGTCGCTGAGCGCGGAGGAGTTCGGCTTCTTCGTCATCGTGCTCGCGGTCGCAGGCAACGAGACCACCCGCAACGCGATCAGCCACGGCATGATCGCGTTCATGGAGAACCCCGATCAGTGGGAGCTCTTCAAGAAGGAACGCCCTGCCAGCGCCGTCGACGAGATCATCCGCTGGGCCACCCCGGTCACCTCCTTCCAGCGCACCGCGCTCGAGGACACCGAACTCGGCGGCGTGCAGATCAAGAAGGGCCAGCGCCTGGTGATGCTGTACCGCTCGGCCAACTTCGACGAGGACGTCTTCGAGAACCCGGAGAAGTTCGACATCATGCGCAAGGAGAACCCGCATCTGTCCTTCGGCGGCACCGGCGCGCACTTCTGTGTCGGCGCGAACCTGGCCCGCCTGGAGATCGAGCTGATCTTCAACGCCATCGCCGACCACCTGCCCGACATCACCAAGATCGGCGACCCCAAGCGTCTGCGCTCGGGTTGGCTCAACGGCATCAAGGAGCTCCCGGTCGACTACAAGACCAAGGGCTGCCCGGTCGCGCACTGAGGCCGCCAGACGCAACAGCCCCGGACCGAAAGGCCCGGGGCTGTTGTGTTTTCGGCGTTCAGGAGGCCTTGCGGCTGGTCGCCATCGCCCGGTCGACCTCCCAGAACGCACGCAGGGCCGCGATCTTGCCGTCGGCGTCGACCTTGTAGGTGAACACGCCCTCGGCGTCGATGAGGTAGCCGGCCATGGTGGTGCGGATCAGGCCGGTGAAGGCGATCTCGTTGCCGCAGGCGAAGGAGTCCTCGAACAGGAACTCGATCGAGTCGGTGTTGGCGATGGCCTTGTCCCAGAAGGCGCCGATCGCCTCGTGGCCGCGATGACCCACGCCCTCGGGGTCGAAACCCGACGGGCCGACGGGATCTTCGACGATGCCGTCCTCGGCGAACAACGCGATCCAGGCGGCGCGATCCTTGGCACGGACCGCGGCCTGCGAGGCCAGTCCAACATCGCGCGCGTTCACGCTGTGTCCATGGGGCATGCTCGGGCGGCCTGCGTGGTCACGCTCCGCTTCCGCCTCCGGCCGCTGACCGCTCATGCCGAGGCCACGATGGGATCGGCGATGTACTTCTCGGCGAAGCGGCGCAGCGAGTCCTGCTTGGCGGCGAGTTCGCCGTCGAAGCCGATACCGTCGAAGAGCCACGGCACCACGATGATGTCGGTGACGCCCGCGTCGGCCAGGTCCTGATAGCCGCTGCGGCCGTGGCGATCGATGCAGACCGCCTGGATCTCGAAGGGTTCGGTGTCCCTGCCGTATTCCGCCCGCAGCGTGCGCAGGGTCGCGATGGTCCCGGTGAGCTCGTCGAACTTCATCATCGCCGAGGTCCAGCCGTCGCCCACGCGGGCCGCGCGGCGTAGGGCCGGACCGGTGTGGCCGCCGATGTAGAACGGCACCCGCTCGGTGGGAGCGGGGCTCATCTGCAACGGGTCGAAGTCGAAGAACTCGCCGTGGTACTCGACCATGCCGCCGTCGAGAACGAGTTTGATGACCTCGATCATCTCGTCCACCCGGGCGCCACGCTTGGCGTAAGGCACGCCGCACCACTCGAATTCCTCGGGAGCCCAGCCGATTCCGACGCCGAAGCCGAAGCGGTTGCCCGACATGTTGGCGATCGAGCCGACCTGGCGGGCCAGCAGCAGCGGATTGCGGGAGCCCAGCTTGAGCACGTTGGTGTAGAACCGCAGGTTCGTCGTCACGGCCGACATGGACGCGGCGGCGATGAGCGGATCCACCCACGGTGTCTCCGGGCCCCAGAACCGGCTCCCGTCCGGGGTGTACGGGTAGTCGGCGCTCTGGGACTTCATGTAGAACAGCGAGTCGGGCAGGCCGATCGAGGTGAAGCCGCACTCCTCGGCCGTCTTGGCCAGCTCGGTGAGCTGGTCGAGCGGGCTCAGCGCGACACCGAGGGTGAATTTCATTCGGGGCGCTCGCTTCCCACGACCCACATCGCGAAGTACTGCGACCCGCCACCGTAGGCATGGCCGAGGGCCTTACGCGCGCCCGCCACCTGGTAGTCGCCCGCCCGGCCCATCACCTGCTTGGCCGCCTCGGCGAAACGGATGAGGCCCGACGCGCCGATCGGGTTGGACGAGAGCACCCCGCCCGACGGGTTCACCGGCAACCGGCCGCCGATCTCGGTCTCGCCCTTGTCGGTGAGTTTCCAGCCGTCGCCCTCGGCGGCGAAGCCGAGGTTCTCCAGCCACATCGGTTCGAACCAGGAGAACGGCACGTAGATCTCGGCGACGTCGATCTCCTCGAGCGGATCGGAGATGCCCGCGGCGGCCCACAGGGCGGCGGCCGCGTCGCGACCGGCCCGCGGATTCACCTGATCGCGCCCGGAGAAGGTGGTCGGTTCGGTGCGCATCGCGGTGCCGTGCACCCAGGCGACGGTCTTGCCCTGTGCCTCGACGGCGGCCGCGGCCTCGGCGTTGCCGAGCACTACCGCGCAGGCGCCGTCCGAAGACGGGCAGGTCTCGTCGAATCGAATGGGGTCCCAGAGCATCTGGGAGGCCAGCACCGATTCGAGGGTGATGTCGGGCTGGTGCAGGTGCGCGAGGGGATTCTTGGCACCGTTGCGACGGTCCTTCACCGCCACCTGGGCGCCGATGTGCATGGGCGCGTTGGAGCGGCGGATGTAGGAGCGCACGTGCGGGGCGAAGTAGCCGCCCGCGCCCGCGCCGACTGGCATGGTGAACGGCACCGGAATCGACAACGCCCACATGGCATTCGACTCCGACTGCTTCTCCCAGGCGATCGCGAGCACCTTGCCGTGCACACCGGCCTGCACCAAGTTGGTGGCGACGATGCCGGTCGACCCGCCGACCGAACCCGCCGTGTGCACGCGCAGCAGCGGTTTGCCGATGGCGCCGAGTGCTTCGGCCAGGTACAGCTCGGGCATCATGACGCCCTCGAAGAAGTCGGGCGCCTTGCCGACCACGACCGCGTCGATCTCGTCGATGGTCAGGCCCGCGTCGTCGAGCGCGCGATCGATCGCCTCACGGCACATGCCCGCCATGGACACGTCCGCACGTTTTGTCACGTGATGTGTTTGACCGGTGCCGAGCACCGCTGCGGGGAAGCTCATGATGCCTCGGATTCCAGGACGGCGACCAGGTTCTGCTGCAGCGCTGGGCCGCTGGTCGCATGGGCGAGGGTCCGGTTCGCGGTGCCGGACATGATGGCCGTGGCGGCATTGCCGATCCGCTCGAGACCCGCCGCGAACATCGGGTTGGCCGCGAGCGCACCGCCGGACGGATTGATCGTGGTGTCGGGAGACAGGCCGATCGCCTCGGCCAGGATCAGCTGCTGATGGCTGAACGGCGCGTGCAGTTCGGCCACGTCGAAGTCGGTGTTGCCCCGCGTCACGGCGGCGGCCGCGCGGGTGGTGGACGGCGAGCGGGTCAGGTCGCGGACACCGAAGGCCTGAGCGTCGATATTGTGCGCCATGCCCGTGATCCAGGCCGGTCGCTCGCACAGCTCGCGCGCGCGGTCGCCGACGGCGAGCACGATCGCGGCCGCGCCGTCGGTGATCGGCGCGATGTCGTGCGCCCGCAGCGGGTCGGCGACATACGGTGCGGCGAGCAGGGATTCGATGTCACCACCCGCGACGGCGGCCATGTCCTGTTCGGTCCAACGCCCCGCGTCGAGGCCGGCGCGCGCCTGCAAGCCCGCGACCGAAACGGCATCGGGCCACAGCGGGCCGACCAGGTACGGGTCGAGTTGCCTGGTCAGCACCTGGCGCAGCGTGCCGGCCGACGACTTGCCGAAGCCGTACACGAGAGCGGTCTGCGCCTGTCCGGAGAGCAGCTTCACCCACGCTTCGTAGAGCGCCCACGCGGCGTCCATCTCCACGTGCGACTCGTTGATCGGCGGCACCGCGCCGATGGCGTCGACCGCCGAGATGAACGAGAAAGCGCGCCCGGCAAGGTAATCCGAGGAACCCGAGCACCAGAAGTCGATGTCGGACTTGGTGATGCCGAGGTCGGCGTAGAGCTGCTGGAAGCACGGCACGAGCATCTCGACGCCGTTGGTGGTGCCGAAGGTCTCCGGCACGTGCGGTGCGTGGGCGAACCCCACCACCGCGATTTCGGGAATAGTCACGTCGCCTCTCTCAGAGGTGGTGCTGGTAGGACTCGTACGGGGCATCGGGCTCACCCGTCGGGCGGAAGTGGTCGATATTGGCCAGCGCGTGGCCCCACTCCTCACGGGGCTTCCACACGGCCTCCACCCGCATACCCATGCGCACCTCGGACGCCTCGCACCCGAGGACCAAGTGCAGGAACGGGATATCGGCACCGTCGAGAAGCACATAGGCGGCGACGTAGGGCGGTTTGATCCGCTGGCCGAGGAACGGCACGTTCACGATGCAGAAGGTGGTGACCGTGCCCTTGTCGGGCAGTTCGACCAGGTCGTCGGTGGGGGTGCCGTCGGTCGGGTTGGCCCCGCGCGGCGGGAAGTACACGGCCCCACCCGCTTCGGAGCGGCCGCCGATCAGCTTGCCCTCGGCGAGACCGCGCAGGTACACGCTCTCCTGGGGCGAGGCGGTGTGCTTGTAACTCATGTCGACAGGCGTCACCAGCACGGTCACCGGCTCGGCGGCGTCCTCGGCGGGTGGCGCGGTCGCGCCCTCGCCCGGCTCGAAGCAGGCGATGTCGGCGATGGTGCCTGCGCGTTCCTCGGCCCAGCGCACGCGCACCCGCATACCGGTGCTCACCTGTGCGGGCTCGGTCACGTCGAGGGCGTGGAGCATGCTGGTGTCGGCACCGTCGAGCTGCACGAGCACCCAGGCGAACGGGCGGTCGAACGGCTGACCGGGTAGCGGCTCGGCCACCCACGTCCACGATCGCACCGTGCCGGTCGTCTCCACCTGCACCAGTTCGGCCAGCGGGGCCGAGGTGACGGGATCGTATTCCTGGGCGGGCACGAGCACCCGGCCGTCACTGCCGCGCACGCCGAGTATGCGGCGTTCACGCAGTCCGGTCAGGAAGGCTCCGATGATCGGTCCGACGGATCTGGTGTAGTCGAACTGCACCCGAAGGGGTGCACTCAATACTTCCACTGCGGTATTCCCCTGGGTCACGATATCGAGTAGAACAGGTTCTTATTCTGCACGCAAGGATTCGCCGGAAAGGGCGTCGGCCATGAAATTCGGACTGCAACTCGGATACTGGGGTGCGCAGCCGCCCACAAACGCGGGCGAGATGGTCGTCGCGGCCGAGGAGGCCGGGTTCGACGCGGTGTTCGCGGCCGAGTCCTGGGGGTCTGATGCCTTCACCCCACTGGCCTGGTGGGGCTCCGCCACGCAGCGCGTACGGCTGGGCACCTCGGTGGCCCAGCTGTCGGCGCGGACCCCTGCGGCGGCCGCCATGCACGCGCTCACGCTGGATCACCTCAGCGGTGGCCGGGCCATCCTCGGGCTCGGCGTGTCCGGCCCGCAGGTGGTGGAGGGCTGGTACGGGCAGCCGTTCGCCCAGCCGCTGCGGCGCACCCGCGAGTACGTCGACATCGTGCGCAAGGTGCTGGCACGCGAGGCGCCGGTGACCTCCGACAGTCAGGCCTACGGCCTGCCCTACACCGGTCCCGGCGCCACCGGCCTGGGCAAACCGCTCAAGCCGATCGTCCATCCACTGCGCGCCGACCTGCCGATCTGGCTCGGTGCCGAAGGGCCGAAGAACATCGCGCAGACCGCCGAGATCGCCGACGGCTGGCTCGCGATCTACTACGCCCCGCGCCTGGCGGGCATGTACAACGAGTGGCTCGACGAGGGCTTCGCGCGGCCGGGCGCACGGCGTTCACGTGCGGATTTCGAGATCGCGGCCAGCGCCCAGGTGGTGGTAACCGACGATCCGGCCGCCGAGATCGAGCGGATGCGCTGGGTCACCTCGCTCTACATCGGCGGCATGGGCGCACCCGAGCTGAACTTCCACGCCCAGGTCTACAAGCGGATGGGCTACGACAAGGAGGTCGACGAGATCTCGGCGCTGTTCCGGGCCGGGCGCAAGGCCGAGGCCGCCGCCGCGGTGCCCGACGAGCTCATCACCGACACCGCGATCTTCGGCGACGAGGCGCACGTCCGCACCCGATTGCGGGAATGGGAGGACGCCGGCGTGACCATGATGCTGATCTCGGTTTCCGATGCCGAACAACTTCGTCGGCTCCAACCCCTTGTTACGCGGTAGAACACGTTCTAAATTCGTAGGGGTGAGCAGTCAGCAGACAACGGAAATCCTCGGACTGTGGAATATCGCCGCGGCCGAACCCGAGCGGGTCGCCGTCGTCGACCCGGACGGCCGGGAGATCACCTATCGAGAATTGGCCACCCTCGCCAACCGGTACGCCAACGGGCTACGCGGGATCGGATTGCGAACTGGAGACGTCGTTGTCAGCATGCTGCACAACGGCGTCGAGGCGATCGCCGCGTACTTCGCCGCCTACCAGTGCGGTTTCTACATCGTCGCGGTCAACTGGCATCTGACCGCGCCCGAGATCGCCTACATCCTCCAGGACAGTGAAGCCTCGGCCTTCCTGGCGAGCGAACGGTTCGCCGCCACCGCCGCCGCGGCCGCCGACGAGGCCGGACTCCCAGCCGACGCGCGGTTCGCCGTTGGCACCATCGAGGGCTTCCGGCCGGTGTCGTGGCTCGGCGCGGCCGATACCGGCAGGCCGGGCGAGCGCTCGGTCGGCGCACCGATGCTCTACACCTCCGGAACCACCGGGCGCCCCAAGGGCGTTCGCCGCCCGCTGACCGGCGCCGATCCCGACGAGGTCCCCGCGCCGAACAAGGCGTTCTTCAGCCTCTTCGGGCTGGCGCCCTACGACGACCACGTGCACATCTGCGGTTCGCCGCTCTATCACACCGCCGTACTGAACTTCTCGACCATCTCGATCCAGTTGGGGCACAAGCTCGTTCTGATGGACCGGTGGGACGCGCAGGACATGCTCGCACTCATCGAACGGCACCGGGTGACCCACTCGCACATGGTGCCCACCCAGTTCCATCGCCTGCTCGCCCTGCCCGACGAGGTACGCGCCCGCTACGACGTGTCGTCGCTGCGCAGCATGGTGCACGGCGCCGCGCCGTGCCCGCCGCAGACCAAGCGACAGATGCTGGAGTGGTGGGGTCCGGTCGTCACCGAGTACTACGCCGCCACCGAGGGCGGCGGCACGGTGATCTCCGGGACCGAATGGCTGGCCAAGCCGGGATCGGTCGGCAAGGCCTGGCCGTGGTCGGTCATCAAGATCCTCGACGAGACCGACGGCACCGAACTGCCGCCGGGCAAAGAGGGCCTGGTCTACATGAAGATGGGCGCCTCGAGCTTCGAGTACCACCACGCCAAGGAGAAGACCGAGGAGTCGCGCGTCGGTGATCTGTTCACCGTCGGCGACATCGGTTACCTCGACGAGGACGGCTACCTGTTCCTCTGCGACCGGCGCTCGGACCTCATCCTTTCCGGCGGCGTGAACATCTACCCGGCCGAGATCGAAGGCGTGCTGATGAGTCACCCGAAGGTCGCCGACGTGGCGGTTCTCGGTGTGCCCGACCCGGATTGGGGTCAGCAGGTGAAGGCGTTCGTGCAGCCGGTCGACGGTGTCGCGGGCGACGACGAACTCACCACCGACCTGCTCGCCTTCGCGGCCGGTCAGCTCGCCAAGTACAAGCTGCCCCGCACGGTGGAATACCGTGCGGAGCTGCCACGCGACCCCAACGGCAAGCTGTACAAGCGCAGGCTGCTCTGAAAGAGCCTGCCGCTCAGGCGGCTTCGCGCCACTCGGGCGGCAGGCCGAACAGCGGGAACAGGCGCTGGGTGTCGAGGAAGAAGTTGAGGCCGGCGATGGTGTCGCCCTCCAGTTCGAGCACCGTGATCGACCACGGCACCCAGACGCCGGGCTCCTCGCTCGGCTTGTAATGGCCGAACGCGGGCAGGCCGTTGGCGCCTTCCAGCGGAACCATCCGCGAATCGCGGCAGGCACTTCCGGTGCCGAGCATGAACGCCGCCACGTTCTCCGGACCGGAGATCCAGAGGTCGAAGGGCGGCATCGACAGCGCCACATCGGCTTTCAGCAAGGTGGTGAGCGCGTCCATGTCGTAGGCCTCGAAGGCCTTCACGAAGTCGTCGACGAGCTTGCGCTGATCGGGGTCGGTGTCGTCGAAGCCGTCGGTGACGGTCGGCTGCACCTTCGACATCGTCGAGCGGGCGCGTTGCAGCGCGCTGTTCACCGACGCGGGCGACATCATCAGCGCCTCCGCGGTCTCGCTCGCCGAGAAGCGCAGCACCTCACGCATGATCAGGATCGCGCGCTGGGTGGCGGGCAGATGCTGACACGCGGCGACGAACGCGAGGCGCAAGGTGTCTTTGGTCGAGGCGTGATCGGCCGGGTCGGCGCCGAAGGCGAGCGCGTTCGGGATCGGCTCGATCCACACGTAGTCCGGCTGCGGCATCGGCAGCGGCGAATCCGGGCGGCCCGGGCCGTTCAGATCCATCGGTCTGGCTCGGCTCTGCGGGCGATCGAGCATGTCGAGACAGATGTTGGTGGCGATCTTGTAGAGCCACGAGCGAAGGCTCGCCCGGCCCTCGAAGGAATCGTAGGAGCGCCAGGCGCGCGTGAACGTCTCCTGCACCGCGTCCTCGGCCTCGAAGGAGGAGCCGAGCATGCGGTAGGCGTACGCGCACAACTCGCGCCGGTGGGTTTCGAATTCGGCGAGGACCTCGGGGTCCGGTCCGGTGGTTGCGGTTGTGGCGTCCGTCATGGTTTCACGATGCCACAGGGGTCCGACAGCCGACAGAGGACGAATCGGACTATCGAGATTTCGCGAATTTTCCGGTTCGGCGATGAATCCCCACGCGTCACAGCGTCTACATGAACGAGACCGCAACGACGCTCCGAAAGGCTGAAAACCATGAGCAGCAAGATGATCTTCATCAACCTCCCCGTCGCCGACCTCGACCGCTCCAAGGGGTTCTACGAGGCGCTCGGGTGGAAGGTCAACGAGGACTTCACCGACCAGAACGCGGCCTGCATCGTCGTCGACGACAACATCTGCCTCATGCTGCTGACCAAGGACTTCTTCACGACGTTCAGCAAGCGTCCCATCGCCGATACCGGCAGCCAGGTCGCCGCGGCCTACGCGCTGTCGCTGGGTAGCGCCGAGGAGGTCGACGCGCTGACCGACGCCGCCGTCGCGGCCGGTGCGCGCGAGGAAGTCAACGACGACAAGCGCGCCGAAGAGGCACAGGTAGGCATGCACGGCCGCACCTTCATCGACCCGGACGGCCACCAGTGGGAGCCGTTCTTCATGAACTACCCGGGAGCCTGAGCCGACAAGAGGCGCCGGACACTGCACCCGGCGCCTTGGAAGGCCACTGAGGCGGAGGCGCGCCGATCCGACGAGCTTCAACTACTCTCATCCGTGATCGAGAAACGGGGTGGGAGTACAACGTGACTGACTCACAGGGCGAACCTTCGGCGAGCCTCTTCGTTGTTCCAGCGGAAGTCGGTCAGGTCGGTCAGTATCTGACCGACCTGGTGCAGCTGTTCGAATTCTCACTCGAAACCGCTGTGCGGGAAATCGATGAGATGGGCAAGACGTGGACCGGAACCGCTGCGGAAAACTTTGCCGAAAGATGGGCGCTGGTCTACGAACGGAGCCCGGAACTGCTCGGTTCACTGACCGGCCTGGCAAACTCTCTGCATGTTGTCTCTACGACTTTCACGCAACAAGACGGCACCGGTGCCGACCATATCAGTTCGCTTGATCTGGACTGAATAATGAGTAGCAGCAGGTTTACCGTTGATGTTGATCACCTAGAGCAGGTTTCGACAAAGCTGATTGGGCTCGCGGGCTTTCTCGGTGAGCAGTTGGATGTCTTCGACGCCAAGATGGCGACGCTGCGATCCGGCAGTTGGAGCGGAGCGGCGGCAGACGCTTTCGAGGCCGCGCAAGCCCAATGGGTGAGCGCTGCCAGGGAGTTCGTCGCGGGCGTCCAGGATGCTGGTGAAGAAATCGGCCGCCGCCGGGCCGGCTTCTTGAGAGTGCAAGCCATGAACATCAGAATGTCAAGAGTCTGATGGGATGGGAGATCGAGGCCGTTGATTACAGGAATGCTGCTTCTGCATGTCATAGAATAGCTTCCAAGATATTCGTTCAGCAGGGAAATCTTCATCGAGTTCTCACGTCCTCGTGTGTAGGGATGGCGGGTGACTACCATTTCACGGCCGCGTGGACTTCCGCGTACGAGGACGCGAGCTCATCGTGGATTGCGACGATGACAGTAATGGTCGAAGCGCTGAATCACTACGGAGATATCCTCCTGGCAACGGCATATAATTGGGACGTAATCAACCAGACCCTCCCGCATCCTGATCGTCCGACTCCGACTCCCTCGATTGGCAATCCCTACGTCTCTGTGCATGTAGCGAAGGGTGCAAACGGTGATGGCATACAGGTCAACGGAGTAGGGATGTCCAAGGTCGAGTCGATTCCGAACGGAGACACAGGAAAACTTCTGCTGGCCAGGTATGACGGATGGTCGAACAGTGGACTGCATGGTGATGTGACAACATCTCCCGACGAGATCGTCGCGATATCGCGCACCTTCGAGTACTCCACGGAGGAAAGCGTCAACCACGTAAGGGATCGCCTGAAGACGTTGGAGCTGGCGGCAAGAGACATAGTAAACGCCGCCAAGATCGTTCATGCCGCTGTCGAAAGCTACCATGAAAAGCTCCAGTCGCTGCGTACGACTATCAAGGCAAATCTGGAGTCGAACGGCAGTTGCAGGGTGATGGTTCTAGATACTTACGTGCTGGTCGATTGCTCGGCACCAATTTTTGGTGATGACCTCAAGGAAATGGTATATGACCCCGTGGAGTCCAGTGAGTTTCACCAGGTTGTAAGTAGTAGACCGTTTCTCGGACTCCCTGATCTAGCTGTTCATTCAGAGCGTCTCAAGGAGATAATCTCCCTGCCGATCGTTCTGGAAGGTGAGAGCCCGGATACCGGAGATGACTCGGGTGGCGCCAATTCCGTTCCTCCGCCTGTGTTGACAAATGTATCCGAGGAATATGTCCGCAGAAAGCATTACCCTGGAGGTTCGGAAAACACAAGCGATAAAGGTACTTTCAATGCAGCCGAAGATCCGTATGCGCTTGTAGACGCCGCTAAGAATTCACCACCAATTCCTCAGGGTGATGGAACGTATCGGCGTGAGGTGGTCGTATTCGACCGCTATGTCGGTAACGCCTCCATCAGTGAGGGCGGTGGCGTGCCGACGAGGAAGTATGTGGTGATTCAAGACCGATTCGGTACAGTTCGTACGATGTATCCTGTTAAAGAAGGGTGACTTGAAGTGGGTCTCGGAATCGCGATACAGGATATGAACCACAAGGTTGAGCAGCGCTTTACCGATGATGCGGAAAACACGCTGTATTTCCTCTGCGCTGCACAGCCCAAGACGTGTTTGCTTCGCGGGATCGACCGGTATGCCGACACGATGTTCAACAGGTGGCAGCTGATGATAATCCTCGAGCAGCTCGAGGAGATCGACGTGGAAACGCCAGCGCAACGGCAGGCGCTCGAGCAACTTCGTCGTCTGGCCGAGGCCGCTATCCGCGAGAACGGCTACCTGATGTTCATCGGAGACTGAGCGGACAGGCCGACCCGAAGGGCGCCGGGCACATGCCCGGCGCCCTGTGGCGTGTCAGGAGCCGGTGAAGTTCGGCTTGCGCTTCTCGGCGAAGGCTCGGGGGCCTTCCTTGGCGTCGGCCGATTTGAAGACCTCGATGCCGATCTTCGCCTCGATGGGGAACGCCTCGTTCTCCGGCATGGCCTCGGTTTCGCGCAGGGTGCGCAGCATCGCCTGGACGGCGAGGGGGCCGTTGTCGGCGATCTGGCCTGCCAAGGTGAGGGCCTTGTCGAGGGCGGTGCCGTCGGGGACCACGTGGCCGATCAGGCCGATCTCCTTGGCCTCGGCGGCGGTGATGTGCCGGCCGGTCAGCAGCAGATCGGCGGCCACGGTGTAGGGGATCTGGCGGGCCAGGCGCACGGCGGAACCGCCGAGCGGGAACAGGCCCCAGCGGGCCTCGGAGACGCCGAACTTGGCGCTTTCCCCGGCCACGCGCAGGTCGGTGCCCTGCAGGATCTCGGTGCCACCGGCGATGGCCGGGCCTTCGACCGCGGCGATGAGCGGCTTGCTCAGCCGCCGTCCCTTCAGCAGAGCCGGGAGGTAGGCCGGATCCCAGCCGCCGCCCGCGGCGGTGTCGCCCGGATGCGACGAACTCATCGCCTTCAGGTCCATCCCCGCGCAGAACGCGCCGCCCGCGCCGGTCAGGACCGCGACGCGGATATCGGGATCGCTGTCGACCTGGTCCCAGGCGTCGCGCATGATCGCCATCATCTCGCCGGACAAGGCGTTACGCGCCTCCGGACGGTTCATGGTGACGATGAGGACGTGGTCTCGCTTCTCGACCAGACAGTGGGCCATTTCGATGTCTCCTGACGTTCAGCCTTGTCAGAAACAGTAACACGTTCTATTTTTGTCTTTGTGAGCTACAACATAGCCGATCTCGTCGAACATGCCATCGACCTGATGTCCGACCGGATCGTGCTGGTTGGCGAACATCGTGAGTCGACCTACGCCGAACTGGAGGAGCGGGCCAACAAACTGGCCCACTACCTGCTGGAACAGGGTGTGCGTCCCGGCGACAAAGTCGGAATCTACAGCCGGAACACCGTGGAGGCCGTCGAAGCGATGGTCGCCGTCTTCAAGGCGCGGGCGGTGATGATCAACGTCAACTTCCGCTACGTCGAGAACGAGTTACTACACATCTTCGACAACTCGGACATGGTCGCCCTGGTCCATGAGCGCCGCTACAGCGACCGGGTGGCCGCGGTGCGCGACAAGGTGCCCGCCCTGAAGACGGTGATCGTCGTCGAGGACGGCACCGACACCCCGACCGCACCGGGAACGGTGGAATACGAGGCGGTCCTTGCCGATTCGTCCGGCGAGCGCGACTTCGGCGAACGCTCGCCCGACGACATCTACATGCTCTACACCGGCGGAACCACCGGCCTGCCCAAGGGCGTCATGTGGCGCCACGAGGACGTCTGGCGGGTGCTCGGCGCGGGCATCAACTTCGTGACCGGCGAATACGTCAAGGACGAATGGGAGCTGGCCAAGGTCGGCGCCGCCAACCCGCAGATGGTGCGCTACCCGATCCCGCCGATGATCCACGGCGGCTCGCAGTGGGCCACCTTCCACAGCCTGTTCGGTGGCGGCAAGGCCGTGATGATCCCGGAGTTCAGCGGGCACGGTGTCTGGCAGGCCGTCGACAAGCACGGCGTGAACCTGCTCTTCATCACCGGTGACGCGATGGCGCGCCCGATGCTCGACGCGCTCGCCGAGGGCAACCCGGAAACCGGTGAGCCCTACGACCTCTCGACGCTGTACGTGCTCGCCAGCAGCGCCGCACTGTTCTCGCCCTCGCTCAAGGACAAGTTCCTCGAGGTACTGCCCAACCGGATGATCTCCGACTCCATCGGTTCCTCGGAGACGGGCTTCGGCGGTCTGGCGCTGGTAACCAAGGGCGCCACCCACACCGGTGGTCCGCGGGTGAAGATCGACGCGGCCACCCAGGTGCTCGACGAGGACGGCAAGCCGGTGGAGCCCGGTTCCGGCGTCGTCGGCATGCTCGCGCGCAGCGGCCACATCCCGCTCGGCTACTACAAGGACGAGGCGAAGTCGGCCGCGACCTTCAAGAAGTACAACGGGATTCGCTACGCCATCCCCGGCGACTACGCGCGCGTCGAGGAGGACGGCACCGTCACCATGCTCGGCCGTGGTTCGGTGAGCATCAACAGCGGTGGCGAGAAGATCTACCCCGAAGAGGTGGAGGGCGCGCTCAAGGCCCACCCCGAGATCTTCGACGCGCTCGTCGTGGGTGTGGAGGACGAGCGGTGGGGTCAGCGGGTGTGTGCCGTTGTCCAGTGTCGCGGTGACAAGCGCCCCACCCTCACCGAGCTGAGGCCGCTGCTCACCCAGGAGATCGCCTCCTACAAGCAGCCACGCAGCCTGTGGTTCGTCGACGAGATCAAGCGCTCACCCGCCGGTAAACCCGATTACCGCTGGGCCAAGGAGCAGACCGACGCCCGTCCCGCCGATGAGCACGCCGACGCAGGCGCCTCCTGAGGCGACATAATCGAATCGGCCCGCCCAGCATCTCGCTGAGCGGGCCGATTCGTGTCTACCGGGCCTTCGCCACCGCGGTGGCCTCTCGGGCTTTGCCGCCACCAGAGCGTGGTGGCTCAGCGGGAGCGGAGTTCGGCGAGTTGGTAGGCGAGCCGGGTGCGGACGGCGGGGATTCGGGTGAGGACGCGCATGGCGGTGTTGCGGAGGGTGCGGGCGGGGGTGGAGCCGAGGGTGGCCATTTTCGTCATGCGATCGGTGAAGGCGACGACTTCGGTCGCGATTGGCCTGCGGGTCGTTTCGTAGGTGTCGAGCAGGGAATCCGGCTCGCCCGCCGTGACTTTCGCGAGCAGGGTGCCGAGCAGGGCGGCGTCCTGGATGCCGGTGTTCATGCCCTGGCCGCCCGCGGGGCTGTGGACGTGGGCGGCGTCGCCCGCGAGGAGAACGCGGCCGGCGCGGTACCGGTCGGCGACGCGGTGGTGCACGCGGAAGCGTGAGCTCCACAGGACCTCGTCGACGCGGACCTCGCCCGCCGGGCCGCGGGCGTCGAGGACGGCCTGGATGTCCGCGCGCGTGGGGTGTTCGGGTGCCTCGTCCACGGTGGCGACCACGCGGTAGCGCTCGCCGTCCGCGTCGGGGAGCGGGGCGACGACGGTGACGCCTTCGGGTGAAAGGTGCAGGGAGACCTCGCTACGCGGGGACGGCCAGGTCATCCGGACGTCGGCGAGGACGAACGAGGCGGGGTAGGTGTCGCCGGTGAAGCCGATGCCCGCCTGCTCGCGGACCACACTGTGCATACCGTCGGTGCCGACCACGTAGTCGGCCGCGATGCTGCCCGGTGTGCCGTCGGCGTTCACGTATTCGACGGTGGCGGAGTCGTTTTCGCTGCGGACCGCGGTCACCGTGATCGGGCGGTGCACCCGCCCGCCCGCCTTGTGGAGGCGGGCGAGCAGGACGCGCTCGGTGACGTCCTGGGGGACCATCAGGGTGTAGGGGAACGCGGTCGGCAGGTCGCCGAATTCGATGGTGGCAAGGGTCTTCGAGCCGTCGTGCACCTTGAAGGTCGGCACTTCGATGCCGAGTCCGACGAGTTCGTCGGCGATACCGAGCTCGTCGAGCACCTCGAGTGTCCTGGCGTGCACCACGGCGGCGCGAGAAGTGTTGGCGCCCTCGGCGAGACGGTCGATGAGCACGTGCTCGACGCCCGCTTCGGCGAGCACGATCGCGGTGGTGAGGCCGGCGGGGCCCGCGCCGACGATGACGACGGAAGTGGTTGCGGGGAGGGTGGTGGCGGCCATTTCGACTCCTGGTCAACGAGTGTTTGCCAACGCTTGTAGGCATAACGATAGACCCGGCGTAGCTAGGAAGTCAACGGTTGTTGGCCTACAATCGTTGGCATGTCATCCGCACCGCAAGAGCAGCCGGTCCGACGCTCCGATGCCACCCGCGCGGCCATCCTCGCCGCTGCCCGCGCCCGCTTCGCCGCCGACGGCTACGCCAAGGCCACCATTCGCGCCATCGCCGCCGACGCCGACATCGATCCATCGATGGTGATGCGCTACTTCGGCTCCAAGGACGGCCTCTTCGCCGCCGCGGCCCAGATCGACCTCGATCTCCCCGACCTCGGCGCCGCCGACCCGAACGCATTGGGGGAGCTACTGATCCGCCGCTTCCTCACCATCTGGGAGGACAACGACAACACCGTCCTGCTGATCCTGCTGCGCACTTCGATCACCGACGACGCGGTAGCCGAGCGAGTCCGCGAGATCTTCGCCGCCCAGGTCCTCCCCGCGGTCCTGCGCTTCGGCGATCCGGCCGACGCCCCCCGCCGCGCCGGATTGATCGTCACCCAACTCCTCGGCCTGGCCCTGTGCCGCTACATCCTGCGCCTACCGCCGGTGGTGGCTCTCGCCCCGACCCAGATCGTCACCGACATCGCGCCGACCTTGCAGCGCTACTTGACCTTGTGAGTCGGTGAACGACAGCCCTGGTCGGCATCGGTATGCGCAACCCGTCGGATGAAGCGTCGCGAGCGCGCGATCACGAGTATGCGAAAACCGCTGCGACCGCGTCGAAGTCGTGGTCGCAGCGGGCGACCGGCAGGTCGAACCGCCGGCTCGAAACGCGGCGCGCGGTGGTTGTCGCTTATCCCGCCAGCTGGGCGCCGAGGGCGAGGAGGTGGGGGGTCGCGCCGCCGAGGGCGAATTCGTGGTGCTTGGCGGCGGTGAAGTAGTTGTGGGTGATGTGGTCGCGGTCGATGCCGAGGCCGCCGTGGACGTGGACGACGGTGTGGGCGACCTTGTGGCCCGCTTCGGCTGCCCAGAACTTGGCGATGTGTACCGCCTCGGTGGCGGGCAGGCCCTCGGACAGGCGCCAGGCCGCCTGGGTGACGGTGAGGCGGAGGCCGCCGATGTCGATGTAGGCGTCGGCCAGGCGCTGGGCCACCGACTGGAAGGAGCCGATGGCCTTGCCGAACTGTTCGCGGGTGCGGGTGTGCTCGGCGGTGATGTCGAGTGCGCGTTCCAGGGTGCCGAGCTGCAGGGCGGAGAGGCCGAGCCAGGCGCGCTCGCGCAGCCAGGTGAGGATGTCGGCGCCGGATTCCACGGTGCCGAGCAGTTCGGCCGGGGTATCCGCGAACTCGACGAGGAATTCGGGGGACAGGTCGACGACCTGCTGCGGCGTCACCACGGCATTCGCCGGGTCGACCAGGAATACCGCCACGGTGCCGGCCGCCGAGTCATCGCCGGAAATCAACGCGGGGACCAGGATTCGCTCTGCCCGGTCCGCGTACGGGACGGTCGTCGCGACGCCGGTCAATGTCCACGCGGCGCCCGTGCCGCGCGAGGGTGAATCGTCACCGGCTGGGTTGCTGCTCGCCGGATCGGCCGCGGCGGCGGGGCTGTCGGCAGAGGCAGGAGTCGCGGTGATCCCGGGTGCACCGATCGGATCGTGCAGCGACGACGACAGAGCCGCCGTCAGCACCACCTCACCCGCCCCTGCGCGCTGTGCCAGCGCGTGCTGGTCCGCCTCGCCGAACCGCGCGAGCGCACCCGCACCGAGCACGATCGACCACAGGTACGGCACCGCGGCAACGGAGCGGCCGAGTTCGCGCAGGACAGCGGACTGCTCGAGCTCGCCGAAATCGCTGCCGCCCAGCGTGTCCGGCAGTGCGGCAGCGAGCACGCCGGTTTCGGCGAGCGCCTTCCAGAGCTGCTCGTCGAAGCGGCCCGGTGTGTCGAGCTCACGCAGCCGATCGGCGGTGACGAGTTTGGCGCAGACCTCGCCGGTGAGGCGGGCGAGGTCGGTCTGGGCTTCGGTGGGGGTGAAATCCATGGCGGTTTACCGGCTTTCGTGGATCAGCGGGCGGCGGCGGGCTGGCGCAGGGCGGTCATGGCGATGATGTCGCGCTGCACCTCGTTGGTACCGCCGCCGAAGGTGAGGATCAGGGCGGCGCGGTGCATCCGCTCCAGCCTGCCGAGCAGCACCGCACCGGGGGAGTCCTGGCGCAGGTAGGCGTCGGCGCCGACCACTTCCATCAGCAGCCGGTAGGCCTCGGTGGCCAGCTCGGTGCCGTACACCTTGCACGCGGAGGCATCCCACGGGCGCGGCGCGGCCTCGCCGCCCTGGTCGGCGCGGCTGGCGATCTCCCAGTTCAGCAGCTTCAGATATTCGACCTTGGCATGTACGCGGGCCAGATTCAGCCGCGCCCATTCCTGGTCGATCACGCGAGAACCGTCGGGCAGCAGCGTGTCACGGGCCCACGCGGTCGTCTGCGCCACGGCCAGCGACAGTGGCCCGGCCGAGGTGAGAGCGACCCGCTCGTGGTTGAGCTGGTTGGTGATCAGCGACCAGCCGCCGTTCTCCGGGCCGACCATCGACGACGCGGGAACGCGAACATCCTGGTAGTAGGTGGCGCTGGTGTCGGGCCCGGCCATGGTGTGCACCGGCGTCCAGGAGAAGCCCTCGGCGGAGGTCGGCACGATGAACATGCTGATCCCCTTGTGCTTCTTGGCAGCGGGGTCGGTGCGCACGGCCAGCCAGATGTAGTCGGCGTAGGCGATGAGGCTGGTCCACATCTTCTGACCGTTGACGACGAAGTCGTCGCCGTCGCGCACCGCGGCGGTGCGCAGCGAGGCCAGGTCGGTACCCGCGCCCGGCTCGGAATAGCCGATCGCGAAGTGCAGCTCACCGGCGGCGATGCGGGGCAGGAAGAACTTCTTCTGCTCCTCGGTGCCGTACTGCATGATGGTCGGCGCCACCGAGTTGAGCGTCAGGAACGGGACGGGCGCACCCGCGATGGCGGCCTCTTCCACGAAGATCAGCTGATCCATGGTGGTCCGGTCCTGGCCGCCGTACTCCTTGGGCCAGCTCAGCGTGAGCCAGCCGTCGCGGCCCATCTGACGCACCACCTCGCGGTATACGTCGCCCTCGCCGTACTCGCCGGTCTGCAGGCTCAGCGCCTTCTTGCGCTCCGGTGTCATGAGCCCGGCGAAATACGCGCGCAGCTCGGCGCGCAATTCTTCCTGCTGCGGCGTGTACGCGACGCGCATGCTTCCCACCTCGGTGTCGAACTCCAGCTTTCAGTGAGCCGATCATTGCACAGCAACTGGAACATGTTCCAGTATTGACAGTGAATCGGTGCCGGTTCTCACCGCGCGAGGTATGTCATCCGGGTTACTCTCGCCGAGACCGTCTGGAAGGAAGATCCCATGAAGATCATCGTCGATTTCGACCGCTGCGAAGCGAACGGCGTCTGCGTCGGAATCGCCCCTGACATGTTCGAACTCGATGACGACGATCAGCTGGCCGTCGCCGAGGGCGATATCGCCGCCGACCGCGTCGCCGATGCGGAGGAGGCGGTGGCGCAGTGCCCGAAGGCCGCGCTGCGATTGGCGTGATCGCCTCTTGTCGGATGGTGAAACACGTTCTAAAGTCGGCCCGATGAGTGTGATGCAGACTTCACTGGAGGGCCGGGTCGCCGTCGTGACCGGTGCGGGCGCGGGTCTCGGCCGGGCCGAGGCGCTCGCGCTGGCCTCGGCGGGCGCGGCGGTGGTCGTCAACGACCTCACCGAGGACGCGGCCGCCGAAACGATCGCCGCAATACGCGAACTCGGCGGAAAAGCGGAATTCGTCGGTGGAAGTATCGCCGAACGTGCCACTGCCGACGCGCTCGTCACCACCGCGCGGGAATCGCTCGGGGGCCTCGATATCGTTGTCAACAATGCGGGTATTACGCGCGATCGCATGCTGTTCAACATGTCCGACGAAGACTGGGACGCGGTCCTCGCCGTTCATCTGCGCGGCCATTTTCTTTTGTCGCGCAATGCTTGTTCGTATTGGCGAACAGCCTCCAAAGCGGCGGGCGAACCGGTGTACGGGCGGTTGATCAATACCTCCTCCGAGGCCGGTCTGCTCGGTCCGGAAGGCCAGGCGAACTACGGTGCGGCCAAGGCGGGCATCACGGCGCTCACCCTTTCGGCGGCGCGCGGATTGTCGCGTTACGGCGTGCGGGCCAACGCGATCTGCCCGCGTGCGCGCACGGCCATGACCGAGGCTGTCTTCTCCGAGGCGCCCGAGGGTCAGGTCGACCCGCTGGCTCCCGAACATGTCGCGAAACTGGTCGCCTACCTGGCCTCACCCGCGGCCGACGAGGTGAACGGGCAGGTCTTCGTGGTCTACGGCCCGATGGTCGCGCTGATGGCGCCGCCGACGGTCGAGCAGCGCTTCGATGCCGCGGGCGAACAGTGGGCCGAGGACGATCTCGCCTCGACCCTGCGGCAGTACTTCGCCGGCCGCCCGGCCGATCACACTTTCTCGGCGCGAGCGCTTCGCGATCTCGGCTGAGGGTTGCCCGATGTTGGCCGGGCGGAAAGTCGCCGACCCGGCTCGCCGCAGATCTGTTGTACGCCGGTCCAGGTATTGGTAGACATGGACGTCGGCGTGTGTGGTGTCTCACAGGAGGTCTGGGTGAAGCGGTCAGGAGTCGTTTCAGTTCGGATGGCATTTTCCGGGAAAAACTCCTGGTACAAGTCTCTGGAAATCGCAGACATTCGTGAGAACGTGTTCTAGTCTTTGGGCAGTCTTCAGATCGGGGTGGCGGTGAAGTACGGAAACGCGGACGCCATGGTCCGCCCGTCTAACGAGGAGGATTGCCGGTGAACGACCTCCTTGCTGTCCCGTTGCGGGCAGTCGGCGGATTCTTCGAACTCGGCGCGGAAGTGGCACGAGCCGCCTTCCGCAGGCCGTTCCAATGGCGTGAGTTCGTCGACCAGTCCTGGTTCGTCGCGCGCGTCTCCATCCTGCCGACGCTGCTGGTGGCCATCCCGTTCACCGTGCTCGTCGTGTTCACCCTCAACATCCTGTTGCGCGAGATCGGTGCCGCCGACCTCAGCGGGGCGGCCGCCGCGTTCGGCGCCGTCACGCAGGTCGGCCCGATCGTCACGGTGCTGATCGTGGCCGGAGCGGGTGCGACAGCGATCTGCGCCGACCTCGGCGCCCGCACCATTCGGGAGGAGATCGACGCGATGAAGGTGCTCGGGATCGACCCGGTGAGCCGGCTGGTCGTGCCGCGCGTGCTCGCCTCGATGTTCGTGGCGCTGATGCTCAACAGCCTGGTGTGCACGGTCGGCATCGTCGGTGGCTTCGCGTTCTCGGTGTTTCTGCAAGGCGTGAATCCCGGTGCTTTCGTCAACGGCATTCCGCTGCTCACCAATCTGCCCGAGCTGATCATCTCCGAAATCAAGGCGGGCCTGTTCGGGCTCATCGCCGGAATGGTCGCCTGTTATCTCGGGCTGCAGGTGAAAGGCGGGCCCAAGAGTGTGGGCGACGCCGTGAACCAGACCGTCGTGTTCGCCTTCATGGCGCTGTTCGTGGTGAATGTCGTCGTCACCGCGATCGGCCTGAAATTCACGGTGCGGTGAACACATGGCCTTCGTAGTTCGTTCCAAATTTCCCCGCGCGGTCCGTCGGTACGAGCGGGCGTCCAAGGCGATGGACTCCCTCGGTGACAAGGCGATCTTCTTCGTGAAGGCACTCGGCTCGGTACCGCGTGCCCTGGTGCACTACCGCACCGAGACCATCCGACTCATCGCCGAGATCAGCATGGGCAGTGGCGCTCTCGCCGTGATCGGCGGAACCGTGGTCATCGTCGGCTTCCTGACGCTGATGGCGGGCGGCACCATCGCGGTGCAGGGCTACAGCTCGCTCGGCAATATCGGTGTCGAGGCGCTCACCGGCTTCTTCGCCGCCTTCATCAATGTGCGCATCGCGGCGCCGGTGATCTCCGGTATCGGCCTGGCCGCGACCATCGGCGCGGGCGCGACCGCTCAGCTCGGCGCCATGCGCGTGGCCGAGGAGATCGACGCGCTGGAATCGATGGCGATCCGGCCGGTGCCGTTCCTGGTCGGCACCCGGGTGCTGGCGGGCATGATCGCGATCGTGCCGCTCTACGCCCTGGCGGTGATCGCCTCGTTCATCGCCAGCCGCTTCGCCACCGTGGTGATCTACGGGCAGTCGGCGGGCGTCTACGACCACTACTTCTCGACCTTCCTCATCCCCAGCGACATCCTGTGGTCGTTCGCGCAGGCGATGGTGATGGCCCTGGCCGTGATGCTGATCCACACCTACTACGGCTTCCACGCCGCGGGCGGTCCGGTCGGCGTCGGTGTGGCGGTCGGCAACGCGGTGCGGGCCTCGCTGGTCGCGGTCGTCACGGTGACGCTGCTGATCTCGCTGGCCATCTACGGCACCTCCGGCAACTTCCACCTCTCGGGATAGCGGTATGGACACCTCACGGATCGTTGCCGCACTGCAGGGCGGGCTCGGGCGCAAGCTCGCGGCGCTTGCCCTCGTCGGCGTACTCGTCGCGGGCGCGGCCTTCGCGATCGCGCTGTTCCAGGGCGCGTTCACCAACACCGCCGTGGTGCTGGTCGACGCGCCACGCTCGGGCCTGGTCCTCGACCCCGACGCCAAGGTGAAGGTGCGCGGCGTAGAGATCGGCCGGGTCGCCGACATCGACCTGGCCGCCGACGGTGCGACCCTGCGGCTGGAACTCGACCCCGACCAGCTGAAGCTCGTGCCCGACAACGCCGGGGTCGACATCCGCTCCACCACGGTGTTCGGCGCCAAATACGTCAATTTCATTGTCCCGGAACAGCCCTCGTCGAAGTCGCTGGTGCCGGGCAGCACCGTCTCGGCGAGCTCGGTGACCGTCGAGTTCAACACCCTGTTCCAGCACCTGTCCGACGTGCTCGCCCAGGTGGAGCCCGAAAAGCTGAACGCGACCCTGACCGCGCTCGGTACCGCCCTCGAAGGGCGCGGTGACAAGTTCGGCGATCTGCTCGTCCGATCGGATCGCTATCTGCGCGAACTGAATCCGTACCTGCCGACGCTGCAGACGGATCTGGACAAGACCGCGCAGGTGACCGGGATCTACGCCGATGTCGCCGATCCGCTGTTGCGCACGGTCGACAATTCGACGGGCACCGCGCAGACCATCACCGAAATGCAGGGTCAGCTCGACAACGTGCTGGTGAATGTAATCGGCCTGTCCGATACGGCCGGAACTGTCCTGCGGGAGAACGAGAACGATCTGGTGACCGCACTGGACCTGCTGCGTCCTTCCACCGCGCTGCTGTACGACTACCGCGAATCGGTGAGCTGTGTGGTCAACGGACTCGGCACACTGATCCCGATCGCCGAGGACATGATGGGTGGTTTGCTGCCCGGTGTCGGCATGAACGCGAGCTTCATGCTCGGTGCCAAGCCCTACAGCTACCCGGACGACCTGCCCAAGGTGAACGCGACCGGAGGCCCGCGCTGTGAAGGCGTGCTGGACCGCGTCCCGGAGAGCCATTCGGACTACCTGGTGACCGACACCAGCGAGGGCGCTCCGTACGCACCGACCACGCGCCACGAATTCCACGGCATGCCTCGGGTATTCCAGCTGCTGCTGGACGGAATGCCGGGAGTGACACGGTGAAGAACACAGGGACGACGATCAAACTGGCGATCTTCACCGTGGTGATGACGCTGGTATTCGCCGGTCTGGCAATCGTTTTGAGTCAGGCGCGGTTTTCCAGCGAGAACGGCTATCGCGCGGTGTTCACCAGTTCTTCGGGCATGGTGCCCGGTGCCAAGGTGCGCATCGCCGGTGTGCCGGTGGGTTCGGTGACCTCGGTGAAGGTCGGCGACGACAACCTCGCGCACGTCGAGTTCGATGTCGATACCAAGTACGCGGTCCTGGCCAGCACCCGGGCGGCGATCAAGTACGAGAACCTGGTCGGCGACCGGTATCTGGAGCTGCTGGAGGGGCCGGGTTCGGCTCGCCGGCTTTCCGACGGCGACACCATCGGCCTCGAGCAGACCCAGCCCGCCCTCGACCTCGACCTGCTGCTCGGCGGATTCAAGCCGCTGCTGCGCGGGCTCGACCCGGCGCAGGTCAACGACCTCACCGAGGCGCTGCTGCAGATCTTCCAGGGGCAGGGTGGAACGCTCGTGTCGCTGCTCAACAGCGGTGGCGGCTTCGCCAAGACCCTGGCCGATCGCGACGCGCTGATCGGCAGCGTGATCGACAACCTGAACACCGTGCTCGCCACGGTCAGCGATCGCGGCGATCAATTCGCCACCACCATCGACGAACTGCAGCGCCTGGTCAGCGACCTGTCCGCGGAGCGCGACCCGATCGGCAACGCCTTGCCGAGGATCGCGGGCGCGACCAAGGAGGTCAACGACCTGCTGGTGCAGGCCCGTCCCGATCTGCGCTCCACCATCGAACAGACCGGTCGGCTCGCCACCAACCTGGACGAGGGGTCCGATCACATCCAATGGGTGCTCGACAGACTGCCGGATACCTACAAGAAGCTCATCCGGATCGGCTCCTACGGCTCCTTCCTCCAGCTCTACATCTGCGGTACCAACTTTTTGATCAGTGGCCCCGATGGCAAGCCGATGGAAGTGCACATGCCGGCGCTGCAGGTCACCGGAAGGTGTAAGCCCAATGAATGACGACTCCTCGCCCGCGGCGACGATCGGCATCGTCGGCGTGGTGCTGGCGCTGACGATCTCGCTCGCGACGCTGCAATTCACCGACCTGCCGTTCATCCGCTCGGGTGCGACCTTCACCGCGAACTTCCTCGACGCGGGCGGTCTCGTCCCCGGCGACCCGGTGCATGTGGCCGGTGTGCGCTCCGGCGAGGTACGGCAGGTGAGCCTCGACGGCGACAAAGTGCTGGTGAAGTTCGACCTCGACGAGTCGATCGTGCTGGGGGAGAAGACGACCGCCGCGATCAAGACCAACACCGTGCTCGGCCGCAAATCGCTGGACGTGGTGCCGGACGGCCCCGGCGCCATCGGCGCGCGGGACACCATTCCGGTGGAGCGGACCACCTCGCCCTACTCGCTCAACGAAGCACTGAGCGATCTCGGCGGGACGGTGCGTGACCTCGACCTGGAGCAGGTCGACCAGACCCTCGACACGCTGTCGGCGGCGTTCGCCGATACGCCCGGACCGCTGCGCAACGCGCTCGACGGTGTCACCGCCCTCTCCCGCAGCATCAACACCCGCGACCAGGCGCTGACCGACCTGCTTGCCAGGGCACAGAACGTCACCAAGATCCTGGCCGACCGCAGCACCCAGCTCAACACGCTGCTCATCGACGGCAACGCGCTGCTCGGCGAGCTCGACCGGCGCCGCGCCGCGATCAACCAGCTCGTCGTGTACATCGACGATGTGGCCAAACAGCTTTCGGGCCTGGTCGCCGACAACGAGCCGCAGATGCGGCCGACGCTGGACCGCCTGAACTCGGTCCTCGCCCTGCTCCAGCGCAACAAGCAGAACCTCAACGATGCCCTCGACGGTCTCGGCCCCTACGCCGCCGCGCTCGGCGAGCAGGTCGGCAACGGGCCCTGGTTCAACGCCTACGTGGTGAACGCGTCGAGTGTCGAGCTCCGTCCACTCGTCGACGCGCTGGTCTGGCCCGAACAACTGCCCCAGGACGTGATCGACATCTTCACCCACCCCAGGACGCCGTACATCGCTCCTGCCGAGGAGGATCCCCCGCGATGAGCTTGACCCAGCAGGTGCGCGGGTTGCCGCGCTGGACGATCGCGGTGGCGGTGGTGGTGATCGCGGCGCTGGTCGCGGTCGGTGTCTACCTCGTGACCGGCGTCGGAAAGAACACGGTGACCGCCTCGTTCACCTCGACCACCGGTCTGTACGCGGGCGACGAGGTGCGGGTTCTCGGCGTCACCGTCGGCAGCATCGACTCCATCGAACCGGGCCGCGGCCAGGTTCAGGTGAAGATGAGCATCGACAGCGATATCGATCTGCCCGCCGACGCGCGCGCCGTCATCATCGCGCCGTCGTTGGTCTCGGCCCGGTTCGTGCAGCTCGCGCCTGCCTACAGCGGCGGCCCGAAACTGGCCGACGGAGCGCAGATTCCGCTCGAGCGCACCGCGGTGCCGGTGGAGTGGGACGAGATCAAGGCCGAGCTGACCAAACTGTCGGCGGCGCTCGGTCCGGTCGGTGACGACAAGCAGGGCTCCTTCGGCCGCTTCGTCGACACGGCGGCCCAGAACCTCGACGGCAACGGCCAGAAGTTCCGCGACACCCTGCGGGAACTGTCGGCGACCCTGACCACCCTGTCCGACGGGCGAACCGACCTGTTCGCCACCATCCGCAACCTGCAGAAGTTCGTCGAGGTGCTCTCGGCGAGCAACGAGCAGATCGTGCAGTTCAGCGGCCGGCTCGCGTCGGTGTCGTCGGTGCTGGCCGGTGCGTCGGAAGAACTCGGCGCCGGTCTGGACAGTCTCGATGTGGCACTGGCCGATGTGAAGCGGTTTCTCGAGGGGACCGGAGGTGAGCTGACCGAGGGCGTCGAGCGGCTCGCCGACGTCACCCAGACCCTGGTGGACAATCGGCCCGAGATCGAGCGGGTGCTGCACTCCGGCCCCACGGCGATGGTGAACTTCTACCAGCTCTACAAACCGGCTCAGGGCTCGCTCACCGGTGCTGTCGCACTGAACAACACGGCCAATCCGCTCAGCTTCCTGTGCGGGTCGATCCGGGCCATCGAACACAACAACTCGGACCGCTCCGCCGATCTGTGCGCCGAGTTCCTCGCACCGGTGATCAGTTCGCTGGCAATGAATTACGTGCCGATCATGACCAACCCGGCCAGTGGCGTCACCGCCTTCCCCGAGCAGCTGGTGTACAGCGACCCGAGCCTTGAAGGTGCGGTCCAGCAGGACCAGCCGCCCGGCGCGGCGCCGATCACCGTGCCCGAAGGCCTTGCGGGGCTTGCTATTCCAGGAGGACCGCGATGAGGCGGCGCATACTCGCCGGGCTGGCCGTCGGCGTCGCGGTGGCGCTCGGCACCACCGGCTGTCAGTTCGACGGGCTCAACTCGCTGCCCATGCCGGGCTCCGAGGGGCGGATGGACGGCTCCTACACGGTGCGCATCCAGATGCCCAATGTCACGACGCTGACCCGGAATTCGCCGGTGCGGGTGAACGACATCGAGGTCGGCAACGTCACCGGGATCGAGGTCGAAGGCTGGCACGCGCTGGTGACGGTCTCGCTCAATCCCGATGTGCGCCTGCCGGCCAACGCGGTCGCCAAGATCGGGCAGACCAGTCTGCTCGGCAGCAACCACGTCGAATTGGCCGCCCCGACAAGCGAAGCGCCGACCGGACAGTTGCGGGGCGGCGATGTCATCCCGCTCGAACGGGCCGGTGCCTACCCGACCACCGAACAGGTGCTGTCGTCGCTGTCGGTGGTGCTCAACGGCGGCGGGATCGCCCAGCTCGAGACGATCACCACCGAGCTGAACGCGATGGTGAACGGTCGTGAGGACGAGATCGCCGACCTGCTCCCGCAGCTCAACGAGCTGACGACCGGGTTGCAGCGCCAGACCGGCAGCATCATCGCCGCGATGGAGGGTCTGGATCGGCTGGCGGTGAAACTGGCCGGTCAGCGCGAGGTGATCGCCGAGGCGATCGAGCAGATCCATCCCGCGCTCACCGCCCTTGCCGACCGATCGGCCAACATCACCAGGGCGATCACGGCGCTCGGTGAGCTCGGTGACGTCAGTGAACGACTGATCAAGACCAGCGGCGACGATTTGGTGGCCAACCTGCGCAGTCTCGGCCCCGTGCTGCAGACACTGGCCGACACCGGAACCAACCTGATCCAGGCGCTCGGCATCCTGCCGACCTTCCCGTTCCCGATCAGGAATATCGACAACGCGATCATGGGCGACTACCTGAATCTGTTCATCACCTTCGACCTGACCGCCAGCCGTCTCGACAGCAACTGGCTCACCGGTACGCCGCTCGGCGGTCGCTTCGGCGGCGTCGAGGGTGTGGTCGGCTCGTTCGCGCCGTCGACCGCGACGGATGCCGGTGACCCGGCCACCGCGCCGATGGCGCCCGCACCGGCCCCCGCGCCCGTCATCCCCGGGCTACCGTCCATTCCCGGTCTACCCGCCATCCCCGGTATCACCGCGCCGCTGCCCGGCCAGGAAGGGGCGGGTCGATGAAACTCACCCGGTTCGTGCGAGCCCAGCTCGCGATCTTCGCGGTGCTCACCGTGATCGGCCTGGTCGTGATGAGCGGCAGCTACCTGCATGTTCCCGCGATGTTCGGCATCGGCCGGTACGCGGTGACCGTGCAGCTCGCCGCCACCGGCGGGCTCTACCCGACGGCCAATGTGTCCTACCGGGGCCAGAACATCGGCAAGGTGGAGGCGGTGCGGCTCACGCCCGCGGGCGTCGAGGCTGACCTGTCGATCGACAGCGACTACAAGGTCCCCGCCGATTCGAGCGCCTGGGTGCGCAGTGTCTCGGCGATCGGCGAGCAGTACGTCGACCTCGTGCCGAGCGAACAGCCCGCCGACGGACACCTGCGCGACGGCTCGGTGATCCCCGTGCAGCGCACTCATCTGCCGCAGGACGTCGGCGCGATGCTCGATCAAGCCGACAAGTTGCTCGCCACCGTCGCCGACACCCGCCTGCGCCAGGTGATCGACGAGGCGTTCCTGGCGTTCAACGGCGCCGGACCCGACCTGCAACGGTTCATCGACTCCGCGGCGCTGCTGATCCAGCAGGCCGAGACCGACATCGAACCGACCAAGAAGCTGCTCGACCAGATCGGCCCGCTGCTCGACACCCAGATCGAGTCCGAGGCCGATATCCGTTCCTGGACAAACGATCTCGCCACCATCACCGACCAGCTCCGCGAAAGCGACCCGACGCTGCGAAACCTGTTGAACAACGGCCCTTCCGCGATGGAGGTGGTGAACAAGCAGTTCCAGGATCTGCGTCCCACCCTGCCGCTGCTGGCGCGAAACCTGGTGAGCCTCGGGCAGGTCGGCGTGACGTACAACGCCAGCGTGGAACAACTTCTGGTCGTTTTCCCGCCCTTGATCGCGGCGCTGCGCACCGCCATCCGCGGTCCGGCCAAGTATGGCGTGATGGTCGACTTCATGACCGTGCTCAACGACCCGCCCGCCTGCACCACCGGCTTCCTGCCCGCGGAGCAGTGGCGCGAACCAAGCGATCTGACCCCGATGGACACTCCGCCCGGGCTGTACTGCAAGGTTCCGCAGGACTCGAACATCGCGGTCCGCGGCATCCGCAACACCCCGTGCATGGAGTTCCCCGGCCGCCGTGCACCCACCCCCGAACTGTGCCGGACCGGGTTCGTGCCCGAGGGCAACAACCCGCCGTTCGGCGAGGTCGAGCCGGTCGCTCCGGCGTCCGCACCGGCAGGCGCATCGACGGGTGCTGTGACGCCCGCCGCAGCGCGCCCCTATGATCCGTCGACGGGTACGTACCTGGGAACAGACGGACGCACCTACCGCCAAGGTGACATCGCCACCGATGGTTCGGGCACCGTTCCGGCCAGCTGGCAGGCGATGTTGGAGGAGCAGCAACGATGAACGACAACGACAACCGCCGCCCGCGTCGCCGGGCCGCCCGCTCGGCCGGGCCGCCGGTCGAGGAGAAGGCGGCCGTGACGGTGGCCGTGAGTAAGAGCGAATCCGTATCACCAGCCGCTGAGGCCGCCACGTCGGCGGACACGGTGAAGTTCACGAAGGGCGCCGCCGCACCGACGGTGAAGTTCGGCAAGGATGCCGTCGAGCCCGCCGTCCCGACCGAGAAGATCGACAAGGACGCCGTCGATTCGTCCGCTCCGACCGTGAAGTTCACCGGCGGTATCGCGCAGTCCGAGGACGCGGCGGTGCCGAACGTTCCCGACGCGGAGAAGAAGTCGCGCGTGCGTCGCGTCCTCGCCGTCGCGGCGGCGGCCGTCCTCGTGCTCGCGCTCATGGTCGGCGCCGGGATCTCCGCCGTCGCCGCGTTCATGACCGACGCCGAAGAGGACCTGCGCGCGGAGTACACCGAGACCGCACGTCAAGCCGTGCTGAACCTGACGACCATCCGCGCCGAATCCGCCAAGGAAGACATCGACCGCATTCTTGCCGTGGCATCGGGCGACTTCAAGTCCGAGTTCGACGGTCGAGTCGACCCGTTCATGGATGTCGTCAAGCAGGCCAACGTGGTGTCCAACGGCAGCGTTGTCGAGTCGGCCATCGTCTCGGCCGACCTCGAGTCCGCGCAGGTGCTCGTCGCCGCCAAGCAGACGGTGACCAACAACGGTTCGCCCGAACCCCAATCGCGTCAGTACCGATTCCGCATCACCGTGACCAACGGTGAGACGGGCATGACCGTGTCGAAAGTGGAGTTCGTCGGATGAGCCGCAGAAGCGCACAGATCATTTTCGGCGTCCTCGCCGTCTTCGGCCTGATCGCCGCCGCCGTGCTCGGCGTCAGCGGCTACCAGCTGTGGGAGCACGACCGCACCGAGCAGGCCCGCGGCGAGGCGATGAGCACGGCGAGCCGGACGGTGAGCGCCATGTTCAGCTATGAACACGTCACCGTCGACACCGAGCTGCCCAAGGCGGCCGACGGCCTGAGCGAGTCCTTCCGCAACGACTACCTGCGGCTCATCGAGGAAGCCATCGCGCCCGGCGCCAAGGAGAAGCAGCTCACGGTCAAGGCGACAACGCAGGCCGAAGGCGTGATCTCCGCCGAACCCGAGCACGCGGTGGTGCTGCTATACCTGAATCAGGTGACCACGAGCAAGGACGCGCCGCAGGGCACCGCCTCGGGCAGTCGCGTCCGGGTCTCGCTGGACAAGACCGGCGATCGCTGGCTGGTTTCCCAGGTCACGCCGGTCTGAGTCCTAACGGCTGGTGTCGGGGTAGTTGTCGTCGTCCTCGCTGAGTAGCGCGGAGCCGGCCACATTGCCCTGGGAGAGGGCGTCGAGGAAGGCGCGGGCCCAGCGGTCCACGTCGTGGGTGAGGACCTGGCGGCGCATGGAGCGCATGCGGCGGCGTTTGGTGTCGCGGTCGTCGTCGAGGGCGCCGACGATCGCGTCCTTCACGCTGTCCAGGTCGTGCGGGTTGCACAGGTAGGACTGCCGCAATTCGGCTGCCGCACCGGTGAATTCGCTGAGGACCAAGGCGCCGTTGAGGTCGCTGTGGCAGGCCACGTACTCCTTGGCGACCAGGTTCATGCCATCACGCAGCGGGGTGACGAGCATGGCGTCGGCGGCCACGAAGAAGGCGATCAGCTCGTCGCGGGGGATCGGCCGGTGCAGGTAGTGCACCACCGGGTAGCCGACGCGGGCGAATTCGCCGTTGATACGGCCCACCTGACGTTCGATGTCCCCGCGCATCTTGATGTAGCTCTGTACGCGCTCACGCGACGGCGTGGCCAGCTGGACCATCACTGTCTCGGCCGGGTCGACGCGGCCCTCCTCCAGGAGCTCCTGGAGGGCATTGAGGCGGATGTCGATGCCCTTGGTGTAGTCGAGGCGGTCGACACCGAGCATGATGTTCTTCGGGTTGCCCAGTTCGGCGCGGATCTTGGCCGCGCGTTCACGCACCGACCGGCGGCGTGAGTGCTCGTCGAGTTCGGCGGAATCGATCGAGATCGGGAACGCGCCGACGCGCACCGTGCGGAAACCGACCTGGACCACGCCCAGCTTGGACCGCACACCGATGGTGCCGCGCGAAGTCGGCTGACCGGCCAGCCTGCGGGCCAGGTACAGGAAGTTCTGCGCGCCACCGGGCAGATGGAAACCGATCAGGTCGGCGCCGAGCAGGCCCTCGACGATCTCGGTGCGCCACGGCATCTGCATGAACAGCTCGACCGGCGGGAACGGGATGTGCAGGAAGAACCCGATCGTCAGATCCGGGCGCAACATGCGAAGCATCTTCGGCACCAGCTGCAGCTGGTAGTCCTGCACCCAGACCGTCGCGCCCTCGGCGGCCACCTTCGCGGTCTCCTCGGCGAAGCGCCGGTTGACCTCCACATAGGCCGCCCACCAGGCCCGGTCGTACACGGGCCGCACGATCACGTCGTGGTACAGCGGCCACAGGGTGCCGTTGGAGAACCCCTCGTAGTAGTCCTCCACCTCCTGCGACGAGAGCGGCACCGGATACAGCTCGAGCCCGTCCTCGATGATCGGCTCGACGTCGACATCGGGGACGCCCGCCCAGCCCACCCAGGCACCCTTGTTGCTGCGCAACACCGGTTCCAGCGCGGTCACCAGACCGCCGGGGCTGCGCTTCCACCGGGTGGTGCCGTCGGGCAGTTTCTCGAGGTCGACCGGGAGCCGGTTCGCGACGACGACGAATCCCGATCCCGCACCCGAGGGTGCCACCGGTTCTTCGGACGGACGGTCGTTGGACTGTTCATCGATCATCTGGTCCACTCACGCATCCTTTGCGTCGCAGGGTGCCGTTTTGAGGTTGTAGTAGGTGGTTGTTCAGCTGGGGCCGATGCCGAGCATCGACAGCAGCATGCGGCACTCGTCGGCGTCCTCGGCATATGCCGCGACCACGCGCTGCGCCTGGCGAGCGGTCTCGTCGGCCAGCGGCTCGAGCTCGTCGTCGGCGATGTCGTTGGCGGTGCTCTTCGCGGCCATAGTGGTTCGTCCTCCCGGTTTTCCAACGCTCTTCGTGCGAGTAGTCAATAGTATCGGGCGCCGGTTACCGTGGATTGGTTCGTCAACCCGACCGAAAGGTTTCCCCATGCCACTGGCCACGGTGAACGGCATCGCACTGAACTATCAGGTCAAGGGCGACCGTACCAAGGGCACCGACGTCAAGGGCGGCGGTCCGCTGGTGGTGTTGATCATGGGAACCGGTTCGCCCGGACGCGTCTGGGAGCTGCACCAGGTGCCCGCGCTGGTCGCGGCCGGATACCGGGTCTGCATTTTCGACAATCGCGGCATCGCGCCGTCCTACGAGGCCGCGGGCGGTATGCGCATCGAGGAACTCGTCGCCGACACCGCCGCGCTCATCGAACTGCTCGACGAGGGCCCCGCGCTGGTCGCCGGAACGTCGATGGGTGCGCGGGTGGCCCAGGAACTGGCCCTCGCCCGCCCCGATCTCGTGCGCAAGGCCGTGTTCATGGCCGGTCACGGCCGTCTCGACCAGTTCCAGAAGACCCTGTCGGCCGGTGAGCAGGACCTCGACGCCTCGGGCGTGCAGCTGCCCGCCAAGTTCGAGGCGGCCGTCACCGCGGTGATGAACCTGTCGCCCGCCACCATGGCCGACCGCAACGCCGCCCGCGACTGGCTCGACCTGTTCGAGTTCACCGGCGGACCGGCCACCGCGGGCATCCGCGCCCAGCGCGCCATGGATCACGACTTCGACCGCGTGGCCGCCTACCGCGCGATCACCGTGCCCTGTCTGGCGATCGGTTTCGCCGACGACCGGATGATTCCCCCGTACCTGTCGCGCGAGGTCGCCGAGGCCATCCCCGGTGCCCGGTATCAGGAAATCCCCGACGCGGGTCATTTCGGCTACCTCGAACGGCCCGAGGCCGTGAACAAGATCCTGCTCGATTTCTTCGCGAGCTGAGGTAACCGCCTACGCGTAACGTATGGCTTGCTAGGGTCGACACAACGCTCGGGGCTTGCCGGCCTCAGCGATCCCGTACACAGCGCCAGTATCCAGTGAGGTGAAATGAGCACCAACCCCTTCGACGACGAGGACGGCCGCTTCTTCGTTCTGGTCAACGATGAAGAGCAGCACTCCCTGTGGCCCGCGTTCGCGGAGGTCCCGGCGGGTTGGCGTGTCGTGTTCGGCGAAGAAAGCCGGGCCGCGTGCGTCGAGTACGTCGAGAAGAACTGGACCGACATGCGTCCCAAGAGCCTGCGCGACGCCATGGCCGCCGACGACGCCGCCCGCGCCCAGTCCTGACCGGTACCTTCCGAATACTGCGCCGGGACCGCTCGCTGGGCGTCCCCGCGTGACACCGAACTCGGTGTCACGCGGCGGACGTGTCCGGCTATGATGGTCGCTGCCCTCCGGGGACCCGCCTCCTTAGCTCAGTGGTAGAGCACTCGCCTTGTAAGCGAAAGGTCGTCAGTTCAATCCTGACAGGGGGCTCTTCCAGCCCTGACCCGAAGTTCGGGTCAGGGCTTTTTCGTGCGGCATCGCTCGACAGGCCGATCGTCTGTCTACTGTGAAATGGTGAGCTCGTCCTGATTCATCGGTGCGGTAGCAACGGGATGGAGGATCGGCGTGGCTGTTTACGAGGTGGGGCATCGGTCGGCTGTGGTGAGTGGGGCGGGGTCGGGGATCGGGCGGGCGGTGGCGCTCGGGCTGGCGGGGAACGGGGCGTCGGTGGTGGTGTTCGATCTGAACGAGGGGGCGGCGCGGGAGGTTGCCGACGAGATCGTGGTCAACGGGGGAACCGCGGTGGCTTTGGCCGGTGATGCGGCTGATCCGGGGGATGTGGCAAGGAGTGTTGCCGCAGCACAGGAAATGTTGCCGTTGGGGATCGCTGTGAACAATGCGGGGATCACGGGGGAGCGCAACGCGATCGGTGATTATTCGATCGAGGGGTGGCGCAAGGTGATGGGGGTGAATCTCGATTCCGTGTTCTACGGAATGCGCGAGCAATTGCCGGTACTCGCGGCGAACGGTGGCGGGGCGATCGTGAATATGGCCTCGATCCTCGCCAGCGTCGGAAATCCCGAATACGCCGGATATGTCACCGCCAAGCACGCGCTGCTCGGGCTGACGAAGAACGGTGCGCTCGAATACGCGCGGCAGAATGTCCGCGTGAACGCCGTCGGACCCGGCTACATCCGCACCCCGCTACTGGCTGACGATCCCGAAACCACCAAGTTCCTGGAAGACAAGCATCCGATCGGCCGCCTCGGTACGCCGGAAGAGGTCGCCAACCTGGTCCTGTTCCTCGCCAGCGACGCCGCCAGTTTCATCACCGGCAGCTATCACCTCGTCGACGGCGGCTACACCGCACAGTGAAAGAGCCTGCCTACCAAGCCGACTGGTTGTGATCGGCGGCCGCTCGGGCGATGAGGTTGTGGAGCTCGTTGTTCAAGCGGTCGGAGGTCAGGGGGTGGGCTGAAACTCGGGTCGCGTCTCGAAGGAGATAGCGGCCGTCGTCGGTGTAGTCGATGACCTGGAGTGTTGTGCCACCCTCTTGCCAGCCGTCCAGGGCAGGGCCCTTGTCGACGCGGAATTCGGCGTAGGTGCGGAACGGGCGTTCGAGGAACGCCAGGGCGTGTTCGGCCGGAGTACGACGTGTGGCGTAAGGGTCTGGGGTGGTGGTGAATTCGTCGCGGTGCAGGTCGAAACCCTGGCTTGTGCCCGGCGGAACCGTCGGCAGGACGGAGATCAGCCGCTGGGTCACGGCGTGGGCGGGGCGCAGGTAGATGAGGATGTTGCCGCCCTGGCCGTATTCGGGGCCGGGGAGTTGAGCCGCGACGGTGCCGATGGTTGACTCGGTTGTCGCACACGCTCGGACCATGCGGGTCCGGCCGTCGAAACGGTGACCGAACAATTCGATGCGAATCTCCGGATGCGCCAAGGCGTGCAGGGCGTGGTACAGCGACTCGTCGTCGCCGATCTTGGCGATGAGGGAATCAGCGGCGATCCGGCATTCACGGTCGAACTCGGCCTGGGTTTCCACACCCGCGGTGAAGGTCAGCGGCCACGGCATGCGATCGCGGCCGAGAGTTTCCCAGGCGACCCAGAATTCGAACTGGGTGAGCTCCCAGCTGTCGGTCATGCGTCCCCACCGATGACCGGTGGAACGTGCGCCCGGTCCGGACCGAGCAGTTCCTCGTGCACGCCGCGCAGATAGTCGGGAGCACCGTGCTCGTTCTCGTCGTCCTTGCCGCCGCGCGCGCCCGGTGCGCCCATGCCGCCCATGCCGGGCATCCCCGCCCGGCCGGCCGACCCGCCTGCGGACGCGGCGAGCTTCTGGCCTGCTCCGGCGCCGGGGGCGGCACCGCCTGCGCCGGGGAGGGAGCTGCCCGCGCCGGGAACGCTCGGGCTTCCGCCGCCCGCACCTGCACCTGCGCCCGCACCTGCGCCTGCGCCGCCGCCTGAGCCCAGGCCGTTCGGGGTGGTGCCTGCGGGCGTGGTTGCGGCTGGGTTCGTCGCCGGGGTGGAGGCCGGTGTGGTGTCCTCGGGTGTCGTGGCGGCGGGTTCCTCCGTCGACGATGAGGAATCGTCGCCGCTGTCCTCGTCGTCGCCCGGTTCGGTCGTTGCCGGGTCTTCCGGCTCGGTGGTCGTGTTTGCCGGGTTCGTTCCCGGGGTTCCACCGGTGTTGTTGTTGTTGTCGCCGTTGGTGATTCCGCTGCCGGGGCCGTCGCCGGGATCGCCGTTCCCAGGGTTGTCCTGCTGCGGTTTGGACGGTCCCGGCACCTTGGGGACCTGGGTGTCGGACTGCTGGGCAACCGGCTGGTAGACGGTTCGCATGACTTCACGGGCGGCGGCCTGCGCGGCTTCCGCCCGGCCGGCGCTGGCGCTATCGATGATCTTCCCGGTGGCGGGCGAGAGAACGGACACCAGAATTCCCAGTTTGCTGTCGCCCTGGTCGTCGGACTCGTGCGGGACCGAGTACTTCACCTGCTGAAAGCCCGACCGCGCCTCGTCCATCTTGTTGGCGATCAGCTTGGCGGCCTGATCGACCTTGTGGATATCCGTGAGATACGCCTTGGTACTGGCCAGCGCCTGCGTGGCAGCGCTACCCGCCCATCCCCGCTCCATCTCCTTGCTGATGTTGTCGTGGAAGGCGGTCGCTTTGGCCGTCGTGTCGTTGGCCAGCTGGGTCCAGCCTTGAATGCTTGTGCTCATCTGGCCGATGTCGATCGACTCGACGAACTGCATGATGCGGGAATGCGACATGTCGGTGAAAGATTCCATCACCGGCGGCACGACCTGCTGGGTGTACTCACCGGAGAAACCCGAGGCCAGGGCCTGGTTCTCGCCGTAGATGCGGTTCCGCTCCTTGTTACCGTCGGCCTGCGCGTCCAGTTCGGACTGCGCCGGCGCGATATCGGAATCGAACAGTGAGCCGACGCGATCCGTGGCCGCGCGTAGATTCGACAGTCCGGTCATAAAAGCTACGAACGGCATGGTTCCCCCAGTAGTCAGTCGAGCTTGTTGGTCTGCTGCTTGATCGCCAGTTGAGAGGCTTCGTCGCAGTTCTTGAATGCGGCACCGGCTTTGCGGTACATGTCGGCCATTTGGGTAAGGATCTCGATGTGTTGGGTTACCGCATCCAAGTACGATCCGCTTCCCGGACCGCCTTCCGCGAGGTCGGCAAACTTCTTCGCGAGGGTACCTGCGGAATTGAGGTCGCCGAACGAGTCGGCGTCGACCATCCTTCGGGTGCGCAGGGAGAGTGTCCGCAGGTCGGTGATGTAATCCTCGCACCACTTCGCGCAACGCTCAGCAGCGTCGGATTCGATTATCAAGCGCCCGCCGGCGGCTTCACCAGCCAGTCGCTGAAATTCCTGTGCGGCAGCGTTAGTCATGGCAGTCGGCTCCTTTCGGCAGAGGGCGTCTACTGCGGGACGTAATCGATGATGTGTGGGGCAGCATCCTCGGCAAGGACACATGGGTCGATAGTCGACTTGCTGTCGACGAACTTTGTGGCGTTGATGAGCGCGCGGCCCTGCTGCGTTTCCACGGCAATTTCGCACTCGACCGGAACTGCTTCGTCGCCGATTGTGAATCGCAGGGCTTTTCGGTCACCTACCGTGACATCTTTGAAGTCGTGGTAGCGATCGTTAGCGCGAATCTCTTCGATGGTGTAGACGGTGGACATGAACGAGATGAAGTGATCGCCGCCCCGCCACGCGCAGCCCTTCCACTCCGCCCGCGGGACCGAGAAAAGGTTGGTGTCCTTGGACGCCGGGTCGAGTCCCGCCGCGACCAACGCACTCTCCGGCACCCCACACGGATCGAACAACTGCTCCTTCGTCAACGGAGCCCCACTCACCTCCGGCTGCCCGTCCACACTCTGCCCACACCCGGAGAGCACGAGCGCAACGCCCACCCCCACGGCGATCCCCACCAGTCGCATCGTCTCTCCTCTTCGCACAGAACCACTCGATGTCTTTAGACGCACGCCGACCCGTTCCGGTTCCATTACCGACCAACCCATCGAGTCGACGGGCCGACGCTGTCAGCCTCCCGCGGCCAGCGAGCGTTGCGGCTGGGCCGGGCGACGTAAAGCCGCTCGCCCACCGTATCCACGGTGTCCACATCGGCGGCGACCGAGTTGTCGCCGTGGCGGTGCCCGTGGGTTGGCACGGGCACCAGTAGGATCAGGCGGGGACGTTGGCTCCGTAGCCCAGGTCGCGGAGGGCGGCTTTGATCTTGGACTGGGCTTCGTCGAGGGATTCGGGGGTGGGGGAGTTGTCGGCTCCGGAGATGTCGAAGTCGCCCATGGAGTAGGCGGGGAAGACGTGGGTGTGCAGGTGGGGGACCTCGAGGCCGGCGATGAGGAGGCCGGCGCGTGGGGCGTCGAAGGCGGCGCGGACGGCCTGGCCGATCTTCTGGGCGACGGCCATCAGGCGGGCCATCACGTCGGGGTCGATGTCCTGCCACTGGTCGATCTCGGCGCGGGGCACCACGAGGGTGTGGCCCTGGGTGACGGGGGCGATGGTGAGGAAGGCGACGAATTCGTCGTCCTCCCAGACGAACCGCCCCGGAATCTGACCTGCGATGATCGCGCTGAAAACGGATGCCATGCAGGCGAGCCTAGTTAGATCGCGACGTAGTGGGACAGGATGCCCTGTACCTCGTAGATGTCGACCTGACGGTTGAAGCGTTGCTTCACGGGTTCGTGGCTGCCGCTGAGCCAGATGTAGAGCTCGGCGTCGAGGTCGAAGGTGCCCGCTGTTTCGACGGCGAAGTGGGTGATCGAGCGGTACGGGATGCTGTGGTAGCTGACTTTGCGGCCGGTGACGCCCTGTTTGTCGATCATGATGAGGCGGCGGTTGGTGAACAGCATCGCGTCGCGGACCAGGAGGTATGCGGCGTACACCTGCTCGCCCTGGCCGAAGAGTTTGGCGTATTCCTGCTGGGCGGCGGCGGGGTCGATGCGACCCGCGTTGCCCATCATGCCGTCGAGTAGTCCCACGATCGTCCCCCGGTTCCGCTGTTGGTTCCATTGTGGCCCAGCGGAACCCGGTTCGGCCAGGGTGAACGGTGGTGGACGGGCGGATGTCGGGATCAGGGGGTCGCGAGTGGACGCGCGGCGGCGCGACTAATCTGTGGCGGTGCGCGTACTCGTCATCGGTTCCGGAGCCCGTGAACATGCCCTCGTCCTGGCGCTGCGCCGGGATCCGTCGGTGACGGCGGTGATCGCCGCCCCGGGCAATCCCGGTATCGGCCAGCAGGCCGAGCTGCGACCGGTCGATCCCTGCTCGGCCGAGGACGTGACCGCGCTGGCCCGGGAGGTCGCGGCCGACCTGGTGGTGATCGGGCCCGAGGTGCCGCTGGTGCTCGGTGTGGCCGACGCGGTGCGCGCGGCCGGGATCCCCGTGTTCGGCCCGTCGGCCGACGCGGCGCGGATCGAGGGGTCCAAGGCGTTCGCCAAGGATGTGATGACGGCGGCCGGTGTGCGGACGGCGCACAGCGAGATCGTCGACAACCCGGCCGACCTGGATGCCGCGCTCGACCGATTCGGCCCCACCTGGGTGGTCAAGGACGACGGCCTGGCCGCGGGCAAGGGTGTGGTGGTGACCGCCGATCGCCGGGCCGCCCGCGATCACGGTGCCGAGCTGCTCGAGCAGGGGCATCCGGTGCTGCTGGAGTCGTTCCTCGACGGGCCGGAGGTTTCGCTGTTCTGCCTGGTCGACGGCGAGACCGTGGTGCCGCTGCTGCCCGCGCAGGACCACAAGCGCGTCGGTGACGGCGACGCGGGCCCCAACACCGGCGGCATGGGCGCCTACACCCCGCTGCCGTGGCTGCCCGCCGAGACGCTCGCCGAGATCGTCGACGATGTCGTGAAGCCCGTTGCGGCCGAACTGGTTCGGCGCGGCAGTGGTTTCTCCGGGCTGCTGTACGCCGGTCTGGCGATCGGCACCAACGGTCCCGCGGTCGTCGAATTCAATTGCCGCTTCGGTGATCCCGAGACCCAGGCGGTGCTCGCGCTGCTCGACAGCCCGTTCGCCGAGCTGCTGCACGCCACCGCTACCGGCCGCCTCGCCGAGGTCGAATCGCCGCGCTGGAAGGACGGTTCGGCCATCACGGTCGTGCTCGCCGCTGAGAACTACCCTGCCCGTCCCCGCACCGGTGATGTGATCACCGGCGCCGAGGAAGGCGCCCTCGACGGTGACACCCTCGTCCTGCACGCGGGCACGGCCCTGCGCGAGGACAAGGCGCTGGTCTCCGCGGGTGGCCGCGTCCTCAATGTCGTCGGCATCGGCGAGGACCTGGCCGAGGCCCGCGAACGCGCCTACGCCCGCCTCGCCAAGATCAAGCTCCCCGGCAGCCACTTCCGCACCGACATCGGCGCCACGGAAGTTGTTGTCCCGGAACGGAAGCGGTAGACGGTCAGGTCAGGCTGAGCCCGTGACGGGCCAGCCAGGCCTGCGGGTCCACGTGCTGGCCGTTCTGGACGATCTCGAAGTGCAGGTGGGGGCCGGTGGAGTCGCCCCGGTTGCCGATGCGGGCGATCTGCATACCCGCGGGGACGCGTTCGCCCGGGGAGACGAAGAAGTCGTACATGTGGCCGTAGATGCTGATGGTTCCGTCGTCGTGGCGGATGCGGACCCACAGGCCGAAGCCCTGGGCGGGGCCCGCCTCGACGACGGTGCCGTCGGCTACGGCGTAGATGGGGCTGCCGATGGGTCCCGCGATGTCGATGCCGCGGTGCATGGTGCCCCAGCGTGAGCCGAATCCTGAGGTGAACAGGCCCTTGGCGGGCAGGCTGAAACCGCCGGTCGACGGGGTGCTCGCCCCGGGAACCATGACGCCGGGCACCACGGGGGCGCGCTCACCCATCCAGTCCTGCCATTGGCCCGACGACGCGGCCGCCGCCTCGGCCTTGGCGCGTTCCAGGGTGGCGCGGGCCGCCGCGGCGACCACCGCGGCCTCCCGGCGCTTCTCGCCGTTGTCGATGGCGACGAGCAGGCGGCGCACCGACTGCGGGTTGGGCGGGATCTGCGGGGGATAGGCGATGGCGACCCGCTGGGCCTCACCCGGTTCGAGCGGCCGGTCGACGAGCCCGCCGAACTGCCCGTCCGAAGCCACGAGCACCGCGACCACCGCGACGCCCGCGATGAGCACACGCCGCTCGACGAGCACCGCACGCACCCGCTCGTTGCTCGGCCTGCGCGACCACAGTTGCGTCGCCTGCCGAGAAGGCCGCTCCCAGAACGCTTTCCGAACGTCACCACGGCGCAGGTCGGCCGCGATCTCCCCGAGTGCGGGATACTTGCCGACCCACGCCGCCACCCGTTCGCGCACCGGCACTTGGACGGGTAGGTGCTCCCGCCAATTGGACCGCAGGACAAGGCCGTTCACATGTGAGCGGCGAGTACCCGAGGTGCCCAACCTATCCGGCGTAAGGACCTCTGTTCCGCCTGACCCGGCCGCCGATGGCACCTCGGCATCCTCGTCCGAGCTCGCCCCCGGTCGTTCGGTATCGCCCGCCGCCGGGACGCCCTCGCCGTTCGCCCGTACCCCACGTCGCGTGGAATTACTGTTCGCCTGCGCGTCGTGGGCCCCGGAGGCGCCACCAGCCGCGGATGCGGTGCCGTGATCGACTGCAGCCGCGCCCCCGGGCACGGCATCATCGCCGACTCCTCGGCCCGCATCGTCGGGCTCGCGCACCTCACCCGACGCGAGTCCGTGCACCTCAGTCCGCCTCATACCGCCCCCACGACCCTGCCCGGCGCCCCACTGCCGGTGGCGTCGGTGCCTGCGTATTCGCTGTCGGAGCCATTGTGCCGACCATATCTGTGCAGGCGCGCGATCGGGTGATCTACCGTCTCTCGGGTGTCCACAGAATCGCTACGGTCGACCATTCCTCCCTTCTACGTGATGGACGTGTGGAAGGCGGCCGCCGAACGCGCCAGGTCGCACGGTGACGTGCTGGTACTCGCGGCGGGGCAGCCGTCGACGCAGGCGCCCGCGCCGGTGTTGCGGGCGACACGTGCGGCGATCGACCACGAGCTGCTCGGGTACACCGAGACGTTCGGGATCCTGCCGCTGCGCGAGGCCATCGCGGGCCATCACAGCGAGACCTACGGCTACGACGTGCACCCCGACGAGGTGGTGGTGACCACCGGATCGTCGGGCGCGTTCACGCTGATCTTCCTCGCCGCCTTCGACGTGGGCGACACCGTCGTGGTCGCCCGGCCGGGCTACCCGGCCTACCGCAACACCCTCACCGCCCTCGGCTGCCGCGTCGTGGAGCTGGACTGCGGCCCGCAGACCCGCTTCCAGCCGACCGTGGCGATGCTCGAGGCGCTACCCGAACCGCCCGCGGGGCTGGTGCTGGCGAGCCCGGCGAATCCGACCGGGACCATGATCGACCCGGCGGAGCTGGCCGCCATCGCCCGCTGGTGCGAAACGCACGGCACGCTGCTGATCTCCGACGAGATCTATCACGGCATCACCTACGCGGGCGCCAGCACGCCGACGTCCTCGGCGTGGGAGTTCTCCCGCGACGCGGTGGTGATCGGGTCGGTGTCGAAGTACTTCTCGATGACCGGATGGCGGTTGGGCTGGATGCTCGCGCCGGCGCACCTGCGTCCCGCGTTGCAGCGGCTGGCGTCGAACATGACCGTGTGCCCGCCCGCGATCTCGCAGTACGCGGCGGTGCACGCCTTCGGACCCGAGGCCAAGGACGAACTCGACGGGCACGTGCGCCGGTACGCGACCAATCGGGCGTTGCTGTTGGAGGGTTTGCCCGCGCTCGGCATCACCGATCTGGCGCCCGCCGACGGCGCCTTCTACGCCTACGCGGATATCGGTCATTTGACCAGTAATTCACTGGAGTGGTGCGCACGGGTTCTCGCCGAAACCGGAGTGGCGGTGGCACCGGGTCTCGACTTCGATACCGAGCGCGGTCTTCGCACGATTCGCTTTTCCTTCGCAGGCGCCACAAACGACATTTCCGCAGCGCTGGACCGGTTGTCAACGGTGATGTCCCCCAACAACTTTCCCTAGTACGAACACATCGGTGCCGGGATGCGGTAAAACTCAGATATCCCGAATTCCCAGCGTTTCCCCGATGACGATTGCGCACGGTTGAACTGATGATGACTGGCACGATGGCACGGTGACCACCGCGACGACTCCGAAAGGCGAACGACGTCGCCAGGCTCTGGTGGCGGCGGCGGCTGAACTGTTGCTCGAAGGCGGCTTCGACGCCGTGCGGCATCGTTCGGTGGCCTCGAGAGCCGATCTTCCCCTCGCGTCCACCACCTACTACTTCGCCTCACTGGAAGATCTGATCGCCAGCGCCGTCGAGTTCAGCGGCGCCCGCGAGCTCGACGCGATGCGCCGCCGCGTCGGCGACGTGAGCCACCGCAGGCGCGGCACCGAGGCGACCGTCGACCTGGTGCTCGACCTGCTGGTCGGCCCCGACGACAGCGATCTCGACGCCCGTGGCCAACTGATCGCCCGCTACGAGCGGTCGGTCGCCTCCGCGCGGCACCCCGAGCTACGCGAGGTTCAGCTGCGACTACGCACCCAGCTCGAAGACCTGCTCGCCGACGTGTTGCGCCGCTCCGACCGAGTGGTGCGCCCCGAGCAGTTACGCAGGCTCGTCGCCGTCGTCGACGGTGCCGTCGTCGCCGCGCTGATCGAGGGACACCCCGAGCCGCGCCGCCCCGCCCGAGCCGGATTGCTCGAGATGATCGACATCGTGGCCCCGCCCGTGGTGCCCAACATGATGCCCCAGCAGGGCGAACGGGTCAGGCAACTAGACTGAGTGCTCGTGAGCCTCGTCCCGAATGTCCTCGCCACCCGATACGCCAGCCCGGAGCTCGTCGCGCTCTGGTCGCCCGAGAACAAGATCGTGCTCGAGCGCAAGCTGTGGCTCGAGGTGCTGCGCGCCCAGTCGCAGCTCGGGATCGACGTTCCCGCAGGGGTGGTCGAGGACTACGAGCGGGTCATCGATCACGTGGACCTGGCCTCGATCGCCGAGCGTGAGCGGGTCACCCGCCACGATGTGAAGGCCCGCATCGAGGAGTTCAACGCGCTGGCCGGGCACGAGCATGTGCACAAGGGCATGACCAGCCGCGACCTCACCGAGAACGTGGAGCAGCTGCAGATCCGGCTCTCGCTCGAGCACGTCTACGACCACGGTGTCGCCATCGCCGCGCGGCTCGGTGAGCGGGCCGCCGAGTACCAGGCGCTCGTGATGGCCGGTCGCTCGCACAATGTCGCCGCGCAGGCCACCACGCTCGGCAAGCGTTTCGCCTCCGCCGCCGACGAGGTGCTCGTCGCGCTCACCCGGCTGCGTGAACTGATCGACCGCTACCCGCTGCGCGGCATCAAGGGCCCGATGGGCACCGCCCAGGACATGCTCGACCTGCTCGACGGTGACGCGGGCAAGCTCGCCGCCCTCGAACAGCAGGTGGCCACCCACCTCGGTTTCAAGAACGTCTTCACCAGCGTGGGCCAGGTGTACCCGCGCTCGCTCGACCACGACGTGCTCTCGGCGCTGGTGCAGCTGGGTGCCGGGCCGTCGTCGTTCGCGCACACGATCCGTCTGATGGCGGGCCACGAGCTGGTCACCGAAGGGTTCCAGCCGGGTCAGGTCGGTTCCTCGGCCATGCCGCACAAGATGAACACCCGGTCCTGCGAGCGGGTGAACGGCCTGCAGGTGGTGCTGCGCGGCTACGGCTCGATGGCCGCCGAGCTGGCGGGTGCGCAGTGGAACGAGGGCGACGTGTTCTGCTCGGTGGTGCGTCGCGTCGCGCTGCCCGATGCCTTCTTCGCCATCGACGGGCAGATGGAGACCTTCCTGACCGTGCTCGCCGAGTTCGGCGCCTACCCGGCCGTCGTCTCGCGCGAGCTCGACCGGTACCTGCCGTTCCTGGCCACCACGCGCATCCTGATGGCGGCGGTGCGGGCCGGTGTCGGCCGTGAGACCGCGCACGAGGTCATCAAGGAGCACGCGGTCGCCGTCGCCCTGGCCATGCGCGAGCAGGGCCGCGAACCCGATCTGCTCGACCGGCTCGCCGCCGACGAGCGGATGCCGCTCGACCGCGCCGCACTCGACGCCGCACTGGCCGACAAGTCCGCGTTCATCGGTGCGGCCACCGATCAGGTGTCCGAGGTGATCGCCCAGGTGCAGAAGCTGGTCGAGGCCAACCCGGAGGCCGCCCGGTACACCCCCTCGCCGATTCTGTAGAGCCGTGCGCGTGAGCCCGCCACTGCCCGCCCTGCGGCGGCGGTGGCGGGCTCTCGTGCGTTTTCGATACCGTGCGCGGATGAATCCGTACACGATCTTCTCCGACATCGTCGCCGGTCGGGCGCCCGCTTCCAAGGTGTACGAGGACGATGATGTGCTGGCGTTCATGGATATTCGTCCTGTGACGCCCGGTCATGTGCTCGTGGTGCCCAAGGTGGCCGCGCCGAGCCTTGCCGAACTCGATCCGGTGTTGGGCGGCAAGCTGTTTCAAGTGGGGCAGCGGATCGCGGCCGCCCTGCGTGACAGCGAAGTGGCCGCCGACGGCGTGAATTTCTTTCTCGCCGACGGTGTTACGGCCGGCCAAGAGGTATTCCATGTGCACCTGCACGTCATTCCGCGAACGCCCGGCGACGGCTTCGGATTGCGCGCACGACCCACCTCGCCCGCGCGCGCCGATCTGGACTATCTCGCGGGCTCGATCCGGGGTGCTCTTACCCGCTGACCTGCGATTTCGGACGAAGCGGGCAATACATACCCAAAAGTTTGCCGAAGAAACGCCCAAATCGCCGAATGCTTCCCCGACGTTCATCGTTGGGTTACTTTGGACTGTCATTGGCATGCGGTTATGGAGGGTAGATCGTGCGTCGTTCAGGTGTTGCTGCTTCAGTGCTGGCATTCGCCATCGCGTTCATCGGTCCGGGCGTTCTGCAGCCCGCACCCGCCGCGGCCGCGGACATCGTCGGGGAGCGTGTGCTCACCCCGAACCGCACCGCGATCACCGTCACCTCGCCCGCGATGGGGCGCAATATCGAGCTGCAGGTTCTGCACCCGGCGGGTGGCGGAGCGCGCGGTACGTACTACCTGCTCGACGGCCTCGATCCGGGCATCGGCCAGAGCACCTGGACCAATGCCACCGACGCCGAGGCGTTCTTCCGCGGCAAGCACGTGAACGTGGTGCTGCCGATGGGCGGACAGGCCAGCTACTACACCGACTGGATCGCCGACGACCCGCGTTTCGGCCGCTACAAGTGGGAAACGTTCCTCACCCGTGAACTGCCCGGCCTGATCGACGCCCGCTTCGACGGCAACGGCGTGAACGCCATCGGCGGCCTGTCGATGGGCGGCAACGCGGCCTACATCCTGGCCGCCCGCAACCCAGGCCTCTACCGGGCCGTCGCCGGCTACAGCGCGTGCCCCGACATGGGCATGGCGGCGAGCGCGATGATGTTCTCCATCACCAACCGCGGTGGTAACCCGCTCAACATGTGGGGTGCGCCCGGCAGCCCCGAATGGGCGGCGCACGACCCCGCCCAGCTGCTCGACAACCTGCGCGGCAAGGCGCTGTACATGTCGACCGGCACCGGCATCCCCGGCCACCACGAGGCCCAGCTCAAGCCTCAGCTGCCGGAGAACATCGTTCTCGGCGGTCCCATCGAGGTCGGCGTCAACGGTTGCATGGCCTCCTTCGGCCAGCGTCTGGCCGCCGCGGGCATCGGGGCCGATATCGACTACCACCCCGTCGGCACCCACTCCTGGGGCTACTGGCAGGACGCCCTGCACCACTCCTGGCCCACCATCGGGCCCGCTCTCGGGGCCTAGCGGATCGAGCGGCGGCGCAGCAATGCGCCGCCCGCCACTGCCAGGATCGAAAGCCCCACGGCGACAAGGACGTAACCGGCGGGAAAGCCGAGGATCTCGACATACTCCTTCTCGACTATGCGGTCGCGCACGGTGGTGTCGGTGTCGGCCGGGGCGAAAGTGAAGTCGGAAGTGATGGTGGCGGGGCGGGGGATGGAGACCGACAGTTCGGTCAGGTAGGTCTTGCCCGCGGCGAGCGCGATCAGATCAGGGTCGGTGAGAGCGCCCACGGGGGACGCGAAATCGGTCGTGGTGGACTGGGATTCGATGTCGGCGTCGATGCGGGTGAGGCGGTGGTCGCCGAAGACGTAGAGGTGCACCGATTGGGGCGTGGTCGCCGCGGCCGACATGCGCATCGGATAGACGAGGCGATCGGAATCGAAGGTGAGGCGCACCGGATCGAGGGCGCCGTCGAGGGGTTCGGGGCTGGTGAGCCGCATGGCGACGAACGACCAGCCTTCGCGTAGATACGGCTCGAGGGTAGCGCTCACCTCCGGCCGCAGCTGATAGCCGTTGGTGGACAACCACTCCCGCACACCGGTGAGGTCGCCGCCGCGTAGTGTTGTCGCCTCGAGCGGACCCAGTTGCACCTGGCCGAGCACTTCCGGCCCGGAACCCGGTGCCCCGGCGGAGGATTCGTACCTGTCGCTGTCGAACCAGTAGCGGTCGACGACCACCTCCGGCGCCGTGAGCCTCGACAACTCGGCGAACGACGCTGCACTACCGGCCGACACCGTGGCAGGCGTGGGGGTCGGCACGATCAGCGCCGCATCGGCGCCGGTGAACCGCATCCCCAACCGCATCAGAATGGTTTCGCGTCGACCGTCCCAGCCGAGCACGGCGGTCTCACTGTCCACCCGCGCCGAGCCGTCGCCGCTCACCACCCCGCCACACGCACACGCCACCGCGGGCGCGACGACAACCGAACCGGAAGCCAGCAGCAGCGCACCGGCGACAACAAGCGAACGAACCGTTCCGCGAATCCCCATGCGAGCAGGTTACGGACCCCACCCCGAGCCGCCATCCGCAGAATACTCACCGCCCAGAGCGGGGCGGATCCCGGTGACGGCCGAGTTGGCGGGCCGGGGTCGGGGGCGGCGACTACGGTGGACCCATGGCTGGCGAGAATCAGACGGTGGTGTCGGCGCCGATCGCGAAGAAGGTGCCCGTCGAACGGGTGCACCACGGCGACACGTTCGTCGACGAGTACGAGTGGCTACGGGACAAGGAAGATCCCGAGGTCATCGCGTACCTGGAGGAGGAGAACGCCTACACCGCGGCGCGCACCGATCAGCTGCAGCCACTGCGGGACAAGATCTTCGACGAGATCAAGGCGCGGACCCAGGAAACGGACTTGTCGGTGCCGACCCGGCTGGGGGAGTACTGGTACTACTCGCGCAGCTTCGAGGGCAAGCAGTACGGCGTGCACTGCCGCTGTCCGATCGACGCGCAGGCCGAGGGCATCGACGCCTGGACGCCGCCGCAACTCGAGGTGGACACCACCATCGAAGGTGAGCAGGTACTGCTCGACAGCAATGTGCTCGCCGAGGGGCTCGACTTCTTCGCCCTCGGCGCGTTCTCGCTGAGCCACGACGGCAACCTGCTCGCCTACTCGGTCGACAGCACCGGCGACGAGCGCTACACCCTGCGCATCAAGGACCTGCGCACCGGCGAACTGCTGCCCGACGAGGTCGTCGGCGCCGCACCGGGGGCCACCTGGTCGCTGGACGGGACGCACATCTTCTATCAGACCGTCGACGAATCCTGGCGCCCCGACACCGTGTGGCGCCACCGCGTCGGCACCGCGTCCACCGACGACGTGAGGGTCTTCCACGAGCCGGACGAGCGCTACTGGGTGAGCGTCGGCGCCACCCGCTCCGAGAAGTACCTGATGATCTGGCTCGGTTCCAAGATCACCACCGAGGGCTGGGTGCTGGAGTCGGACAACCCTGAGGGCGAGTTCCGGGTGCTGCTGCCCCGGCGCGAGGGCGTGGAGTACTCGGCCGAGCACGCGGTGATCGCGGGTGAGGACCGTTTCCTGATCCTGCACAACGACGTGGTCGACGGCGTGAAGGCGGAGAACTTCGTCCTCGCGCAAGCGCCTGCCACCGACCCGTCGGACATGACGATCCTGATCGGGCACCGCGAGGACGTGCGGCTCGAGGACATCGACGCCTTCGCCGACCACCTGGTGCTCGGCTACCGCCGCGGCGCCCTGCCCCGCCTCGCGGTGTGGCCGCTCACCCCGGCGGGCTACGGCGAGCTGACCGAACTCGAGTTCGGGCTCGAATTGTTCTCCGCCGGTATGGGATCCAGCCCGGAGTGGGAGCAGCCGACGCTGCGGGTGGGTGTCACCTCGTTCATCACCCCGATGCAGGTGTTCGACTACGTGCCAGCAACCGGGGAACTGCTGCTGCGCAAGGAGCAGCCGGTACTCGGCGGCTACAACGCCGAAGACTATGAGCAGCACCGTGATTGGGCAGTCGCCTCCGACGGCACCCGCATCCCGATCTCGCTGATCCAGCGGCGCGATCTGCCGCCGGGCCCCAAGCCGATGCTGCTCTACGGGTACGGGTCCTACGAGGCGAGCATCGATCCGTCGTTCTCGGTGTCGCGGCTGTCGCTGCTGGATCGCGGCATGGTGTTCGCGGTGGCACACGTGCGCGGCGGCGGCGAGATGGGCCGGCTCTGGTACGAGCACGGCAAGACCCTGTCGAAGATGAACACCTTCACCGACTTCGTCTCTGTCGCAAGCCATCTCGTCGACGCGGGCACCACCGCACCCGACCGGCTCGTCGCCGACGGCGGCAGCGCGGGCGGTCTGCTGATGGGCGCGGTGGCCAACCTGGCGCCGGAGCTGTTCGCGGGCATCCTGGCCAATGTCCCGTTCGTCGACCCGCTCACCTCCATTCTCGACCCGTCGCTGCCGCTGACGGTGATCGAGTGGGACGAGTGGGGTAACCCGTTGGCCGACAAGGACGTCTACGAGTACATGAAGTCGTACTCGCCGTACGAGAACGTCGAGGCCAAGGACTATCCGCCGATCCTGGCGATCACCAGCCTCAACGACACCCGTGTGCTGTACGTGGAACCGGCCAAGTGGGTCGCCAAGCTACGCGCCACCAAGACCGGTGACAGCGAAGTGCTGCTGAAAACGGAGATGAGCGCGGGTCACGGCGGGGTGAGCGGCCGCTACGAGAAGTGGAAGGAAGTCGCGTTCGAGTACGCCTGGGTGCTGGACACGGTGGGCCTCGCCGACAAATAGACGCTCGCTAGGAGTTCATCGCGCAACCACGTGGGCGTCACCTCGGGCTGCCATCGTTGACACATGAACGGCGAGCTGATCGTTTCGGTGTCGGGAATCCGGGATACCACGCGCGATGCCGCGATCGAGTTCGCGGAGCTGATGGATCAGCGCGGGGTGCGGCTGTCGCTGCTGGTCGCGCCCCGGCTGAAGGGCAAATACCGGCTGGTCGACGACCCGGCGACGCAATCGTGGTTGCGCGGGCGGCGGCTGGCCGGTGACGCCATCGTGCTGCACGGCTACGACCAGGCGGCCACCAAGTCGCGGCGGGCCGAATTCGCGACGCTGCCCCGGCACGAGGCGACGCTGCGACTCAAAGCGGCCGACCGGGTGATGGAGCAGGTGCAGTTGCGCACCCGGCTGTTCGCGGCCCCGCGCTGGGACGCCTCCGCCGGTGCGCTCGCCGCCCTCCCCGACGTGGGTTTCCGCCTCGCCCTCGGCCTGACCACCATGCTCGACCTGGAGAACAATGTGGCGCAGCGCTCGCGGGTGTACGGCATCGGTGAGGGCTTCCGGGCCGAACCCTGGTGGTGTCGGGCGCTGGTGATGGGCGCGGCCCGCACGGCCCGGCGCGGCGGCGTTCTTCGCCTGGCGATCTCGGGCGCGCAGTTGCAGCGTTCGGGTCCGCGTCAGGCCGTGCTCGACGCGGTCGACCTCGCGCTCTACCACGGTGCCCGCAGCACCGTTTACCGCTGGGAGCCGGTCCCGGCCAGCAAGGCCGCCTGACCGGCCCCGCCGCGCGCGAATCGGCGATCACCGCGCGCGGCGGCGGCCTATCGGCTGCCCCTGCCTTCGCTGTCCGGATATTCGCGCTGTAATCGTGGCCGTTTCGAAGCCGCCGAGCGGCTGTCACACGGTTACGATCCTCGAGCGTTATTCGAGGGTTTCCGCTAGTTGTGTGAACACAGCAGGAGGCAGCGCTGATGACGGGCACCGCGACGAAAGCCGCGACCACCACGAAATACCTGTCCTGGGTGACATTGGCGCTGATGACCACCAGTTCGGTGGCCAGTCTGCGTTCCGCACCGACAATGGCCGTCTACGGACTTGCCTGTGTTTTCCTCTACATCGTTCCCGCCGTTCTCTTTCTCATGCCGACCTCGCTGGTGGCGGCGGAATTGGCCTCGGGCTGGGACGGCGGTGTCTACAAATGGGTGGGCGACGGCCTGAGTAAACCGCTGGGTTTCCTCGCGGTGTGGTGCCAGTTCGCCATGACGATCTTCTACTATCCGAGCCTGCTGGCTTATGTGGCGAGCACTTTCGCCTACATCATCCATCCCTCGCTCGCGTCGAACGGCCCGTATGTGGCGATCGTGATCATCACCGTCTACTGGGCGGGGGTGTATGTGTCCTCGCGCGGTACCAAGACGGTCGCCGGGTTGTCCAGCATGGGGCTGATCATCGGCACGCTGATTCCCGGGACGCTGCTCGTCGTCCTCGGGCTGGTGTTCCTCAGCCAGGGCAATCCTTCGGCGGCACCGATGGACTCGGCGCATCTGCTACCGGCCTGGACCGGCCTGGCGAGCCTGGTCCTGATCGTGAACAACTTCCTGTCCTACGCGGGGATGGAGATGAACGCGGTCCACGTGTCGTCGCTGCGCAACCCGGGCAAGGAATTTCCCAAGGCGATGGCATTGGCGGCAGGGTTGGTGCTGGTCATCTTCATCCTGCCCGCCCTGGCGATCAGCTGGGTGGTGCCCTCGGCCAGCCTGAGCCTGACCGCCGGTGTGATGCAGGCGTTCGACGGATTCTTCAGCCACTTCCATATCGGATTCCTCACCCCGATCGTCGGCATCGCCCTGGTGGCGGCCGCACTGGGCGGGATGCTCACCTGGCTGGCCGGACCGTCCAAGGGGCTGCTGCTGATCGGGCGGAGCGAGGGTTATCTGCCGCCGGTTCTCACCCGGCTCAACAAGCACGGTGTGCAGCAGAACATGTTGGTCGCGCAAGGAGTTTTCACCACGGCCATCGCCTTGCTCTACGCATTGATTCCCAATGTGTCGAGCGCGTACTGGATTCTGTCGGTGATCACCACGCAGGTGTATCTCATCATGTATGTGCTGATGTTCGCCGCGGCCGCGAAATTGCGCCGCGACGACCCGGATCATCCCCGTGGTTACCGGGCGCCCGCGTTGTACGCGCTGTGTCTGCTCGGCTCCGTGTCCTCGGTGGCGGCGTTCGCCATCGGTTTCGTGCCGCCCTCGCAATTCGGTAGCGGTAGTCCGCTGGTGTATTTCGCGATCGTCGGCGGCGGAATGGGCATCGTGGGGCTGCTCATTCCCTATCTGTTCTATCGGAATCGCCGGGAAAGCTGGAAGATCGCCGTTCCGCAGGAGGCCGAGTGATGACTACCGCAGATGCCCCCGACCGCACCAGGATCTGGATATACCTCACGGCCGCCGTGCTGCTCGTCGTCTTCGCCTTGATCGGGCTGCTCACCTTCGACGAAATCCACCGGAACAACGAAGCGACCGCGAAAGCCCAACAGCTGCACAGCAATTTGCTCGCGGCGGGCCTGCCCGCGCCCGAGCCGGATGTCATCGCCTCGGCGCTCGGAGACGACGGGGGCTCGGTGTGCCAGGACCCGGACGCGGCGCACATCAAAGCGAAATACCAAGCCGCGCTGAGCAATGGCGCATCAGGGCCCGGACAGCGCCCGGTGATCGGCTCGAAGGAGGCCGCCGAGGCGGTCGGCCAGGCGATCGCCGTGTACTGCCCGCAACACCTGGCCGACTACCGTGCACATCTCGACACCCTGCATCTCGACGACACGACGAAGTGAGGCCACCGATGACCAAGGCTCCCGATGTCGACGCGCTGCGCGCCAAGGTTTCCGGACTCATGGGCGAGGCGAAAAACGACCTCGCACAGCTGGTTTCGTTCCGGTCCGTGGCAGATCCGCGCCAGTTCCCGGCGGAAGGCTGCACGCGGGCCGCGCAGTGGGTGGCCGACGCTTTCACCGAGCTCGGGCTGACCGTCGGCCTGCACGAGACACCCGACGGCAGCCAGGCCGTGATCGGGCACCGGCCGGGTCCGCCCGGCAGCCCGACGGTGCTGCTGTACTGCCACTACGACGTGCAACCACCACTCGATGACCAGGCATGGGAAACCCCGGTCTGGACGCTCACGGAGAAGGACGGCCGCTGGTACGGCCGCGGCGCCGCCGACTGCAAGGGCAATATCGTCACCCACCTCACGGCCCTGCGCGCCCTCGGCCCCGACTTCCCGGTGGGCATCAAGCTGGTGTCGGAGGGCTCGGAGGAACAGGGCACCGGCGGGCTGGAGAAATTCGTCGTCGCGAATCCCGAGTTGCTCACCGCCGACGCCATCCTGGTCGCCGACTGCGGCAATTTCGCCGTCGGCCTGCCGACCTTCACCCAGACCCTGCGCGGGCAGGTGAATGTCGTCGTCACCGTGACGACCCTCGCCGGGCCGATGCATTCGGGCATGTTCGGTGGGCCCGCACCCGACGCGCTGGCGGCGATGATCCAGCTGCTGTCGTCCCTGCGCGACGAGCACGGCAACACCACCGTCGACGGCCTCACCGCCGACCAGCAGTGGACCGGGGTGCAATACCCGCCCAAGGATTTCCGGGCCGACGCGGGCGTCCTCGACGGCGTGGACCTGATCGGCGGCGGCACCGTCGCCGACATGCTGTGGGCCCGGCCGGCGCTGACCGTGCTCGGCATGGACGTGCCCGCGGTGGTCGGCTCGTCGGCGGCGATCCAGCCGAGCACGCGGGCGCGGCTCAACCTGCGCATTCCGCCCGGCACGGACCCACAACACGCCTACGAGCTGCTGGAAGAGCACCTGCGGGCGCACACGCCGTGGAACGCGCGACTCGACATCGAACTGGAGGGACTCGGCGAACCGTTCGTCGCCGCCGAACACGGCCCGGCCCGCGACGCGATGTCCGAGGCGATGGCGACCGCGTACGGCCGACCGGCCACGACGGAAGGTCAGGGCGGTTCCATCCCGCTGTGCAATGTCTTCGCCGACACCTACCCGAAGGCCGAGATCATGCTGATCGGGGTCGAGGAACCGAAGTGCCTCATCCACGCGCCCAACGAAAGCGTCGATCCGAGCGAGATCGAGCACATGGCGCTGGCCGAGGCGTTGTTCCTGAGCACCTACGGGCGCTAGAACTGGTCCTGGTCCTCGGGGTCGATCACCCGGAACTCGGTACCGGCCGGCGCCATCTCGGCGAGGCGGCCGAAGTAGATGCCGTGCGCGGAGCGGTCGATGATGCCGAAATGGATCGGCAGGGCGGTGCGTGGGTTGACCGCGCGCAGGTAGTCGACGGTGTCCCAGATCCGCATCCACGGGGCGACGGCCGGGATGGCGAGCACGCCGACCGGCACCGGCGGCACCCACAGCGAGTCACCCGGATGCACCAGCTGGGCGGGGTCGGCGGCGGTGCCCAGCTGGAAGACCGTGTTGTCGATCACCGGGATCTCGGGGTGGATCACCGCGTGGCGGCCGCCGCCACCGGTGATCTGTAAGTCGCCGATGTCGAGCACCTGACCGGCCGACACCGGTTCCCAGCCCTCGCTGCGCTGCTGGGCGGTCTGCGGGTCGGACAGCAGCCGCGCGCCCGGATTGGCGTCGATCAGGTCGGCGATCCGGTTCGGGTCGATGTGGTCGGGGTGCTGGTGGGTCACCGCGATCGCGTCCAGACCGGTGATGCCCTCGAACCCGTGCGCGAAGGTGCCGGGATCGAACAGCACTTTCGCGCCGTGCAGTTCCACGAGGATGCAGGAATGGCCGAAATGGGCGATACGCATGTTCCCGATGCTAAGCCGCCGAGACCCCGGAAGGCGGGTACGACGGCCGGGTCAACTAGGATTTCTGCTGTAACCCCCACACCACATGAGGAGCATTGCGTGGCACGAGTCGTGGTCGAGGTCATGCCGAAGGCCGAGATTCTGGACCCCCAGGGGCAGGCCGTGGTCGGCGCGCTCCCACGTCTGGGATTCGCCGGCATCTCGGATGTACGGCAGGGCAAGCGATTCGAGCTCGAGGTGGACGACAGCGTCTCCGACGCCCAGCTCGAACAGATCGCCGAGGCGCTGCTGGCCAATACGGTGATCGAGGACTGGAAGGTCGTCCGGGTCTCATGAGTGCTCGCATCGGGGTCATCACGTTCCCGGGCACGCTCGACGATGTCGACGCGGCCCGCGCGGTGCGCCTGGCGGGCGCCGACGCGGTGAGCCTGTGGCACGCCGACGCCGACATCAAGGATGTCGACGCGGTGATCGTGCCCGGTGGCTTTTCCTACGGCGACTACCTGCGCTGCGGCGCCATCGCCCGGTTCGCGCCGGTGGTGGGCGAAGTGGTCCGCGCCGCCGGTCAGGGTCTGCCGGTGCTCGGCATCTGCAACGGCTTCCAGGTGCTGTGCGAGGCCGGGCTGCTGCCCGGTGCGCTCACCCGCAACGAGGGCCTGCACTTCATCTGCCGGGACGAGTGGCTCACGGTCGAGGCGACGAACACCGCTTGGACCTCGCGGTACGAGCCGGGCGCGCAGATCCTCGTCCCGCTCAAGTCGGGTGAGGGCCGTTTCCAGGCGTCGACGAAGGTGCTCGACGAGCTGGAGGGTGAGGGCCGCGTGGTGTTCCGCTACTCCGGTGACAACCCGAACGGTTCGCAGCGCGGAATCGCGGGCATCTCCTCGGCCAACGGCCGGGTCGTCGGCCTGATGCCGCACCCCGAGCACGCCACCGAGGCGCTCACCGGGCCCAGCGACGACGGTCTCGGAATGTTCTTCTCGGTGATCGACAGCTTCGTCAACGCCTGAATCAGTCCAACCGGTCGATGATGTCGAAATCGACCCCGTCGGCCCGCGCCAGGTGCGTGGGGCCGACGGCCTGATTGCCGAGGAAACCGCGCCGGGTGGCCGGGCCGTCGACGGCGAGACCCTCGGCCAGCCGGGCCTGCACGGTCGGCACGTCGAGCGTGCCGACGGTGTCGGCGACACCGCGCAGCAGGTGCACCGCCTCATAGGTGGAATTGCCGAACGTCGTGAGCACCGGGGCGAACTTCCCCTGGTGGCGGCGGTAGCGAGCGCGGCGGCCGTCGTTGTCGTCGAGGAAGAAGCTCGAGGCGACATACAGGTTCTTGCTGGCGCCGGGGCCCGCGCTGAGCAGCACGTTCTCGTCCACCGCCGGGCTGAGACGCGGCAGGAAATCCGACAGTCCCACCGCGGTGAACTGCCTGTTGAAGCGGGCGGTGTCGGCACCGACCATCAGGATCAGGACGGCATCGGCGAACAGCAGGGCGGGTTCGTCCAGGAAATTCGCGAAGTCCGTGGTGCCCATCGGCACATAGCGTTCCAGCACGATATCGGCCGGTGAGGGCAGCGCGCGACGCAGCGCGTGCGCGGTGTGGCGCGGCCAGACATAGTCGTTGCCGATCACCGCCCAGCGGCGCACCCCCAGCTCCCGGCCCATCCACGCGGCGGCGGGCACGGTCTGGTGATCGGGATGTTCGCCGACCATCAGCACGCCCGCGCGCTCGTCGGGCAGGCCCTCGTGATCGGTGGCGTACAGATACGGCACCCGGCTGTCGACGGCGGTGGCGACCGCACGGCGCACGGCCGAGGTGTGCCAGCCCGTGATCGCGCCGACCATTCCGGTGGCCAGCAGGGCCTCGACTTCGGTGGCGACCACGCTCGGTGGGCGGCCGCCGTCGATGGTGGTGAGCCGGATCTCCCGGCCGAGAATCCCTGTGCCGCTGTTGATTTCGTCTACTGCCAGCGATATCGCCGCTGTACAGGACGGTGCGATGATGCCACCCGGGCCCTGGGTGGGCACGATCGAGAGAATCTCGATCGTCTCATCCCGGCTCTCGTCGAAGGTGGGCATTCTGTACTCTATCGCCTAGCTCGAGCAGCATTGTTCGAATGAATTTCTCGGCAGGTGGGAATGCGATCGGTGTCCATCATAAGTGGCTGTTCCACGCTGCACGGCGCGCTGCGCTCGGCAGAGCGAAATTGGGTGCGCCGATTAGACGCGGCGCTGTCGGCCGACAACCTCACCGACGACCACTGGGCGATTCTCACCCAGCTGTCCACCGAGCACGGCGTGACCATGTCGGAGCTGGCTGCGCAGGCCCGCCTCGCCCCGTCCTCGGCCACCCGGCACGCCGACAATCTCGCCGAGCGCGGCCTGATCTTCCGCGTCGCGGCGACCGATGACCGACGGCGGATTCTCATCGGGCTGAGCAGCCTCGGCGCCAAGCTCGTGGCCAAGATCCGGCGGGAAGAACAGCTGGCCGAAGAGGAGTTGAAGGCGCGGCTGGGAGCCCGGCGCTACAACGACCTCGTCGCCGCCCTCGCGGTGATCGCCGACCGGTAGCGGGTGCCGGTCCCGGCGTTCGGCCGCCGGAGCCGACGGTATTGCCCCTAGGATCGGCCCTATGCCGGTATCTCTGACTGCCGCCACGGCCAGTGGATTGTGTGCGTTCATCGATGCTTCGCCGTCGCCTTTTCATGTGTGCGCGACCGTCGCGGCGGAATTGGATGCCAATGGCTTCACGCCGTTGACCGAGGCGCGGTCCTGGGACGACGCGGGTGGGAAACACTATGTGGTCCGTGGCGGTTCGCTGATCGCCTGGGCCGATTACGACGCGGCGCCCGCCGACCCGTTTCGCGTGGTCGGGGCGCATACCGACAGCCCCAACCTGCGGGTGAAGCAGCATCCGGATCTGGCCGGGTCCGGCTGGCAGCTGGTCGGGCTCGAGCCCTACGGTGGGGCCTGGCTGAATTCGTGGCTCGACCGGGAACTGGGGATCTCGGGGCGGCTCAGTGTGCGCGACGGTGCGCGGATGCGCGACGTGCTGGTGCGCGTCGACGAACCGATTCTGCGGGTGCCGCAGCTGGCGATCCACCTGTCCGAGGACCGGCGCGGAGTGACGCTCGACCCGCAACGTCACGTGAACGCCATCTGGGGCATCGGTGATTCGCCCGCCTCGTTCCTGAATTTCGTGGCCGAGCGCGCCGGGGTGGACGGCGACTCGGTGCTCGGCTGGGAACTGATGACCCACGATCTGGCGCCGAGCACCATCGTCGGCCGCCATCACGACCTGGTGAGCGCCCCGCGCCTGGACAATCAGGGCACCTGCTACGCCGGACTGCAGGCGTTCCTCGCCGCCGCCGACGACCCCGGCGCGGCAACGGCGGTGCTGGTGATGTTCGACCACGAGGAAGTGGGCAGTCAGTCCGATCGCGGCGCCCAATCGGATCTGCTGCCCGCCGTGCTCGAGCGGATCGTGCTCGCCCGTGGCGGTGGCCGTGCGGATTATCTTGCCGCACTTGCCGGTTCGGTGGTCGCCTCCGGTGACATGGCACATGCCACGCACCCGAACTATCCCGACCGGCACGAGCCCGCGCACCGGATCGAGGTCGGCGGCGGGCCGGTGCTCAAGGTCAACCAGAACCTGCGCTATGCCACCGACGCCGCCGGTGCCGGGGCGTTCGCGCTGGCGTGCGCCCAGGCCGAGGTGCCGTTGCAGCGGTATGTGCACCGCGCCGACCTGCCGTGCGGATCGACCATCGGCCCGATGACCGCGGCCCGCACCGGAATATCCACTGTCGACGTGGGCGCACCGCAGCTGGCCATGCATTCCTGCCGCGAACTGATGGGCGCCGCCGACATCCCCGCCTACGCCTCGGCGCTGGCCGCCTTCCTCACGCCGACGCCACTGGACTGAGGCCGATAGGTGATCACCGCGTACACCAGGACCGCGAAAGTGGCCCACACGTAGGTACTTCCGATGATCTGCTGCCACCACGCCCAGTCCAGCTCGTGATCACGGTTGTGCGGCAGCAACCATTGCGGGCCGATGATGAAGACAACCGTGAACACGGAAACCAGCGTCGTGAACGCGCGCGAACGCCTGCGCGCCGCCAGGTCGACGGCGACGACGAGCGCCGGCGCCACCCACACCCAGTGATGCGACCACGACACCGGCGAGACGAGCAGGATCGCGGCGGCGTTCACCAGCACGGCCGCGACGTCACGGCCCGCCTCGATGAGCCGGTACATCCACACCGCCGCCAGCGTGATCGTCAACGCCGACAGCAGGATCCAGAGCGCGGTGGCGGCCGAGGAGTCGATGCCGAGCCGGTACAGCGTGCCCTTGATCGACTGGTTCCCGGCGAAATACGGAGTGCCGATGCGGCCGGTGTCGGTGACGGTGTGGAACCAGTACTGGACCGAGTCGCTCGGGAAGAGCAGGAAGCCGACGCCGATGGCACCGGCGGCCGAAACCACCAGCGTCGCCGCGGCTTTCCACTCGCGGCGGAGCAGGAAATACAGCAGGTAACCGGCCGGGATCAGCTTGATCGACACGGCGATGCCGATCAGCATTCCGCGGGGCCAGAACGGTTTGCGCACCAGGATGTCGACGGTGACCGCGGCCATCAGGATCAGATTGATCTGCCCGAAATTGACCGTCTGCCGCACCGGTTCCAGGAACTGCGCCAGGCCGAGACCGGCGATCACCACGGCGAGCACCGTGATCCGGTCGAACTCGGGCCGCACCCGGATCAGCACGAGCCACAGCGCGATCGCCAGGCTCAGCAACGAGGTGGTGAGCACGAGCACCTCGGCCGCGACCAGCGGCAGCAGGGCGAGCGGGACGAAGAACAACGCGGCCAGCGGGGGATAGGTGAACGGCAGCCCGAGCCCGCGCACCGGCGGCATCGGTCCGTAGAGGTCGCCGCCGTCGAGCCAGACGCGGGCACCGGTGCGGTAGACCTGCAGGTCGATGAAGCCGGTCCACCAGTTCGCGACGAAGGCGATCACGCCGGAGACCACGAACAATGTGATCGCGGCGACCAGCAGCCCGCGTTGCCGAACCGGCAGCGAGTTCTGTTCCCGATCCCTCGCGCCCGACGCGATGCGCGCGGCAAACGGCGGCTCTACCTGCTCGGCAACCCCCGGACTTTCGTTCACGGCGCCAGCGTAACGGGTGCTCACCGCGTCGAACCGCAAGTGTGATCAGACCGAATCCGCGCACCACCGGCGGCCGGGGAGTACAGGCGGCGGGCCGCGACGGCCCTACCGATAGACTCGGAGCCAAGTTCCCCCCGGCCGAAAGGACCCTGGTCTCCCGTGACACTGCAGGTCGACACCGTCGCCACCGCCGCAGCCACCCCGGATGCTCCGCAGCCGTACAAGGAACTCGGTCTCAAAGACGACGAGTACGCCCGCATCAAGGAGATTCTCGGCCGTCGGCCCACCGACGCCGAGCTGGCCATGTACTCGGTGATGTGGAGCGAGCACTGCTCCTACAAGTCCTCGAAGGTGCACCTGCGCTACTTCGGTGAGACCACCACCGACGAGATGAAGGCCTCGATGCTGGCCGGTATCGGCGAGAACGCCGGTGTGGTCGACATCGGCGACGGCTGGGCCGTCACCTTCAAGGTCGAAAGCCACAACCACCCGTCGTACGTGGAGCCGTACCAGGGCGCGGCCACCGGCGTCGGCGGCATCGTGCGCGACATCATGGCCATGGGCGCGCGCCCGATCGCGGTGATGGACCAGCTGCGCTTCGGCGCGGCCGACGCCCCCGACACCCGTCGCGTGGTCGACGGTGTGGTGCGCGGCATCGGCGGCTACGGCAACTCCCTCGGCCTGCCCAACGTCGGCGGCGAGACGGTGTTCGACGCCTCCTACCAGGGCAACCCCCTCGTGAACGCGCTGTGCGCGGGCGCGATGCGCGTGGAAGACCTGCACCTTGCCTTCGCCTCGGGCGCGGGCAACAAGATCATCCTGTTCGGCGCGCGTACCGGCCTCGACGGCATCGGCGGCGTGTCGGTACTCGCCTCCGACAGCTTCTCCGGCGACGAGTCCGGCACCGGCCGCAAGAAGCTGCCCGCCGTGCAGGTGGGCGACCCGTTCACCGAGAAGGTGCTCATCGAGTGCTGTCTCGACCTGTACAAGGCCGGCCTCGTGGTCGGCATCCAGGACCTCGGCGGCGCCGGACTGTCCTGTGCCACTTCCGAACTCGCCGCGGCGGGCGACGGCGGCATGCACATCGACCTCACCAAGGTGCCGCTGCGCGCCAAGCACATGACCCCCGCCGAGATCCTGTCGAGCGAGTCGCAGGAGCGCATGTGCGCGGTGGTCACCCCCGAGAACGTCGACGCGTTCATGGCGGTGTGCAAGAAGTGGGACGTGCTGGCCACCGTCATCGGTGAGGTCACCGACGGCGACCACCTCGTCATCAGCTGGCACGGCGAGACCGTGGTGGACGTGCCGCCGCGCACCGTCGCCCACGAGGGCCCGGTGTACGAGCGCCCGGTGCAGCGCCCGGACTACCAGGACGCGCTGATCGCCGACACCACCGCCAACCTGCCCCGGCCCAAGACCGCCGACGAGCTGCGCGAAACCCTGCTGACCATGCTGGCCAGCCCGCAGCTGTGCAGCCGCAAGTGGATCACCGAGCAGTACGACCGCTACGTGCGCGGCAACACCGTGCTCGCCGAGCACGCCGACGCCGGTGTGGTTCGCATCGACGAGACGTCCGGGCGCGGCATCGCCCTGGCCACCGACGCCTCGGGCCGCTACACCAAGCTCGACCCCTACACCGGCGCGCAGCTGGCGCTGGCCGAGGCCTACCGCAATGTGGCGACCACGGGTGCGACCCCGAAGGCCGTCACCAACTGCCTGAACTTCGGTTCGCCGGAGGACCCGGGCGTGATGTGGCAGTTCCAGCAGGCCGTGCGCGGTCTCGCGGACGGTTGCGCGGTGCTCGGCATCCCGGTCACCGGCGGCAACGTGAGCTTCTACAACCAGACCGGCAAGGACGCCATCCTGCCCACCCCGGTGGTCGGCGTGCTCGGCGTGATCGACGACGTGCACCGGCGCATCCCGACCGGTCTCGGCCTCGAACCGGGCGAATCGCTGATCCTGCTCGGCGACACGCACGACGAACTCGACGGCTCCATCTGGTCGCAGGTGGTGCACGGTCACCTCGGTGGTGTGCCGCCCAAGGTCGACCTGGCCCGGGAGAAGCTGCTGTCGGAGGTGCTCGTCTCCGGTTCGCGCGACGGCATGATCTCGGCGGCCCACGACCTGTCCGAGGGCGGTCTCGCGCAGACCGTCGTCGAGGCCGCGCTGGCCGGCGAGACCGGTTGCCGCATCGTGCTTCCCGAGGGCAGTGACCCGTTCGTGCAGCTGTTCTCCGAGTCGGCCGGACGCGTGCTCGTCGCGGTGCCGCGTTCGGAGGAGACCCGGTTCACCAAGATGTGCGACGCACGGCAGCTGCCGTGGGTGCGCATCGGCGTGGTCGACCAGGGTTCGGATTCGATCGAGGTGCAGGGCCAGTTCTCGGTGACGCTCACGGAATTGCGTGAGGTTTTCGAGGGCACGCTGCCTAAGCTGTTCGGAGCGCACACCTAGAGCAGGAGGAGCCGAGCTTTGACCACATCGGAGACGAGCTCGGCCCCCACCGGCGCCACCGTTGCACCCGCCGACAACCCGTTGTTGCGCGGGGTGCACCTGGTGGAACGGTTCTTCCACCCGAACTACACCGGGTTGCTCGTGGCGACCATGTTGTTCGGCTGGTCGCTCACACCGTCGCTGCTGCCGCGCGACTGGTTCTTCCAGGGCCTGATCAGTGGCATCAATGCGACGATCGGGTACGGCCTCGGGTGTGGGCTGGCCTGGGCTTGGCGGCGGTGGGTGGTGCCGCGGGTGACGGTGCCGGAGCAGATCGCCGCGCGATGGGCGCAGCGGCCGCGGTGGACGCTGATGGCGGTGAAGGCGCTGATCGTGGTGGCGTGCGTGGTGTTCGCGGTGCTGATGTCGATCCAATCGGGCCGCTGGCAACGCGAGATCACCGATCTGATGGGGATGGCGCCGGTTTCGGACTCCTACGCGCGAACAGTGTTGCTCGGCGCCGCGGTGGTCGGGCTGCTGATCTGGATCGCGCGCGCAGTGCGCAAGTTGGTGCGTGCGGTGGCGCGCGGTCTCAATCAGTGGATTCGGGTGCCCGCGTCGTTCGCGCGACCGCTCGGAGTGCTGATCGTGGTGATCGGCGCGGTGCTCCTGTTCAACGGCGTGCTGGCGAAAGCCTTTTTCACCGTGGCCAATTCGGCGTTCAGCGCGCGCAACAGCCACACTTCCGCACACGCGATCCAGCCGACGCTGCCCGAACGGTCCGGCAGCCCCGGCTCGCTGGCGGCGTGGGAAACACTCGGTTCCGAAGGCCGCTGGTTCGTCTCGAACGCACCGACCGCGCTGGCCATCAGCCAGGTCACCGGCAAACCGGCCCGCGAACCCATCCGGGTCTACGCGGGACTGGAATCGGCCGACGGATTCGAGGCGCAAACCGACCTGGCCGTGGCCGAACTCGAACGAACCAAGGCCTTCGACCGCGAGGTGCTGGTGGTGATCAGCACCACCGGCACCGGCTGGGTCGACTCGACCAGCGCCGAATCGGTCGAGTTGATGTTCGGCGGGGACAGCGCTCTGGTCGCCACCCAGTACTCGTACCTGCCGAGTGCGCTGTCGTTCCTGTCCGACCGGGACAAGTCGATGAGCATGGGCCGCATGCTGTTCGACAAGGTGTACGAACGCTGGTCGACGCTGCCCGAGAACGCTCGGCCCAAGCTGCTCGTCTACGGAGAAAGCCTCGGTTCACAGGGGTCGGAGGGCGCGTTCTCCGGGCTGGCCGATATCCGCAACCGCACCGACGGTGTGCTCTGGGTCGGCCCGCCCAACTCCAACCGGCTGTGGTCGGAATTCGTCGCCCGCCGTGATCCGGGGACCGACGAGATCACCCCGATCTTCGCCGACGGGCTCTCGGTGCGCTTCGCCGCCAGTGCCGATCAGCTCGCCCGGCCGTCGGACAAGTGGACCGATCCGCGCATCGTCTACCTGCAGCACGCCTCGGACCCGGTGGTGTGGTGGTCGCCCGATCTGCTGTTCAGCAGGCCCGACTGGCTCGCGGAGAAGCGTGGTCCCGATGTGTCACCGGCGATGTCGTGGTATCCGATCGTCACCTTCTGGCAGGTGGCGGCGGATCTGCCACGGGCGCAGTCGGTCTCGAACGGGCACGGCCACAACTACGGCAACCTGGTGCCCGATGCCTGGGCGGCGATCGCCCAACCACCGGACTACACACCGGAATTGGCGCAGCGGATCCGGCTGTTCCTCGAAGAATCCGCCGCCACCGAGCATCAGCTGAAGTAGCCGAACCCCTCGATCGGCTACTTCCGGCTACGACACCGACTTGAACGGATTGTGTTCGGCGATCAGTTGTTCGATGCGTGCCTCGTCGAGGCGGCTCATCACGGTCTGGGATTCCTGCTGGTCGCGCACCACCTTGGCGAGGGTGAAGCAGCTCGTCACCAGGAACAGGCCCGACATGGCGAGGAAGGCGCGCTGCCAGCCGTCCAGCGGCAGGTAGGCGATGCCCGCGCCGGTGCCGAACAGGCTGACGGCGAAGGCGATCGCGGCCTGGGCCATGTAGGCCGTGGTGTTCTTCGGCTTGGCATTGGGTGTGCTCATGGAACAAGCATGGGCGGCGGGGGATTCGCGCGGGCGCGTGAAACTACTCACCGGCGATGGGTAGTTGCCGAAAGTGACCGACCCACCACTCACAACCTCTGCCCCCGGCGCGCCCGCCAGCCATACTTGATCGGTGTCTGCGACCGAGTCGACCCTCGTCACGCTGCGTACGCGCGGCAAGCGGGTGGTGCGCCGCGTCGAGGACATCGCCGATCTGAACTACCCGGGGCTCGTCGTCGCCACCCTGTTCTTCGCGCTGTCGGTGACGCCGTCGCTGGTGCCGCGCGACTGGTTGTTCCAGGGGCTCATCAGTGGGATCAACGCGGCCATCGGGTACGGGCTCGGGTGCGTGCTCGAGTGGGCGTTGCGGCGGTGGGTGCGGCCACGGATTCCGCTGGCCGGGCCCCCTGACCGGGTGCGATACGCCATCAAGGCCGTGGTGCTCGTGGTGTGCTCGGTCGTGGCGGCCGGGATGCTCGTGCAGTCGGCGCGCTGGCAGCGCGAGATCACCTCGCTGATGGGGATGGAAGGTACGACCACCCCCGCGTATCTGCGGACCGGGCTACTCAGTGTGGCTGTGGGGGTGGCGGTGGTCGCGGTGTACCGGACGGTGCGTGCGCTGATCCTCGTGCTGGCCCGTCAGCTCAACCAGTGGGTGCGGGTGCCGCGCGAATTGGCGCCATCGGCCGGGGCATTGGTGCTGGTGGTGTTCGCGGTGACGGTGTTCAACGGGGTGGCCTCGCGGGCGTTCTTCGCCGTCGCCAACTCCGCGTTCAGTGTGCGCAACGACCGGACCACCGAGTACGCGGTGCCGCCGGTGGCGCCGGAGAAGTCCGGGAGCTCGGCTTCGCTCGCGCCCTGGGAGACACTCGGTTTCGAAGGGCGGTGGTTCGTCGCCAACGGTCCCGACGCGGCCGACATCGCCGCGGTGACGGGAAGGCCTGCGCGCGAACCGATCCGGGCCTATGTGGGGTTGGAATCGGTGCGCGGGGAGCAGACGGCGGCCGAGCTGGCGGTGGCCGAACTCGAGCGGACCAAGGCCTTCGAGCGGGCGGCGATGGTGGTGGTGACGACCACCGGCACCGGGTGGGTGAACGGGATGGCGGCCGGTTCGCTCGAATACCTCTACGGCGGTGACACGTCGATCGTGGCCACCCAGTACTCGTATCTGCCCAGCGTGCTGTCGTTTCTGTCCGACCGGGAGAAGGCCGCGGCGGCGAGCCGTGAGCTGTTCGACGCGGTGTACCGGCGGTGGTCGGCGCAGCCGGAAGAGCTGCGGCCCAAGCTGTTCGTGTACGGCGAGAGTCTCGGGTCGCAGGGGTCGGAGGAGGCCTTCGAGGGGTTGGCCGATCTGCGGGAGAAGGTCGACGGGGCGCTGTGGGTAGGGCCGCCCAATTCCAATCGGCTCTGGCGGCAGTTCGTGGCCCGGCGCGATCCGGGTTCGCGAGAGGTGGCACCGGTCTATGCCGATGGGCTGGTCGTCCGATTCGCCGATGACGCAACAGATTTCGACTCGCCGGAGGTATGGCGCGAGCCCCGCATCGCCTACCTGCAGCATCCGTCCGACCCGATCGTGTGGTGGTCGGCGGACCTGATCTTCACCCGGCCGGACTGGTTGCGTGAACCGCGTGGCGACGATGTGTCGACGCAGATGCGCTGGGCGCCGTTCGTGACGTTCTGGCAGGTCACTGCCGATCTCACGAACGCACAAGGGGTGTCGGACGGGCACGGGCATCGGTACGGGAGTCTCGTGCTCGACGGTTGGCTGGCAGTGACGGGGCTTTCGGTGAACCCGGATGCGATCGAAAAGGCCAGGGTGGCAGTCGAATCCGCCGAGAAGCTGGAGCGGGAGGTGAAGTGAGAGCCGGGGAGAACGTGGTCGGTGCTGTCGGTGTGGCGCTGTGTATACCGCCGGTGTGGAACAACTGGGTTCTGCCTGCCCTCGGTCTGCCTCTGCGCGGACGATCGGTGGCCAACGTGCTGTTCGCCGGCGCGTACACCGGGGTGTTCCGTGGTCGCCCGAACTGGTTGTCCGCCGGCGGTTTACGGTGGGGTCTCGGTAGTTCTGCGGTGGTTCTCGCGGGTTACGGCGTGGTCTTGGCTGTTCCGGCGCTGCGCAGGCTGCTCGCCGAGATCGCGGTGCGCGTCCCCGAAACCTCCACCCTCGAGTGGATCGCCGTCCACATTCCCGTCGGCACGGTCCTGGCCGAGGAAGCCGTCTTCCGCGCCACCCTCGACCCCCTCCTCGATTCCCGCGGCTGCCCGCCCGTCGTCGGTGCCGCCGACTTCGCCCTCTGGCACATCCGCCCCGCCCGCACCGCAGGCGACTCCCTCCCCGTCACCCTTGCCGCGACCACCGTCGCCGGCCTGATCTTCAGCGCCCTGCGCCGCCGCGCCGACAGCGCCACCGCCCCAGCCCTGCTGCACCTCACGATCAATGCGGGCGGTGCCTTGTTGCCCACCCTGGCCGCCTACGTCGAGACCCGACTTGCCGCCGGATCAGGCATCGGCCGGCTGCGAGGGCCGATGACCATCCAGCCCTAGGGGCAGCCGTGACGCTTTGGGCGGCGGTTTCGCCCTTCTCGGCCCTCTGGCAACTCAGGCATACGGCCACTCGATTGCTGTCGGGGGCGGTCGGTAGCGTTGCGCGTTATGGCTGGTCGGAATGTGGTCGATCCCGCGCAGGTGCGGGCGGCGGTGTTGGCGGTGGCGCAGTGGTTGGGGGACGAGGGTGTGCCCGGGCCGGGGCGGGCGAAGTTGGGGGCGGCGGTGAAGGGGACGGCGCGGGCGTTGGCGGCGAGTGCGCCGGGGCATTCGGTGGAGGTGCGGGTGCCGCCGTTCGTCGCGGTGCAGTGCATCGAGGGACCTCGGCATACCAGGGGGAATCCGCCGAACGTGGTGGAGACCGACGCGCGGACGTGGTTGTTGCTGGCCACCGGGCTGCTGGAGTTCGACGACGCCGTGGCTTCGGGCGCGGTCTCGGCCTCCGGGACCAGGGCAGCGGAGATCGCGGGCTGGCTGCCGATCGTCCCCTTGTCCGCACCGCGCTGAACCGAGACGTGGCAGGACCGGCGCGACCGGTGGCGAGCCGGTGCTGCGCGGTGACCCCCGCCGCGCGCATCGTCAGTCGGAGTGGTTCTTGCGGTGCAGGCCCTTGTAGTCGTAGTAGCGGGTGATGATCGTGCCCGCCACGACGGCGATCGCGATGCCGAGCAGTGCCATCCAGATGCCGCGATCGAGGCCGGCCGAGTAGTTCGCGTCGAAGTACAGGATCGAGCGCACGCCGAGGAACACCTGGTGCATCGGTTCGAATTCGGCCAGCCAGGACAGGTAGGTCGGGGTCGCCTCGATGGGCACGGTGCCGCCCGAGGAGGGCAGGCCGAGGATGACGAACAGCACCAGATTCACCAGCAGGCCCGCCGTGCCGAGCGCGGCCAGCGTCATCAGTGCCGTCCAGCCGACCGCGACCATGGCGAGCACCGAGTACAGGTACAGGGCGAGCGGATTGTCGACCGGCATGCCGATGAGCTTTGCCGCCAGCAGGAACACCGCCGAAACCACCACCGCGACAACCGTCGACACGCCCCACTTGACGAGCAGGGTGTGGAACCGGGAGATCGACGACGTCGGATAGTGCACGAACCATGGCCCGTACTCGGTTGGCACGAAACCGAACTGGCCATCGACCATGGTGTGGATGACCATCCCGCCGACCATCCCCGCCAGCAGCAGGAGCAGGGCGTAGAAGAAGGCCGTCAGGCCCTGACCGGTGCCGGGTGGCAGCGGCCGGTACTCCTGGGTGACGGTGTCGATGGGACTCTGGAGGCTCAGCATCGCCGCACCGGAGATCTGCGGTGCGGGCGCGCCCTCCGGCGTCTGCGCGAGGGTGGCCTGCACCTGGTCGACCAGCTGCACCCCGACCTGCTTGTCGACCTCGGCCAGCGCCTGCTCGCCGATCCGCTGCACGATGGCGTCACCGTAGGCGCCCATGCGCGGATTGGTCTGCAAGGTGATGATGGGGTTTTCCATCTCGCCGGGCACGATCGAGCCCGCGCCGAGAATTCCCAGGCGTTTGCTGAAATCGCCGGGGATGACGATCGCGCCGTACACCTGGCCGGTGCGCAGCAACTGCTCGGACTCCGGCTTGCCGACCACTCGCAGGTCGATCTTGTCGGCGGGCACGTTCGCGACGAGCGCGTCGGTGACCTGCTTGCCGAAGTCGACGCGGCGCTGCTGACCACCGGTATCGAGGACATCGCCCACATCGAGGTTCACCAGCGCGACCGGGAAATCGTGCAGATTCTTCTCCGGATCGGCCACATAACCCAGGTACATCACCCCGAGCAGACCGGTGAGCACGGCGAGCACCAGTGTCGGGGCGAACACAATCTTGGCCCAGTGACGCCGGGGGCGCGTCGATGTGTCGAACATCGCTCCACGGGCGGACGTCTTGCGGGAATCACTCGGCGTCGACCTGGCGTTTTCACTGTTCGAACGCGATTCACCGGCTGCAACGTCTGCACTGTCGTCCGTCGTCACAACCGGCACGGTAACAGCTCCACGCGGCCGATCAGGGTGTTCCGCGCGGAGATTGCTGCCGGGATGCGAGCACCCGTGGTACGCACCGGCGATTCACCCGTAGACTGACGAGTGCCCCCAGCCCGCCCGAACAGGGAGCAAACGGTGACCGACGCCGATCCGACGATCGACACAACATCCGCCATTTCCGACGAGCCCGAGAACGAGCCTCGCGAGGAGTGTGGCGTCTTCGGCGTCTGGGCTCCCGACGAGGACGTGGCCAAACTCACCTACTACGGCCTGTACGCGCTGCAGCATCGCGGACAGGAGGCGGCCGGTATCGCGGTCTCCGACGGCTCCCAGATCCTGGTCTTCAAGGATCTCGGCCTGGTGTCCCAGGTCTTCGACGAGCAGACGCTCGGCGCCATGCCCGGCCATATCGCCGTGGGCCATTGCCGCTACTCCACCACCGGTGGGGTCACCTGGGAGAACGCCCAGCCCATCTTCCGCACCACCGCCGTCGGCTCCGGCCTGGCCCTGGGCCACAACGGCAACCTGGTGAACACCGCCGAATTGGCCGGGCGCGCACGCGAACTCGGCCTGATCGGTGCGGGTGTGGTGAACGGCCGCCCGCAGATGACCGGCGCCACCTCCGACTCCGACATCGTCACCGCGCTGCTCGCGCACGCCTCGGCGGACTCGAGCATCGAGCAGGCCGCGATGGAACTGCTGCCGCAACTGCGCGGCGCCTTCTGCCTGACGTTCATGGACGAGCACACCCTCTACGCCGCGCGCGACCCGCACGGTGTGCGTCCGCTGGTGCTCGGCCGCCTCGATCGCGGGTGGGTCGTCGCCTCGGAGACGGCCGCGCTCGACATCGTCGGCGCCGCCTTCGTCCGCGAGATCGAACCGGGTGAGCTGCTCGCCATCGACTCCGACGGTGTGCGCTCGCTGCGCTTCGCCAACCCCGAACCCAAGGGTTGCGTCTTCGAATACGTGTATCTCGCGCGGCCGGACACCACCATCGCGGGCCGTTCGGTGCATTCCACCCGCGTGGAGATCGGCCGCAAGCTGGCCAAGGAGAACCCGGTCGAGGCCGACCTGGTGATCCCGGTGCCCGAGTCGGGCACGCCCGCCGCGGTCGGCTACGCCCAGGGCTCCGGCATTCCGTACGGCCAGGGTCTGATGAAGAACGCCTATGTTGGCCGCACCTTCATCCAGCCGAGCCAGACGATCCGTCAGCTCGGTATCCGGCTCAAGCTCAACCCGCTGCGCGAGGTGATCCGCGGCAAGCGGCTCATCGTCGTCGACGACTCCATCGTGCGCGGCAACACCCAGCGCGCCCTGATCCGGATGCTGCGCGAGGCCGGTGCGCTCGAGATCCATGTGCGCATCGCGTCGCCGCCGGTGAAGTGGCCGTGCTTCTACGGCATCGACTTCGCCTCGCGCGCGGAGCTCATCGCCAACGGCGCGGGCGGTTCCGACGACAGCTACGAGGCGATGGTCGAGAACGTGCGCCGCTCCATCGGTGCCGACTCGCTGGGCTACATCTCCACCGAGGGCATGATCGCGGCGACCGAACAGCCCGCCTCGCGGCTGTGCACCGCCTGCTTCACCGGTGAGTACCCGATCGAGCTGCCGCAGGAGGCCGCCATCGGCAAGAACGTGCTAGAGGGGATGCTGTCGGGCCAGTCCGAGGCCGCGCTGCTCGGCGGCAATGTGAACGTCGACGCGCTCAGCCGCCCATAACCTCCTCGCACCAGGGACCGGTCAGGATAAACCTGATCGGTCCCTTTTGTGTTGTGTACCTACAATTTTCCGGCCTATCCGAATTACGTAAGATTTGTTCATAACATCCGCGTAATTTTTCGCTCGATTTGAAACTGGGCGGTAATGGTTCGCCTGTACGGTCCCTCGTTATATCGCTAGCTCACCGCGTCGTCGCCGCTCCCGTGATCCGGGTGCGGCGACATCGCGGCGTTCGAGAATGGGATCTGATGTTGAACAGTGCAAAGAGCGCTCGCAAGAATCGCGCGAAACAAGCTGCCGCAGTGGGTGTTGCGGCTGTTGTCGCCGCCTCGCTTGCGGCCTGTGGGTCGGGACGCACCGATGACGCGGGCTCCGGCGCGGGGCTGGTCGTCGGCACCACGGACAAGATCTTCGCCCTCGACCCGGCCGCGGCCTACGACAACGGGTCGCTGCTCGTGGAGAACCAGATCTATTCGTATCTGCTGAACTTCGCGCCCGGCGATACCACACCCAAGCCGGATGCGGCGGAGAAATGCGAATTCACCGCACCGACGGTGTATACCTGCAAGATCAAATCCGGTCTGAAATTCGCCAACGGTAATCCGTTGACCGCCAAGAGCGTCAAGTTCTCGTTCGACCGCATGGTGAAGATCAACGACCCGCACGGTCCCGCCGCACTGCTCGGCAACCTCGACAAGACCGATGTGGTCGACGATCTCACCGTCGCGTTCACGTTGAAGGTCGCCAACGATCAGACCTTCCCGACGATCCTGCCCACCCAGGCCGGACCCATCGTCGACGAGAAGGTGTTCCCGGCCGACAAGGTCGCCACCGATGAGGAAGTCGTTGCCGCCAAGGGCTATTCGGGCCCCTACACGATCAGTACCTACGACAAGAACAAGCTGGTCGAGTACAAGGCCAACGCCGACTACACCGGCATCCTCGGCAAGCCGAAGAACGACTCGGTCTCGACCAAGTACTACGCCACCTCCGACAACCTGAAGCTGGACCTGCAGAACGGCGCCATCGACGTCGGCTACCGCTCCTTCACGCCGACCGATATCGACAGCCTCCGTGCCGATTCCAAGGTGAAGGTCACCGACGGACCGGGCGGCGAGCTGCGGTACATCGTGTTCAACATGAACACCATGCCGGGCAGCACGCCCGAGCAGAAGCTGGCCGTGCGCAAGGCGATGGCATCCTCGGTGGACCGTGAGGCGCTGGCCGCCGGTGTGTACAAGGGCACCTACCAGCCCGCCTACGGCTATGTGCCCCAAGGCATGATCGGCGCGGCCGAACCGCTCAAGGAGATCTACGGCGCCAAGCCGGACAAGGACAAGGCGGCGAAGTTCCTCGCCGACGCGGGCGTGGCCACCCCGGTGACGCTGAACCTGCAGTACAACCCCGACCACTACGGCTCGAGCTCCTCGGAGGAGTACGCGGCGGTCAAGTCCCAGCTCGAGGCGTCGGGCCTGTTCAAGGTGAACCTGCAGTCCACCGAATGGGTCACGTACCAGAAGGAACGCGCCTCCGACGGTTACCCGATGTACCAGTTCGGCTGGTACCCGGACTTCCCGGACGGCGACAACTACCTCGCGCCGTTCTTCGGCCCGAACAACTTCCTGCAGTCGCACTTCGAGAACCCCGCTATCAACGCCCAGCTCACCGCCGAACTCACCGAGGCGGACCCGACCAAGCGGGTGGAGCTGATCAAGAAGATCCAGACCGATCTCGCCCAGAACCATCTGCCGACGCTGCCGCTGCTCTCGGGCAAGCAGGTCGCGGTGTCCAAGCCGGGCGTGAACGGCGTCGGCGACACCCTCGACGGCTCCTTCAAGTTCCGGTTCACGGTACTGAGCAAGTGAGTGACGTTCCCGTCGCGCCCGGATCACCGGTCCGGGCGCGACGTTTCGGGTGGATGCGCGGCGGGGGTTCCCGCCAGGTGGCTTTGCTGCGGTACCTGCTGATCCGGCTCCTGCTGATCGTGCCGACCGCGTGGTTGCTGGTGACAGTGGTGTTTTTCCTGATGCGGGTGATCGGTGACCCCATCAGCGCGGCCATGGGTGGCCGGCTGACCCAGGAGCAGATCGAGGAACGCAAGGACGCGGCCGGGCTGAACCGGCCGATCCTGACCCAGTACTGGGAGTACATCACCGGGTTCCTGCGCGGCGACTTCGGGCGCACCCAGGACAACCAGGCCATCGCCGATGTGGTCGTCACCTACGGTGCGGCCACCTTCGAGCTGGTGTTCTGGGGACTGCTCGTCGCCTTCGCGGTCGGTATCCCGCTGGGCAGATACGCTGCGACACACCGGGATACGCCCGCCGACGCGGTGCTGCGGTTCTCGGCGGTGCTCGCCTACGCGGCGCCGGTGTTCTTCGTCGGCATGCTGTTGAAGCTGGTGTTCTCGGTGTGGCTGGGCTGGTTTCCGGTCGGTGGCCGGGCAAGTACGGATGTGGAGCTGGCGCTGCAGCACGTGTCGCCGAAGACGAACATCCTGTTCATCGATTCGATCCTCTACGGCGAACCGTCCTATGTGCTCGACGTGCTCGAACACGCGGTGCTGCCCGCGGTGGCGCTCGGCCTGCTCACCGGCGGCATCTTCCTGCGGCTGGTCCGGGTGAACCTCATCCAGACCCTGCGCAGCGACTATGTCGAGGCGGCGCGGGCGCGCGGGTTGTCCTCGCGGGTGGTCACCGGGCGGCACGCGGTGCGCAACGCGCTCATCCCGATCATCACGGTGATGGGCATGTGCATCGCGATGATGCTCGGCGGCGCGGTGCTCACCGAGACCACGTTCGAATGGAAGGGCCTCGGCTATCAGCTCGCCGAGTACCTGCGGGCGCGTGACTTCATCGCGGTGCAGGGCATCGTGGCGTTCATCGCGCTGCTCGTCGCGGTGATGAGTTTCCTGGTGGATGCCGTTGTCGCACTGATCGATCCGAGGGTGAGGTTCTGATGGCGGTCACGAAACGTAGGCTGCCCGGCGCCGAATTGCTGTCGAAAACCGCTGGGATGCAGCGCGTCACACTCATCACCGGATTGATCCTGGTGGCCGGGTTCGTGCTGGTCGCGGCGTTCGCGCCGCTGCTCGCGCCCTACGATCTGGCGCAGAACACCTCCGACGGAGTGGCTTTCGCGTCGCAGCAGGGTCCGTCGGCCGAGCACTGGTTCGGTACCTCGGTGCGCAGTGAGGACGTGCTGTCGCGGGTGCTGTTCGGCGCCCGCACCGCGCTGCTCGTCATCGCCATCGCGGTGACGCTGTCGCTGCTGATCGGGGTGCCGCTCGGGTTGCTGTCGGGTTATGTGGGCCGGTGGGTCGACCGGGTGCTGGTGATGGTGATGGACGCGATCTACGCGTTCCCGTCGCTGCTGCTCGCCATCGTCGTCTCCATCGTCATCGCGGGCGGCACGTCGAGCAGCCTGGGTGGCATGTTGTCGGCGGCGATCGCGATCACCGTTGTGTATGTGCCGCAGTACTTCCGGGTGGTGCGCAACGCGACGGTGGCGGTGAAGACGGAACCGTACGTGGACGCCGCGCGGGTGACCGGCGCGTCGACGGCGCGAATCATGTTCCGCCACATCATGTCCAATGTCACCGGGTCGCTGCCGGTGATCGTCACCATCAACGCGGCCGATGCCATCCTCACCCTCGCCGCGCTCGGCTTCCTCGGGTTCGGCATCGAACCGACCCAGGCCGCCGAATGGGGTTACGACCTGAACAAGGCGCTCAACGATGTGTCCAACGGGATCTGGTGGACCTCCATCTTCCCCGGCACCGCCATCGTGCTCGTGGTACTCGGCATGACGCTGGTCGGGGAGAGTCTCGACGAATCGCTGAATCCGTTGCTGCGTACCAGGCGTGCGGTCACTTCGAAGGAGTCCGTCGATGAGTGAGAAGACTGCCGCACTGGCCGTTTCGGGCCTGTCGGTCACCTTCACGACCGACGCGGGCCCGGTGCACGCGGTACGCGATGTGTCCTACGAGGTGTTCCCCGGTGAGGTGCTCGCCATCGTCGGCGAGTCCGGGTCGGGCAAGTCGGTGAGTTCACGTACCGCGATCGGGCTGCTGCCGCAGTCCGCGTCGGTGCGTGGTCTGGTGACGATCGGCGATCGACCGGTCACGTCGATGACCGAGAAGCAGCTCACCGCCCTGCGCGGCGGTGCGGTGTCGATGGTGTTCCAGGAACCTGCCCGGGCGCTCGACCCGCTGTTCACCGTCGGGTTCCAGATCTGCGAAGCCCTGCGGGCGCACAGCGGGATGAGCCGGAAGGACGCCAAGGCCAAGGCCGTCGAGTTGCTGCGCTTGGTCGGGCTGCCCGATCCGGAGCACCGGGTCGACTACTACCCGCACCAGCTGTCCGGCGGGCAGAAGCAGCGCGTGATGATCGCCATCGCCATCTCGTGCGAACCGAAGGTGATCATCGCCGACGAACCGACCACCGCGCTCGATGTGACGGTGCAGGCCGAGATCCTCGAACTGCTGCGCGACCTGCGCGACCGGCTCGGCAGCGCGATCGTGCTCATCACCCACAACATGGGTGTCGTCGCCGATCTGGCCGACCGGGTGGTGGTGATGCGCGCGGGCGAGGTGGTCGAACAGGCGCCGGTGCACGAGCTGTTCGCCAGTCCGAAGGCCGAGTACACGCGGGCGCTGCTCGACGCGGTGCCGCACCTGGGGTCGACGACGGCGCGCCCGGAGCCGGACCGGACCGTCGAGCCGGTGCTCGACGTGCGCGACCTGGTCGTCACGTTCCCCGGACCGTTCGGCAGACCGCCGTTCCGGGCCGTCGACAAGGTGAGCCTGCAGATCCGGCCGGGGGAGACCCTCGGCCTGGTCGGCGAATCCGGCTCGGGCAAGTCGACCATCGGGCGGTGCGTCGCCGCCCTGCAACGGCCGACCGAAGGGCACGTGCTGATCCGCGGCCAGGACATCGCGGGCCTGTCCCCGCGCAAGCTGCGGCCGATCCGGCGACGCTTCGGGTTCGTGTTCCAGGACCCGGCCGGCTCGCTCAATCCACGGATGACCGTGGGCGAATGCGTCGCCGAACCGCTGCTGGTGCACGGGGTCGGTGACAAGGCGAGCATCCGGGAACGGGTGCGGCACATGCTCGACGACGTCCACCTGCCCGCGGGCACCGAGAACCGGTACCCGCACGAACTGTCCGGCGGGCAGCGTCAGCGGGCCAGCCTGGCCCGTGCCCTCGTCCTCGACCCCGACCTGCTCGTCGCCGACGAACCGACCAGCGCCCTCGACGTGTCGGTGCAGGCCGCGGTCCTCGAACTGTTCGCCGAACTGCAGCGCGGCTGCGGCTGGGCGTGCCTGTTCATCAGCCACGACCTCGCCGTCGTCGACCAGCTGGCCGACCGGATCATGGTGCTGCGCGACGGAACCTGCGTCGAGGAAGGCGACAACGAACAGATCCTGCGCAATCCCCGGCACGACTACACCCGCCGGCTCGTCGCGGCCGTTCCCGTCCCCGACCCGGTGGAACAGCGGCGCCGTCGTACCGAACTCGCCGCAGGCTGAGGCGGGCCGTCGGCAACCGCACCGAGCGGCTCGCGGGTGGGACGAGTCCACCACCCGCGGGCCCGTTCGTCGGCAGGACCGAGGAGCCGCACGACGAGGGGACTGGCGGATCACTTAGAGTTGACAGGCATCTATCCGCCGATTCGGTTTGGAGCTTTCCCCACAATGACTGAACAGACACCCAGCGGTGCAGGCGCTTCCTACGCCGCCGCGGGCGTGAGCATCGAAGCCGGTGACCGCGCCGTCGAATTGTTCGGACCATTGGCGAAGAAGGCCAGCCGACCCGAGGTGCAGGGTGGGATCGGCGGATTTGCCGGACTGTTCGCGCTCAAGGGTGGGTACCGGGAGCCGTTGCTCGCCGCCTCCACCGACGGCGTGGGCACCAAGATCGCCGTTGCCCAGGCGCTCGACAAGCACGACACCGTCGGGCTCGACCTGGTCGCCATGGTCGTCGACGACCTGGTGGTGTGCGGCGCCGAACCGCTGTTCCTGCAGGACTACATCGCCATCGGCAAGGTCGTCCCGGAGAAGGTCGCCGAACTGGTCTCCGGCATCGCCGAAGGCTGCATCAAGGCGGGCTGCGCGCTGCTCGGCGGCGAAACCGCCGAACACCCCGGGCTGATGGACCCCGACGACTACGACCTGTCGGCCACCGGCGTCGGCGTGGTCGAAGCCGACTCCGTGCTCGGCCCCGACCGGGTGCGCCCGGGCGACGTCGTCATCGCGATGGGCTCCTCGGGTCTGCACTCCAACGGCTACAGCCTGGCCCGCAAGGTGCTGCTCGACATCGACCGCATGTCGCTCACCGGGCACGTCGAGGAATTCGGCCGCACCCTCGGTGAGGAACTGCTCGAGCCGACCCGCATCTACGCCAAGGACTGCCTGGCGCTGATCGCCGAAACCGACGTGCGCACCTTCTCGCACGTCACCGGTGGCGGTCTGGCCGCCAACCTGGCGCGCGTGCTGCCCGCCGGCCTGGTCGCCGAACTGGATCGCGGCACCTGGAACCCGGCGCCGGTGTTCAAGATGATCGCCCAGCGCGGCCGGGTCGAGCGGCTCGAGATGGAGAAGACGTTCAACATGGGCGTCGGCATGGTCGCCATCGTCGCCCCCGAGGACGCCGACCGCGCCCTCGCGGTGCTCACCGCCCGCCACATCGACTGCTGGACACTGGGTCAGGTCAAGAAGGCCGCCGACGCCGACGCGCCGCGCGCGGTGCTGCTGGGCGACCACCCCAGGTTCTGATCGTCCGACAACTCAGCCGGGTCGCGAACGCGCGGCCCGGCTTTTGTCGTGTTCAGGGGTTTGCCGACACCCCCGCGCGGCTACCCGAAGAAGGTAGGGTCCGCCACCTCGAGGAGGTCGGGGTCTCGAGTCCGGCGAACACGACGAGCGTCCTGTGTGTGCACAGGACGCTCGTCGTGTATTCGGATGTTCGCCGTACTGCTGCTGCGAGCCTGCGACGTTGCGCGGAACAACGGCTGAAGGGGGAGGCCACCACGAGCCTCCCCCTTCACCGGCGTTCGGTCAGCGACGCCAGCTGTCGTAGTCGTCGTCCTCGTTGTTCCAACGGGACGGCGAATCATCCGCGTCGTGCTCGTCGGATAGCAAGCCGCCACTCCCTCGGGAGTGGAGTGGAGTGCTATCCGCCAGCTCGCGCTGAAGGCTCGCGAAGTCGGTCGGCGTGGAGCTGTACTTGAGCTCACGTGCGACTTTGGTCTGCTTTGCCTTAGCCCGGCCACGGCCCATGGCTGACCCCCTCGCGTCACTGCGGGGCGGCCTGGGGTTTGTTGGCGGCCCCGTTCGAATTAATACTCTTCCTGACAGACACTTTAGCGTGTGTCCGGCGGTCGCGCTCCCAGGAGTGGGTGAAGAGCTGTCGAACGGGCGTCAGAGCACTCCGGGGATCGCCCGGATCACCCCGACGCGGGCGTCGCCACCGAGGACCGCGGTGGCCGCGAGGTCGGTGTGTTCGTCGGTCCAATCGATGCCGATTTTGCGCAGAATCGCCAGCGTCAGGGGCATTCGGGCGCGGTCGTGACCGTCGTCGATCTTGTAGGCGAAGGCACGTCCGTCCGGGAGCGCACCCGCGTGCACGCCGTCGGCGCCGATTTTGCAGAAGAGTCCGGGCGTGGCCGACATCGCTTGGAGATCTGGCCCGTTCGTGCCGGAAATCACTCGCGGATTGCTCCGCACGGCATCGGCGATCCGGCGTTCGGCGGTGCCGGGCTCGGCGGTGGTGAACGCCGCGAAGGCGCGCGCCAGGTTGATCAGCGAGACGGGGACGATCGGCAGGCCGCAGCCGTCGATCCCCAGGTCGGTCTCGGGTTCGCCGGTGACGTCGGCGATGGTGGCGAGAACCGTCTGCTGCAGTGGGTGTTCGAGGTCGAGGTATCCGGTGCGCGGCCAGTCGTTGATCGCGCAGGTCGCCAGCATCGCGGCGTGTTTGCCGGAGCAGTTCATGTACAGCGGGCTGCGGCCCGCACCGGTGATGGCGGCGGCGCGGGCGTTCTCCTCGAACGGCAGGTCAGGTGGACAGGCGAGGTCTGCCGGGGTGTGGCCGAAGCGGTCGAGCAGCCGGGTGACCAGGGCGATGTGGTCGGGCTCGCCGAAATGGGAGGCGGTGGTGATGGCGAGTTCGTCGTCGTCGACGGGGTCGAAGCCGTTGCGCAGCAGGGTGAGTGCCTGCATGGGCTTGTTCGTCGAGCGCGGGAAGATCGGGCCGTGCACCTCACCGAGCTCGACGGTCGGGGTGCCGTCGGCGTCGAGCACGACGACCGAACCGCGGTGCACGCACTCGCGGAAGCCGGACCGCACCACCTCGACCAGTTCGACACTCATGCGCGGACCTCCACGGTTCGTTTCCGGTTGTGCCGGTCGATCTGCATGCGGATGTCGTCGGAGATGGTCGGTTCCTCCGTGAGCAGCCGGGTGAGCAGTGCGGGGTCGGCGCCGGTGAACAGGTCGCGCACGGTGATGCCGTGGGCCGGGACGTGCACCACCCGTACTTCGTCGCCCGCGCCGATCGTTCCCTCGGTGAGCACCCGGAAGTAGGTGCCGGTGTCGGCGCGCAGGGCGAAGCGTTTCACCCACTGCTTCTCGCCGGACCATTGCTGGAAGGTCGCGCACGGAACGCGGGGAGCGCTCACCTCGAGCAGGGTGTCGCCGATCGCGACGTGGGCTCCGAACACCGCGTCGCTGAGGGGTAGGCCGGTGACCCGCAGGTTTTCGCCGAACCAGCCGGCGGGCAGGTCGCGGTCGAGTTCCTCGGCCCAGCGGAGGGCGTCTTCTTCGGCGTAGGCGTAGACGGCTTGGTGCACACCGCCGTGGTTGACGGTGTCGCACACGTGGTCGCCGTCGAGTCCGAGCGCGCGCACCCCGACGCGACCCGCGACCGGACGCTTGTCGATGGCGCTGCGGCCCACGCGGGTGCGCATCTCGAGTTCGGCGTGCACCACGCACACGGCCTCGACACGGCCGGTGTCACCGGCGCGCAAGTGCGGGCGGCTCATCGACCACGCAGGCGGTCGACGGCGGCGCGCCCGGCTTGCACACCCTCGTCCGAGGGGACCGAGTCGGGGTCGATGGCGGCGGCCATGGAGCCGACCACCAGTTCGGTGCCCGCCGGGACGGAGCGTTTCACCAGGGCCAGCGCGATCGGGCCGAGCTCGTAGTGGTCGACGACGGTGCCGAGGCGACCGACGGTGCGCCCGCCCGCGGTGACGTCGTCGCCGGTGGCGGGCCGTTCGTCGGCGGAACCGTCGAGGTGCAGCAGCACCAGGTTGCGTGGCGGTTTGCCCAGGTTGTGCACGCGCGCAACGGTTTCCTGGCCGCGATAGCAGCCCTTGTTCAGGTGCACCGCGCCCTGCTCCTCGACACCGCCGATCCAGCGGGCCTCGTGCGGGATGGTGCGCTCATCGGTGTCGACGCCGACGCGCGGGCGGAGGGCGGCCACGCGCAGTGCCTCGTAGGCCCACATGCCCGCCGGCCGGGCACCGGCCGAGGTGAGCTTCGTCCACCACGTGGCGAGGTCGGCGCGGGGGACGAGCAGGTCGAAGGAGTCGCCGGGCATCCGGCGCAGGAATCCGCCGCCGGGCAGCGCCGCGGCCGCGTACAGCCCGGGCAGTTCGCCGAGACCGAGGGCGGGGAGCAGCGTGTCGGTCTCCGGGCCGAGCAGGCTCAGCACGGCGTAGTCGGCGGCCTCGGGTTTGGCATCGGCCCAGAACACCATCTTCTGCAGGAAGCCGAGCAGCTCGGTGCCGTGCCCGCCCTCGGTGTCGAGCCAGAGGGCGCCGTCGAGGTCGGTGAGCACGAAGTGGTGCAGCACGCGGCCGTTGAGGTCCAGGTCGAGTGATTCGGCGCTGTGGCCGTCGGGCAGGTTCGCGATGTGCTGGCTGGTGATGGTGTGCAACCAGCTCAGCCGCTCGGCGCCGGTGATGCGGGACACACTGCGATGCGACCGGTCGACGACGGCGACGCGCTGCGCGGCGGCCTTCTGCTCGCCGAACGGGTCGCCGTAGTGCCAGGCGACCGCGGCATCAGGGGAGCCCGGCGCACCCGCGACGGCGCCAGGGGTTTGGAGAACAGGACTGGGGGCGACGTCCACGGACACACCACCACTGTAGGCGTGTCCGCCGGCACGCGCCGAGGGTGGGCGGTCGCGCCGCGTCGGATCCACGGCAGCCGTAGGCATAACAGAGCTATAACGCCTACGCTCGTCACATGGGAGAACGGGTTCTTGTGACACTCGACGGTGTGGTCGCTGACGCGAACACGCCGTCGCTCTATGCCGACGACATCGGAGCACTGCGTGGCGACGGTGTGTTCGAAACGATATTGGTGCGCGGCGGCACGGCCACCGCGCTGGAATTCCACCTGGCCCGGCTGCGCCGCTCGGCCCAGGCGCTGGAACTGCCCGAGCCGGGGCTGGCGAAATGGCGCAGCGCGGTCGAGCTGGCGGTCAAGGAGTGGGGCGCCGAGGAAGAGGGCGTGCTCCGCCTGATCTACACCCGCGGCCGCGATTCCGAATTCGACGCGCCCGGCTCGGGTCTCGTGCCCGACGAGCCGACACCGACCGCGTACGTGCTCGTCTCCCCGGTGCCCGCGCGGGTCGCGCAGGCGCGTGCCGAAGGTGTGAAGGTGATGTCGCTGGCCCGTGGCATCTCCGTGGACCTGGCGCAGGCGGCGCCGTGGCAGCTGCTCGGCGCGAAGACGCTGTCGTACGCGACGAACATGGCCGCGCTGCGGTTCGCCCGGCGGATGGGCGCCGACGACGTGATCTTCCACAGCACCGAACACCGGGTGCTGGAAGGCCCGCGCTCGACCGTGGTGATCGTGCGCGACAAGCAGCTCATCACCCCGCCCGCCAAGATCGGCGTACTGCCGGGCGTCACGCAGCGGGCCCTGTTCACGGTGGCGGAGAAGAAGGGCTGGGAGTGCAAGTACCAGTCGATCTTCACCGCCGATCTGTTCGATTGCGACAGCATCTGGCTGCTGTCGAGCGTCACGCTCGCGGCCAGGGTGAATCAGCTCGACGGTGTGCGGCTGTCCGCGCCCGACAACGCTCAGGAGATCATGGACATGGTCGACGCGGGGATCGACCGGCCGGGGACCATCGGCGACTGGTGAGCGCCTGTGGGGCGCGGGTGGGCGCGCCCCTGCGCTGAGCCGTGGCGGTTGTCACCCTTCATGGGGGTATCCGTACGCGTACTCTCTACTACAGGACGTCGTAGTAGTGGATGGAGGCCGGATGGACACCTTGGACATCTCCCGGTGGCAGTTCGGAATCACCACGGTGTATCACTTCGTCTTCGTACCGCTCACCATCGGTCTGGCGCCCCTGATCGCCATGATGCAGACCGCATGGGTCGTCACCGGGGACGAGAAGTGGTACCGGCTCACCAAATTCTTCGGGAAACTGTTCCTGATCAACTTCGCCATGGGCGTCGCCACCGGCATCGTGCAGGAATTCCAGTTCGGCATGAACTGGAGCGAGTACTCCCGCTTCATCGGCGACGTCTTCGGCGCGCCGCTGGCCCTGGAAGCGCTGATCGCCTTCTTCATGGAGTCGACCTTCATCGGCCTGTGGATCTTCGGCTGGACGCGGCTGCCGAAACTGGTGCACCTGGCGACGATCTGGATCGTGGCGATCGGCGTCAACGCCTCGGCCTACTTCATCATCGCCGCCAACTCGTTCATGCAGCACCCCGTCGGTGCGCGCTACAACCCCGAGACCGGACGCGCTGAGCTGGAAAGCATTTGGGCGGTGCTCACCAACAACACCGCCATGGCGGCCTTCCCGCACGCGGTGGCAGGTGCGTTCCTCACCGCCGGGACCCTGGTCGCCGGCGTCGCAGGCTGGTGGATGGTGCGCAACGCGCGCAGCGGGGACGCGGCCAAACTCGCGGAAGCGCGCACCGTGTGGCGGCCCGTCGGCCGAGCCGCGCTGGTCGTTGTCGCGCTCGCCGGGATCGCCGTCGCGGTCACCGGTGATGTCCAGGGCAAGCTGATGTTCCAGCAGCAGCCGATGAAGATGGCGTCGGCGGAATCGTTGTGCCACACCGAGACCGACCCGGATTTCTCCGTCCTCACCGTCGGTACCCACAACAACTGCGACAGCGTGATCCACGTGCTGAAGATCCCGTACGTGCTGCCCTTCCTCGCCGAGGACAAATTCAGCGGCGTGACCCTCGAAGGCGTTGTCGATCTGCAGAAGACCTACAACGTGGAATTCGGTCCCGGCGACTACCGGCCGAACCTGTTCGTCACCTACTGGTCCTTCCGCGCCATGATCGGCCTGGCCGCGGGATCGGTGCTGTTGCTGCTGGCCGGCTTCTGGCTCACCCGTGGCGGCCGCGTGCCCGATCAGCGCTGGTTCTCCTGGCTGAGCCTGCTCGCCATTCCCACCCCGTTCCTGGCCAACAGCGCGGGCTGGGTGTTCACCGAGATGGGACGTCAGCCGTGGGTGGTCGCGCCCAATCCGACCGGCGACCCGGCCATCCGGATGACGGTGCAACAGGCGGTCTCCGACCACTCGCCCGGCACGGTGTTGTTCTCACTGATCGTGTTCACCGCCCTCTACGCTGTGCTCGCGGTGGTGTGGTTCTACTTGATCCGCCGATACGTGGTCGCCGGGGTCGAGAAACCGGCATCGGAGAAACCGGAGCGCCGGAACGAGCCGGTCGAACAACTGTCCTTCGCGTACTAGGAGCCGTCGATGGATCTGCAACTGTTCTGGTTCATTCTGGTCGGCGTTCTGTTCACCGGCTACTTCGTGCTCGAGGGATTCGATTTCGGGGTCGGCATGTTGATGCCGATCCTCGGGCGGGGCTCCGATCCGCGTCGCCGCGTGGTGCTCAACACCATCGGGCCCGTCTGGGACGCCAACGAGGTGTGGCTGATCACCGCCGCGGGCGCCATGTTCGCGGCTTTCCCGGAGTGGTACGCGAGCCTGTTCTCGGGCTTCTATCTCGCGCTGCTCGTCCTGCTCGTCGCGCTGATCCTGCGCATCTGCGCGATCGAATACCGCGGCAAGATCAACGACCCGAAATGGCGGGCCTGGTGCGACCGCGGCATCGGCATCGGATCGTGGGTACCCGCCCTTGCCTGGGGCTGGATTTTCGCCAACATGGTGCGCGGGGTTCCGCTGAACGAAGAACGCCAGATCGTCGGATCGGTGTGGGATCTGCTCAGCCCCTACGCCCTGCTCGGCGGGTTGACCACGGCCGTCCTCTTCGCCCTGCACGGCGCGATCTTCCTGACTCTCAAGACCGGCGGCGAGGTCCGCGACGACGCACGGCGAATCGCTCGGGCGCTGCTGGTACCGACCACACTGGTGGTCGGCGGATTCGGGCTGTGGACCCAGCTCGCCTACGGCGCCGGCTGGACCTGGGTGCCGCTGGGCGTCGCGGTGCTCGGCCTGCTGCTGGGCGGTGTGGCCACCGTGGTGGGCCGGGACGGCTGGGCCTTCGCGGGCACCGCCGTCACGGTGATCGCGGTGACGGTGCTGATCGTCGGCTCGATGTTCCCGAACGTGCTGCCCTCGACGATCAGCCCGCTGTTCGACCTCAGCATCGACAACGCCTCCTCCTCGCCCTACACCCTGAAGGTGATGAGCTGGGCCGCCGCCTTCGCCGCACCGGTGGTGATCATCTACCAGGGCTGGACGTACTGGGTGTTCCGGCAGCGGATCCGGGTGGAGCACATCCCGCCGCCGGTGGGGCTGCCGCTGCAAGGCAAAGGCTGAGCGCGTGACTCCGGTGGTCGACCCGAGCGCGGCGGCGCGCAAACCGCGCCGCGGACCGGTCGACCCGCGCCTGTGGCGCTACGCGCGCTCGGCGCGGCCACACCTGGTGATCGCGGTCCTGCTCGCGCTGGTGATCACGGCGACGATCGTGGTCATGGCGGTGATGATCGGCCGGGTGCTCGCGGGCGTCATCACCGATCCCGGCAGCCGCTCGCTCGGCGCGTGGACAACGGAACTGGTCGTGCTCGCCGTGGCCGTCGCGGTGCGCGGCGCCGCGAGCTGGTGGCAGGCCAGGCTGGCGCACCGGGCGGGCAGCGCGGTGGTGGCCGAACTCGAGACCGCCGTCCTGCGGGCCGGGGCCGAGCTGACGCCGAGGGAACTCGACGCGCGGCGCACCGAGATCGCCGTCGTCGTCGGCAACGGTCTCGGCGGCCTGCGCGGGTGGTACACCGGATATCTGCCCGCCCTGCTGCTGGCCTGCCTCGTCCCGCCGATCGTGTTGGTCGTCATCGCCTTCCACGATCCGACCTCGGCGGTGATCGCGGTGATCACCCTCCCGCTGATCCCGATCTTCATGGTGCTCATCGGTCTGCTCACCCAGGGCCGGGCGGAGGCGACGCTCGCCGCGACCACCCGGCTTTCGGATCAGCTCCTCGACCTGTTCGCGGGCATGCCGACACTGCGGGCACTCGGGCGCGAAAACGAGTCGTCGAGCATGGCGGGACAGGTGCGGGCACTCGGTGACGCGCTGCGCAGGCGGACGATGCAGGCGCTGCGGATGGCCTTCCTGTCCTCGATGGTGCTCGAGGGTCTGGCGACGTTGAGCGTCGCCCTGATCGCCGTGGCCATCGGCTTGCGCCTGGTGTACGGCGAGATGAGCCTGTACGCGGGGCTGGTCGCGTTGATCCTCGCCCCGGAGGTGTACTGGCCGCTGCGCCAGGTGGGGGAGAAGTTCCACGCGGCCCAGGACGGAATGGCGGCGGCCGACCGGGCCTTCGCCGTGCTCGACCGCGCAGTCCCGCCCGGCCCGTCGCAGGCTGCCGACACACCGGTTCCGGACGCGGCGGGCGCGGTCGTCGAACTGCGCGGGCTGACGGTCGCCGCGCGCGAGGGCAACGCCCCCGATCACCTGACCGCCGAGTTGCGGCCCGGCGTGGTGACCGCGCTGACCGGCCCGAACGGGTGCGGCAAATCGACCACGCTGCAGGCGATTCTCGGATTGATCGAGCCCGATCGCGGTGCGGTGCTCGTCGACGGACGCGATGTCCGCGACATGGCTTCGGAAAGCTGGTGGGCGCGCATCGCCTGGTTGCCCCAACGGCCGGTGCTGGTGCCGGGCACATTGCGCGAGAACGTCGACCTGCTCGGTGCCGGCGACAGCGGGGGCGACGCCCTCGACCGAGCAAGCGCGGCAACGGGATTCGACGAGGTGCTCGACGGTCTGCCGCAACGCTGGGAAACCGTCGTCGGCCAGGGCGGCACCGGTCTCTCGCTGGGGCAGCGGCAGCGCCTCGCCCTCACCCGGGTGCTTGCCGCCCACCGGCCGATCCTGCTTCTCGACGAACCGACCGCCCACCTCGACGCGGAGAGCGAGCAGCGCGTGCTGGCGGCGCTGCGCGACATCGCCGCGGCGGGAGCCACCGTGGTGGTCGTCGGTCATCGGCCGACCGTGCTCGCCGCCGCGGACGTGGTGATCGAAGTCGCCCACGACGACTCTGTGCGCGCTGATCGCAGCGTGGAGGCGGCGCCGTGATCACGGATCTGCGGGACATGTGGCGGCTGCTCGGACTGTCCCCGTGGCGGGTCGCGGTGGCGATCGCGTGGGGCGTCCTCGCGCTCGGCAGTGGGTTGGCGCTGGCGGCGCTGGCGGCGTGGTTGATCGCACGGTCCTGGCAGATGCCGCCGGTGCTGCACATCGGCGTCGCGGTGACCGCCGTTCGGGCGCTCGGCATCTCGCGTGGTGTGTGCCGGTATCTGGAACGGCTGGCCACCCACGACGTGGCATTGCGGGCGATGACGACGGCGCGCACCGAGGTGTATCGCACCTTCGCCCGGTCCGACATCTGGTGGTGGCGGGAACGACGCGGAACCGAACTCGCGCGCACCGACGACACCCGCGCGGCCGCACGGAAACTGCGCCGGGGAGACCTGCTGGTGCGCGTGGGCGCCGATATCGACGATCTCGGCGCGGTGGTGGTCCGGGTATTCGTTCCGGTGGCCGTCGCGGTGGTGTTGTCGGTGGCGGCGGTCGGCTTGATCGCGGTCATCTCGGTACCGGCGGCGGTGATTCTCGCTGTGGCCCTTGCCGTCTCGGGCATCCTCGCGCCGTGGCTGTCGGCCGCGGCCGCTCGCGACGAGGAACGCGCGGTGCGCCACGACCGCGCCGAATTCACCGCCGAGGCACTCACCGTGCTCGATCACGCGGCCGAATTGCGGGTGGCGGGTCGCCTGGACGCCGCGCTCACCCACGCCGACGAGACGGCGGCCCGCGCGGTGGTCGCCGAGGACAGCGCGGCCGCGCGCAGCGCCTGGGCCGCGGCGGCGACCCCGCTGTCGATCGGTGTCAGCGCACTGGGCGCCCTGCTGGTCGGCGTCGTCGCCTACGGCGCCACCGGTGGGACCCCCGGCGGGATGAGTCCGATGGCGCTCACCGTCCTCGTGCTCGTCCCGCTGTCGGCCTTCGAAGCCGTCGGCGCGCTCCCGGCCGCCGCCACCACCCTCACCACCTCCCGGGCGGCTCTGCACCGCCTGCGCGCCCTCGCACCCACACCGCTCGGCGCGCCCGCCCCGCGCCCGGACGAGCGGACCGCGCGCACGACGGCCCGCGCGGCCCTGCACCGGCTGCGCGCACCGTCCGCCGGGTCGCTCGGCGTCACCGAAGCTGTCACCGACCCGATGCCCGGGCGGATCCCGATGCCGGAGGGGCGCCGGGTGGCCGTCGTCGGACCGAGCGGCGCCGGGAAGACGACCCTGTTGATGGCGTGGGCCGGGTTGTTCGACACACCGCTGGACGGTGTCACGTTCTTCGCCGAGGACGCGCACCTGTTCGACACGTCGATTCTGGAGAACCTGCGGGTCGCGCGCGGCGACCTGACCGAGGACGAAGCCGAAAGCGCCGTGCGCGCAGTCGGGCTCGGCCCCTGGCTCGACACCCTGCCGGACGGGATCCGCACCGGCCTCACCGCGGGTGCGGCGGCCGTCTCCGGCGGTCAGCGCAGGCGCTTGCTGCTCGCCCGCGCGCTCGTCTCGCCCGCGGGCACACTCCTGCTCGACGAACCGACCGAACATCTCGCCGCCGCCGAGGGCGAGCAGTTGCTGCGCGATCTGCTCGACCGCGACAGCGGTCTGGTCGATCCGGAGCGGTGGGTCGTGGTCGTCACCCATCAGCTCCCCGAAGACCATCGCGCCGACACCGTGGTCACCGTCGACCCGAGCGGCGCCTGCCACGTCGACCGCAAGCCTTCCTGAGCGCGTGCCGAGCGGCCTCCGGCCTCGCCTGCCACCGGTGGATATCCGCAGCTCAGAGCCCCTCGGAAAATCAATTGCCGACCTCGCGACAGCCCGATAGATTCATCGGTACACAAGAGAGGAGGTGGTCTGAAGAATGTATGTTCAACGGATGCGTGAGGTGGCTGCCCGCTAGCAGCACCCCTGCGGGAGATTCCCCAGCGGTGCGCTGAGCGAATCCCAGGCAGACACCCGACCCCCGAGCCCCCGGACTATCCACCCGGGACCGCCACGTTCCCCGGAACGGACGGTATGGCTCGGGGGTCGCTCCATTTCCGCCGCGGAAACGACGAACGCCCCGCGAAACCGCGGGGCGTCCGGTTGGGATCTCAGCCGATGTAGCGCTGCAACCGAGCCGAGAGGCGGGGGATGAGCTCGCCGTCCGGGTCGACTCGTTCCTCGACGTAGGCAAGGTCGCCGCCTTCGACGATGCCGTAGAGGCGTTTCGCGCCGCCGACGACAGCGCCGGACTGGCTGCGGATCACCACATCGGTGGCCAGTTCCCAGGACGACTGGGTGCGAGCGGTGCCGTAGAACAGTTCGACGATGCCGGAGCTGTGGGTGAGCAGCAGTTCGAGCATCTCGGTGTCGGCATCGGTGCCGACTCGCCAGTATCCGCTCTCGCGCAGGTCGGGGCTGTCGTAGCCGCCCTCGGCGTCGAGCTTCCAGGTCTGCGATTCCCAGACCAGGTAGTCGCCACCGTCGTGGGACACGATGATCTGCTGACCGAAGCGGTAGTCGCCGTCGGCGGGGTGGTGGCCTTCGCCCCCGCCGCGCCACACGCCGACCAGCGGCAGCAACGCGAGCATGGCGTGGTTCAGATCGGGACCCTCGCGCAGATTCGCGGTGTCCTCGGGAATGGGGAGACCGCCGAGGACCGAAATGTTTCGGACCCCGGTTTCTTTCGCACGCTCGGCGGCGACATTCACCGCCTCGTCGCCACTGCGACGCTGTGCCGAAGCGTCTTGCACGTCACTCGCTCGCTCGGCCGGATCGGAACCTTCGCTCGCGAGCCCGCTCATGACTCGGTGAACAGCCGGTAGAAGACGTACAGGCCGAACCAGCCGATGAGGATCGACACGGCGATGAGGAGAATCTCGAAGAAGAGGACCACGTTTCGGAGTCTAGCGAGTCCGGAACGGAGATACGAAAACGGCCCCGGCAGTTCCCGCACGGGAACTACCAGGGCCGTTGTGAGGTCGTTACTTCGCGACCGCGACGTCCACGGAGTGGATGCCCGCGCCCTCGGGGCGGACCTCGGCCGAACCGTTGCCCGACGCCGACAGCGCGCGCAGGGTCCACGAACCCGGCGCGGCGAAGAAGCGGAAATCACCGGTGCCGGAGGCGACGACCTCGGCGGTGAAGTCACCGTTGCCGTCGAGCAGACGCACGAACGCGCCGCCGACCGGCTGACCGTCGGTGCTCAGGACACGGCCGGTGATGACCGTTTCCTTCTCCACATCGACGCCGGCCGGGATGGCCTGACCCTGGGTAGGTGCTGCACACATATTGATTACGCTCCCAACTCGATAGGTGCACCGACGAGCGAACCGTATTCGGTCCAGCTGCCGTCGTAGTTCTTGACGTTCTGGTGGCCGAGCAGCTCCTGCAGCACGAACCAGGTGTGCGAGGAACGCTCGCCGATGCGGCAGTAGGCGATGGTCTCCTTCTCGCCGTCCAAGCCCGCATCCTTGTAGAGCTCGGCGAGCTCTTCGTCGGAACGGAAGGTGCCGTCCTCGTTGGCCGCCTTGCTCCACGGCACGTTGATCGCGCCCGGGATGTGGCCGGGACGCTGGCTCTGCTCCTGCGGCAGGTGCGCGGGAGCCAGGATCTTGCCGGAGAACTCGTCGGGGCTGCGCACGTCGACCAGGTTCTTGGTGCCGATGGCGGCGATGACCTCGTCGCGGAAGGCGCGGATGCTCAGGTCGGGAGCCGAGGCCTTGTACTGGGTGGCCGGGCGGTTGACCGCGTCACGCGAGAGCGGACGACCGTCGAGTTCCCACTTCTTGCGGCCGCCGTCGAGCAGCTTGACGTCGTTGTGGCCGTACAGCTTGAAGTACCAGTAGGCGTAGGCGGCGAACCAGTTGTTGTTGCCGCCGTAGAGCACCACGGTGTCGTCGTTGGCGATGCCGCGCGCCGAGAGCAGGTCGGAGAACTGCTCCTGGTTCACGAAGTCGCGACGGACCTGATCCTGCAGGTCGTTCTTCCAGTCCAGGCGAACGGCGCCTTCGATGTGGCCACCCTCGTAGGCGGAGGTGTCCTCGTCGACCTCGACGAAGACGACGCCGGGGGCGTTGAGGTTCTCTTCGGCCCAGTCAACGGAGACCAGGACATCGGAGCGAGCCATGTTGTTCCTTTCAACAGACGTGCAGGGTGGGTCAGTTCGGTGCCGGAGCAGGCGACCGGCGGAAGCGGGCTACCAGGGGATAGATCTGGCAGCCCAGGCAGACCCCGAAGGCCGCGTTCAAGAACGCCGCGAACAGGGCGAAGCCGGCGAACACCGCGCCGACGATCGGGGAGCCGAGCGCGAAGCCCAGCAGGGAGACACCGGCGAACACGAAGCCGAGTGCCTGCGCGAAACGCAGCGGCGGCACGGGTTCGGTCTCGGTGGGCGGGCCGAGTCGCGGCGCGACGAACGCCGCGTAGATCCGGCCGTAAGGGTGCTTGGTGGGACCGGCCGCCGCGCCGATCGCGAACACCACGGCCTGCAGGCCGATCAGGATCGCGGCGGCGACGGGGGAAACGGTCGCGACCAGCAGCACCGCGACGAGCACCCCGGTCGTCACCCAGGCCACGAAACGCGGCCCGCGGACGTCGATGCGGGGTGGGGAATCAGAAAACGAGGTCATGGTGCGAACTCCTGCGCTGAGACGATTCAGTGGGATCTGCCAGTTCGCCGGGGGATCGAAACGATCACTCGCGCGGCGAACAGAGGTCGGCGTCAGGAATCTCGGAGAGAAGCCGACCGGTCAGCGGCACAGGCAGCAACAACCACCGAGGCGACACAGGTCAACTGTGCGGCGTCGGGTGAGCATCAGCTCGTGGTCGGTTTGCACGATGAAGAGTTTACCCGGTCTTCCCGGGAAATGGGCAGGCCCCCTCGAAACCGGGGACAACGTCACACTGTGAGCGGCTCGAGGGCGGTGCGCAGGTCGCCCGCCTTCGGTACGCCGGAGATGCGGAAACGCTCCTTGCCCTCGGCGTCGAAGACGAAGGTGGTGGGCAGGGAGAGCACGTTGAGTTCGCGGGCGAGCGCGGGTTCGGCGTCGATGTCGATCTCGATGTCGCGCGGTGCGTTCGGCGAATCGGCCAGCTCCGCGGTGACACCGGCGACCACCCGGCGCACGGCGTCGCACGGGCCGCACCAGTCGGCCGAGAAGTGCAGCACCGCGGGCGCCGAACCGGAGACACCGACCGCGTCGAGCAGGCGGGCGCGCTGTTCGGTGTCGGGGTCGAGGGTGGCGGGCCGCACCCGGCCCTGGTTGCGGCGCAGCAGCAGGCCGACCGCGACGGCGGCCAGCACGACGGCGGCGAGTACGGCGAGTTCGATCATGGTTGCTGCAATCGGTCCAGGTCGATGGTGACGTTGCGGCCGACGCCCTCGACGACGATGTGCCCACCCAGCGCCTCGACCTCGGTGGGCCGGACCCCGAACGGCAACTCCTTGGTATCGATCGTACGGCTGAAGCGCTCGAGCACCGCGCCGCGATCGGCCTCGAGGATCTCCGATTCGCTGGTCTTGGCGGTGTCGGCCGGGCCGCTGTTCTTGTCGTGATAGAAGCCGGTGGCCTGGATGCGCACCAGGTCGCCGTCGAGCAGCAGGTCGGCCTGGATCTGCACCGGCACGCGCTTGGCCGAACTCGACGGGGTGACACCCGCGCCGAGGATGCGCCCGTTGGGCGCGGTGGGCAGCGTGCCGGTGAGCACGAGCGCGCCCCCGGTGGTCATGCCGGAACCACCCGAACCGCCCGTGCCGTCGGACTTGTCGGCCGGACGGGTGTGGACCTGCAGGTCGGGGATGCCGAAGAGCCTGCCGAGCTCGGTGGGTTCGATGCGCATGCGGGCGTCGACCCGGTCGACCTGCACCGAGCGCGCCGCACCGTCGAGCAGCTCACCGGCGGGTGCGTGCAGACCGTTCAGGGTGGCCTCGATGCCGATCTCGCCGGGGATGTCCGGGCGCATGCTTCGGGCCCGGATCGCCACGTTGTCGTAGCGCCCGGCCAGGGCCTGGGCGGTGAAGGGGAAACCGTGGAAGGTCACTTCGGGATCGGCCGACAGGTCGGCGCCCGCCCGTAGTTGCCGCGACACGTGGTACTCGGTGTAGGCGGCGGCGCCGAAATCGATCACCACCGCCAACCCGGCCAGGCACAGCAGCCCGATGATCAGCTTGCGCATGAGGTGAGAGTAGCGCCCACGCAGGCGGGTGCCGGGTGCCCGGGTATCGGCCGAACACTCGTAAGTGTGCCCGTGTTGCGAGGTCATGGCCTGTGACGCGCTAATGTTGCACCGACTAACCCTGTGTTTCGGCGACGTAGCTGTGCGGCTGCTCTCGTCGCGCAGACACGAGATAGGAGGAGGGCCCGGTGGAGCTGCTCCTACTGACTTCCGACCCCAACCCGGATGCGGTGCTGCCCTCGTTGACGCTGCTGGCGCACAACGTCCGCCCCGCGCCGACCGAGGTGTCGTCCCTGCTGGAGGCCGGTAGTGCCGACGTCGCGCTGGTCGACGCCCGGACCGACCTGGCCGCCGCGCGCGGTCTGTGCAGGCTGCTCGGCAGCACCGGTTCGTCGGTGCCGGTCGTCGCCGTGCTCACCGAGGGCGGACTCGTCGCGGTGAACGCCGACTGGGGCCTCGACGACATCCTGCTGCCCGGCACCGGCCCCGCCGAACTCGACGCGCGCCTGCGCCTGCTCGTCGGCCGCAACGGCGGCGTGGCCAGCCCCGAGAACACGGGCAAGATCACCCTCGGCGAACTGGTGATCGACGAAGGCACCTACACCGCCCGCCTGCGAGGCCGCCCGCTCGACCTCACCTACAAGGAATTCGAGCTGCTCAAGTACCTCGCCCAGCACGCAGGCCGGGTCTTCACCCGCGCCCAACTGCTGCAAGAGGTCTGGGGCTACGACTTCTTCGGCGGCACCCGCACGGTAGACGTCCACGTCCGCCGCCTACGCGCCAAACTCGGCAGCGAATACGAATCCCTCATCGGCACCGTCCGCAACGTCGGCTACAAGGCGGTCCGCCCGGCAAGGTCGACAGCCGCGAAGGGCGAACCGGTGACCTTCACCGACGAGGACGTAGACGGCGAAGACCTGACCCCCGTCAACGGCAGCACCCCCTGAGAACACCCCAAATCCGCCATGACAGCATTCCCACCCCCGCACGACCCGACCTCGAGGAGGGTCCGCCGCGAAGCGGCGTAGCGGCCCCCCAGGGGCCGCGCTCGAGCGCGCCAGCGCTCCAAAAACACAGCCAGTACCTCCCGCAATCACAAAACCCGAAGAGCCGGGCACCTCACCCGACGTTCGCCCAAAACACAGGGGGCAACCTTGAAGTGGACCGAGACCGTCGACTCCACCACCGCTGAGAACATCCGCGCCCTGCTCGACCGCGCGAAGTCCACCGACGGCGTCGCCCCCGTCTCCGAGCAGGCGGTCCTCTCGCTCGCCGAAACCACCCCCGGCACAAGACATCTGCTCGCCGAACGCAACGGCGAGATCGCCGGCTACGCGAATCTCGTTGCGGCACATGATGATCACCCCGCAATGGCAGAAGTGGCCGTCGACCCCGAAGCCCGCGAACAGGGCATCGGTACCGACCTCGTCCGCAAGGCTCTCACCGAGGGCGGCAAGGGCGCCCGCGTCTGGGCACACGGCGATCTCCCCGCCGCCAAGGCCCTCGCCGCCGCCCTGAAACTGACGACAGCACGCGAACTCTGGCAGATGCGCCGCAGCCTGGCAACCCCCGAGCTACCGCCACTCGAGGTCCCCGAAGGCCTCGTCCTGCGCACCTACGAAGGCCCCGCCGACGATGCCGAACTGTTGCGGGTCAACAACGCCGCCTTCGCCTGGCACCCCGAACAGGGCGGCTGGACCGAGCGCGACGTCGCCGCCCGCCGCGCCGAATCCTGGTTCGATCCGGCCGGGCTCTTCTTGGCGTTCGACGCCGCCGATCCCGACCGCCTGCTCGGCTTCCACTGGACCAAGGCGCACCCCGACGCCGCCCCGGCGGGCGAGGTCTACGTCGTCGGCATCGACCCCGCCGCGCAGGGCCGTGGCCTGGGTCGACTGCTCACCCTGGCCGGACTGCACCACCTGCGCGACACCGGCCTGACCGAGGTGCTGCTCTACACCGAGGCCGACAACCACGCCGCCGTGCGGACCTACACCAAACTGGGTTTCGCACCCGCCCATATCGACGTCGCCTACGCGCTGAGCTGACCGGCTGCGAGACAGCTCACAGTTCCTCGGCGACCCTGAATATTGTGAGGATGACCGGGTACCGACGAGTAAAACTGGGGCAAACATCACACGCTCGGTCTAATCGCGCCGGGCTGTTCATTCTCCGTTAACCCACCTCGGGCCAACTGTCAACCGGGCGAACCTACGTTACTTCTGGGCGGCACAGTCGTCGCCTGGTGCTCGCGTTCACCCGCGATCCGCACCACCCAACTCGCCCGGGCCGGTGAGGGACCGAGCGAGTTCGTCAGCAATGTCGGAGGAAAAGTGAACTTCAAGCGCACCAGCGCCCTGGTCGGCGTCTTCGCCGCGGGTGCCATGTCTCTGGCCGCCTGTGGCAGCGACGACAACACCGGTGGCGACACCAGCAACAACGCCAACACCAGTGTCGAGTGCGGCGGCAAGAAGGCGCTCAAGGCGTCCGGTGCCTCTTCGCAGAAGAACGCGATGGAGCGCTTCGTCGCCGCCTACGAGACCAACTGCGACGGCTACACCCTGAACTACACCTCCAGCGGCTCCGGCGCGGGCGTCAACGAGTTCATCGGCGGGCAGACCGACTTCGGTGGCTCCGACTCCCCGCTGAGCTCCAAGAAGGAAGAGCCCGCCAAGGCCCAGGAGCGTTGCGCCAGCCCGGCGTGGAACCTGCCGACCGTCTTCGGCCCGATCGCCATCACCTACAACGTCGACGGCGTCACCGACCTCGTGCTCGACGGCCCGACCGCCGCCAAGGTGTTCAACGGCGCCATCACCACCTGGGATGCCCCCGAGATCAAGGCGCTCAACCCGAACGCCAAGCTGCCCTCGGAGAAGATCGCCGTGATCTTCCGCTCCGACGAGTCGGGCACCACCGACAACTTCCAGCTCTACCTCGACGCCGCGTCCGACGGTGCCTGGGGCAAGGGCGGCGGCAAGTCGTTCAACGGCGGTGTCGGTGAGGGTGCCAAGGGCAACGAGGGCACCTCGGCCGCCATCAAGAACACCAAGAACTCGATCACCTACAACGAGTGGTCCTTCGCCAAGGCGCAGAGCCTGTCGATCGCCCAGATCATCACCTCGGCGAGCAAGGACCCGGTCGCGCTGTCGGCCGAGTCGGCGGGCAAGTCCATCGACGGCGTGAAGATCAAGGGCGAGGGCAACGACCTGGTGCTCGACACCAGCTCGTTCTACAAGCCCACCGCCGCGGGCGCGTACCCGATCATGATGGCCACCTACGAGATCGTGTGCTCGAAGTACGCCGACGCCGAGACCAGCAAGGCCGTCAAGGCGTTCCTGACCTCAGTCGTCACCAACGGCCAGAGCGGTCTGTCCGATGCCGGCTACGTGCCGCTGCCGGACGCCTTCAAGACCAAGCTGACCACCGCGATCAACGCCATCTCCTGATCGCTGCGTAGGCCATGACCATGCACCCTGAGGTGACCGCACCGGGCTCGTCGGATTCGACGGGCCCGCGGGCGGCCGGAGATACTTCGCATATGCCGACCGAACCGAAATTCGACAAGGCCCCGGAGAAGGGTCGTTCCGGGCGCCTGAACGCCGAGACGATCTTTCGGTGGCTGGCCACCGCGGCGGGCGCGACCATTGTCGCGGCCATCGCGTTGATCGCGTTGTTCCTGCTGATCCGCGCGGTCCCCTCGCTCATGGCCGACAACGCCAACTTCTTCACCAGCACGGAATTCTCCACCGGTGACGCGAACAACCTGCGCTTCGGCATCCGTGACCTGTTCATGGTCACGGTGCTGAGCTCGGTGTTCGCGCTCATCGTCGCGGTGCCGATCGGCGTCGGCATCGCGCTGTTCCTCACCCAGTACGCGCCGTCGCGGTTGGGCAAGCCGTTCACCATGCTGATCGACCTGCTCGCCGCGGTGCCGTCCATCGTGTTCGGTCTGTGGGGCTTCCTCGTGCTCGCCCCGCAGATCGCGCCGGTGCAGGAGTTCCTCAACTCCAACCTCGGCTGGTTCTTCCTGTTCTCCGACGGCAACGTCTCGATCGCCGGTGGCGGCACCATCTTCACCGCCGGTGTCGTGCTCGCCGTGATGATCCTGCCGATCATCACCTCGGTGGCCCGTGAGGTGTTCGCGCTCACCCCGCGCGCCCACATCGAGGCCGCCCAGGCGCTGGGCGCCACGAAGTGGGAAGTCGTGCGGATGACCGTGCTGCCCTACGGCCGCAGTGGTGTGATCGCCGGTTCCATGCTCGGCCTCGGCCGCGCGCTCGGCGAGACGATCGCCGTGCTCGTCGTGCTCCGCACCGCGAGCAACGCGGGCACCTGGTCGCTGTTCGACGGTGGTTACACCTTCGCCTCCAAGATCGCCTCGGCCGCCTCGGAATTCAGCTCCCCGCTGCCGACCGGCGCCTACATCGCCGCGGGCTTCGTCCTCTTCGCGCTGACCTTCGTGGTCAACGCCCTGGCCCGCCTGGCCTCCGGTGGAAAGGTGAACGGCTGATGACCACCACATCGACCCTCGACAAGCCGGTCAAGGCGCCGACGTTCCGCCATGTCAGCAACGGTCGGCGGATCAAGAACAACATCGCCACCGGTCTGGTCACCCTGTGCTTCGTGATCGCGCTGATCCCGCTGGTGTGGGTGCTCGGCCTGGTCCTGGTGAAGGGCATCGGCTCGATCGTCACCGCCGACTGGTGGTTCAACTCGCAGAAGGGCATCCTGCCGGACCAGTCCGGCGGTGGTGTGTACCACGCGATCTACGGCACGATCGTGCAGGCGCTGATCGCGACCGTCATCGCGGTGCCGCTCGGTGTGATGGCCGCTGTGTACCTGGTGGAATACGGTCGCGGCAAGCTGGCCAAGGTCACCACCTTCATGGTCGACATCCTCGCCGGTGTGCCCTCGATCGTCGCGGCGCTGTTCATCTTCGCGCTGTGGATCGCCACGCTCGGTATGCCGCAGAGTTCCTTCGCGGTGTCGCTGGCACTGGTGCTGCTGATGCTTCCGGTGGTGGTGCGCAACACCGAGGAGATGCTGAAGCTGGTGCCCGACGAGCTGCGCGAGGCCTCCTACGCGCTCGGCGTGCCCAAGTGGAAGACCATCCTGCGGATCGTCATCCCCACCGCCGCGCCGGGCATGATCTCGGGCATCCTGCTCGCCCTTGCCCGCGTGATGGGTGAGACCGCGCCCGTGCTGGTGCTGGTCGGTTACTCGAAGTCGATCAACCAGAACATCTTCGACGGCAACATGGCCTCGCTGCCGCTGCTGATCTACCAGGAGCTGGCCAACCCGGAGCCGGCCGGTCGCGCGCGTGTCTGGGGTGCGGCGCTCACGCTGATCCTGCTCATCGCGCTGCTGTACCTGGCTGCCGCCGCGGTCAACAAGCTGCTCACCCGGAACCGATAGAAGCGAACGGAAACTCCCATGGCCAAGCGGATCGACGTCAAAGATCTCAACATCTACTACGGCAGCTTCCACGCCGTGTCGAACGTGGACCTGACCGTGCTCCCGCGCAGCGTCACCGCCTTCATCGGTCCCTCCGGTTGTGGCAAGTCCACCGTGCTGCGCTCGCTCAACCGCATGCACGAGGTGACCCCGAACGCCCGCGTCGAAGGTGCCGTGCTGCTCGACGGTGAGGACATCTACGGTTCGGCGATCGACCCGGTGGGTGTGCGCCGCACCATCGGCATGGTGTTCCAGCGCCCGAACCCGTTCCCCACCATGTCGATTCGCGACAACGTGGTGGCCGGGCTGAAGCTGCAGGGTGTGCGCAACAAGAAGGAACTCGACGAGGTCGCCGAGCGCTCGCTGCGCGGTGCGAACCTGTGGAACGAGGTCAAGGACCGCCTCGACAAGCCCGGTGGTGGTCTGTCGGGTGGTCAGCAGCAGCGTCTGTGTATCGCCCGCGCGATCGCGGTCTCGCCCGACGTGCTGCTGATGGACGAGCCCTGCTCGGCCCTCGACCCCATCTCCACCCTCGCGATCGAGGACCTGATCACCGAACTCAAGAAGGAGTTCACGATCGTCATCGTCACGCACAACATGCAGCAGGCCGCCCGCGTGAGCGACCAGACCGGTTTCTTCAACCTCGAGGCCCAGGGCAAGCCCGGCAAGCTCATCGAGATCGACGACACCGAGAAGATCTTCTCCAACCCCACCCAGCGCGCCACCGAGGACTACATCTCGGGCCGCTTCGGATAAGGGATCCAACGAGAAAGCCCCCGCACTCCTTCGGGAGGGCGGGGGCTTTCTCGTTGTACTGCTTCAGCTCTCGATTTCGCCGTCCGGGAGCACACCGGTGACCAGGAAGATCACGCGGCGGCCGATCTCGACGGCGTGGTCGGCGAAGCGCTCGTAGTAACGGCCGAGGAGGGTGACGTCGACGGCGGCGGCGACGCCGTACTTCCACTCCCGGTCCATCAGCAGGGTGAACAGGTGGCGGTGGAGGTCGTCCATCGCCTCGTCGTCCTGATTGAGCTGAGCGGCGCGCTCGGGATCGCGGGTCTCGAGCACCTCCTTGGCACCGGCGCCCATGTTCACCGCGATGCGGCCCATCTCGGCGAAGTAACCGTTCACCGATTCGGGCAGGGCGTGGTTGGGGTGGCGGCGGCGGGTCACCTTGGCGACGTGCAGGGCCAGCGCGCCCATGCGATTCACGTCGCCGACGATCTGGATGGCACTGACCACCTGACGCAGGTCGCCCGCGACGGGAGCCTGCAGCGCGAGAAGCGCGAACGCCTTCTCCTCGGCCTCGGCGATCATCACCGAGATCCGATCCTGCTCGCCGATGACCTGCTCGGCGAGCGCGAGGTCGGCCTGCAGCAGCGACTGGGTTGCTTGCTCCATGGCCTGGCCGGCGAGACCGGCCATTTCGCCGAGCAGATTGGCGAGCTCGGCCATTTGCTCGTTGTAGATGACACGCATAATGGCTGACCCTAGTGGGTACCGGTACCCCTGTCACCCAACACCGGGTTAATGCCGTGTGGCACAGTCGTGCCAGCTCAGCGCGCGTCGTGAATCGGGCAGGCTCAGTCGCAGCTGGTGTCGGCGGCGTTCATGTGCTCGAGATCCGAGGGCAGACGCACCGGCGCGGCCGAGACCGGCTCGCCCAGCGACACCGCGGGCAGCTCGGCGCCGACCGTCGTCGGGGTACGCACCTGGCCCGTGTAGTCCGAGCCGACGACCACCTCGATGATGCCGCTGAGGTCGTCGTCGCGTTGCAGGACCGCGCCGGGGATGGCACTTGCCACGGTCGCGGCGGCCGCCTCGTTGCCCTCGGCGTAGCGCACCTCGGTGGTGTCGGTGTATTCGGTGGCGTTGGCGACGTTGTAGATGCCGAAACCGAAGTTCGACAGCTTGTTGGCCGCCTGCCTGGCCATGCCCGCGGTCTGGGTGCCGTTGGTCACCAGCAGCGACACCGACGCCGGGCTCACCGCGTACATCTTGGGTGCCTGGGTGGGGGCCGCGGGTGTGCTTGGGTTGGTGATCGGCGGCGCGGTCTGCTCACCGGGCAGCGGCTGGTCGTCGATGATCGCGCGGAAGATCGCCTTGATGTCGGCTTCGCGCGGAATCTCGTTGCCGTAGGACGTGGTTCCCGCGGTCGGGGCGGTGATGAAGGTGACCGCGCCCGCGTTGACCTTCTGCAGCGACCGGCCGAGCAGGATCAGGTCCTTGGTCTCGACACCGTCGACGAAGGTGTGCTGACGGAACGCCTCGACGAAACCCTGCAGCTTGGCCGGGTCGAGCAGCACCTGACCCGACAGCGCACCACGCAGCAGGGCCGCGAGGAAGGTCTGCTGCCGGTGGATGCGGTCGTAGTCGCTGCGCTCCTCGCCGACCACGTGCCGGGCCCGCACATAGTTGAGGGCCGTCTCGCCGTTCACGCGCTGCTTGCCCGAGCTCTCGAGCACGGTGCCGAGCACACCGTCGATGATCGGCTTGGTCGAGCACACCTCCACGCCACCGATCTGGTCGACCATCGCCTCGAACCCGGCGAAGTCGATGCCGATGAAGTGGCCGATGCTCAAGCCCGACATCTTGCGCACCACGTCGGTCAGGCAGCGCGGCCCACCGAGCGCGTAGACGGCGTTGAGCTTGTCGCCCATGGCCGACGGGAACTTCTGGTCGGTGTACTTGCCCTTGTCGTTGTCCCAGCCCGCGCACTGCGGCCGGGTGACATCGAGGTCGCGCGGGAAGGAGACGACCACCACGCGGGAGCGGTCCTTGGGGATGTGCACCAGCATCGCGGTGTCGGCGCGCGCGCCCTCGGCGTCGACGGTGGAGCCCGCGCCCATGTCGGCGTTCAGGCCCGCGCGGGTGTCGGTGCCGACGATGAGGTAGTTCTCGTCACCGAGCTGCATGTCACCGTCGAGCACGTCCTCGGTGGCACCGTCGAGGGCCGACACCTGAGTGAAGCCGTTGTTCGTCGCCCGCAGGTAACTCCAGCCACCACCCGTGACCACCAGCGCCAGCACGGCGAAGAAGGTGACCGCGACCCGTCCCGCCAGGCGTGCCTGCTTCGCGCGGCGCCGTTCGGGTGTCCGGGCGGCGGCGGTCTTGGTTTCGACCCGCTTGGGCTCGACGCGCTTCGGCGGGGCCGCCGGGGTCTCGGTGACGGTGGGCAGGATATCGGTGACCTGCTCGTCGACCCGACGAGCGGGCGGTGCCGTGCGGACCGTCTTCCCCTTCGCCGGTGCGGTTTTGCCCTGGGCGGGCGCGGTCTTGCCCGGCGTGGGAAAAGTCTTGCCCTGCGCGGGAATCGCGGTCGTCGCGATGCGGTCGGCGGGGGAGTCGGCGCGATGCGGTGCGGCGGGGGCGTCGCCGGCCGAACCCTCGGCGCGTGCCGCGATGTCGGGGCGGGGGGTCGGGCGGGGTGCCTGGTCGCGGGCGCGGCGGCCGGCGCGGGAAGTACCCGATGGATCGGCGGGGGCGCGGCGGTTGCGTTTGGTTCGTTCGCTGTCGACCCGGTCGACGAGGTCCTGGACGGTGAGCGGGGCCGCGTCGGGATCGGCGTCGGCGTGCCGTGATCGGCGGGAACCGGTGTCCTTCTGTGCGGGCGGTTCGGCAGCCGGATAGCGCTCCCACGGGGCGCGACCTCCGGGCCGGGGCGTACGCCCGCGCCGATCGTCACCCACCAGCGAACCTCACTTCTCTATCTGCCGCATACGCGTCATCGTTCGGCTGCTCGGTCGAACCGGAGCCGAACGATGTCCGCAATGATAACGATTCCGCCACGAGTAGCCACTCCAGTGCACAACAGATTCGCACGGAATCCGGTTGCGACGCGCTGACCAGCGCCGAAGCTTTACCCCCCGCTGTGCATCACATCGGCGGCGGTGGGCACGGTGTCGTCCTCGGGGTCGTCGAGCCACCCGTCGGGCAGCACGACCTTGGTCTGCGGCGAGCCCTGGCGACCGCGTGGGCCGAGGGCGTCGGTGGGGAAGGGCACGTCCGGATCGAGCTGGGCGACGAGGTCCTCGATCTGGCTCAGCGCCGACACGGTGGCGAAGCTGCGGCGCAGCTGCGAGCCGACCGGGAAGCCCATCAGGTACCAGGCCATGTGCTTGCGGATATCGCGCATCGCCTTGTCCTCGCCGTCGTGCTCGGCGAGCAGGGTGGCGTGGCGGATCAGGATCTCGCCGACGCGGCCCAGGGTCGGGCCCTCGGGGACCGGTTCGCCGCGCAGGGCGGCACTGAGCTCGGCGAACAGCCACGGCCTGCCGAGGCAACCACGGCCGACGACCACGCCGTCGCACCCGGTCTCGTTCATCATGCGCAGGGCGTCGTCGGCGGTGAAGATGTCGCCGTTGCCGAGCACCGGAATGGTGGTGACGGCTTCCTTGAGCCGGGCGATGGCCGACCAGTCGGCCGTGCCGGAGTACAGCTGCGATGCGGTGCGCGCGTGCAGGGCGACGGCGGCGGCACCCTCGGCCTCGGCGATGCGGCCGGTGTCGAGGTAGGTGTGGTGCTCGTCGTCGATGCCGATGCGGAACTTGAACGTCACCGGCACGCCTGCCGGTTCGGCCGCCTTCACCATCTCCTTGACGATATTGGCGAACAGCCTGCGCTTGTAGGGCAGCGCGGAACCGCCACCGAGTCGGGTGACCTTGCGCACCGGGCAGCCGAGATTCAGGTCGATGTGGTCGGCCCAGCCCTCACCGACGACGATGCGAACGGCCTCACCGAGCGTCTTCGGGTCGACACCGTAGAGCTGCATCGAGCGCGGATGCTCGTCGGCGTCGAACGACATCATGTGCAGCGTCTTCTCGTTGCGCTCGACCACCGCGCGGGCGGTGATCATCTCGCACACGTAGATAGCGGTCTTGCTGCCGAATTCGCGGCACAGCTTGCGGAAGGCCAGGTTGGTGATGCCCGCCATGGGTGCGAGCACGACGGGCGGATCGACCGGGTAGGGCCCGATCCGCAGCGTGGTCGGTGCCTGGGGCATCGTGATAGTCACGTCTGCCATTCTCGCATCCACCCGGATGTGATCGATCTCGCGTACCGGCGACTTCGGCCGGGTCACGGGCCACTCCACAAAGCTTCGACGGCATTTATGTGGTACTCGACGTTCGGGCTATGTCCCTCGCCTCAGTAGCCTGTGCTTTGCCGCGTCCGGCGGCGTGCTGTCCCCACATCATCGGAGAAGACCCTCATGGCCGAAGACGCCACGACCACCACCCCCGCCGCGCCCGGTAAGGCGACCGTGGCGATCAGTGTCTCGTCGCTGGTCGGCGGTGCCGCCATCGCCGTGCTCGCCGTCGCCGTCGTCGTGCTCGGCGTGCTGTACGGCTCGGCGCGCTCGGATGTCTCGGATCTGCGTGCCGAGGCCGCCGACGACGCGAAGGCCGAACAGATCGCCCTCGACTACTCGGTCGGCTCGGCGACGCTGAACTACCAGGACGTCGACGCCTGGGTGGCCAAGCTCAAGGCGGGCACGTCCACCGAGCTCGCGGGCAAGTTCGACGTCACCGGCGACAAGCTGGAGGACATCGTCGTCCCGCTGCGCTGGGCCTCCACCGCAACCCCGATCACCGCGAAGGTGCTCGAGCGCGAGGGCCAGGTGTACAAGGTCGCCGCGTTCGTCGACGTGAGCACCACCAACGCGCAGAACCCCGACGGCCTGCGCAACACCGTCACCTACAACATCACCGTCGATGCCGGGCAGGACTGGAAGATCACCGATGTCGGCAGCGCCGACGGTGCCCTGCCGATGAAGTAACCGGCTGTACGAAAAAGCGCCGCCCACCGGAATCCCGGCGGGCGGCGCTTTTTCGTGAGTCCTAGACGCTGGCCATCTCGCGCTTCTTGGCTTCGCGAGCGAGCATGCGGTCGCGCTGCTCCTCGAACTTGACGACGTCCTGGCTCAGCTTCTCCAGGAAGTCGCCGAGGCGCTCGCGGGTGGCCTCGCCACGGGCGGTGAAGTCGGTGCGCTCGAAGATGTTCCACTTCTTGAGCACCGGCTGCACGACCTCTTCGAGGTGCTGACGCAGGTCGTAGATGCCGTGCTTGGCCATCAGCACACCGTTGCGCCGGAAGTTGGGCATCCCGGCGCCGGGCATCTGGAAGTTCTCCACGATCAGCGAGATCGCCTCGATCGCCTGGTCGGGCGACAGGTCGAGCGCCGCGCCGCAGAGGTTGCGGTAGAAGATCATGTGCAGGTTCTCGTCGGCGGCGACGCGCTGCAGCATGCGGTCCGCGATCGGGTCGTCGCACACCTTGCCGGTGTTGCGGTGACTCACGCGGGTGGCCAGTTCCTGGAAGGTCACGTAGGCGACCGAGTGCAGGAAGCCGGCGTCCACCTCGGTGGGGGAGGCGAACCCGTTGGTCATGTGGATCATGCGGGCGTTCTCGAGGGCCACCGGATCCACGCCACGGGTGACCACCAGGTAGTCACGCATCACGATGCCGTGGCGGTTCTCCTCGGCGGTCCAGCGACCGACCCAGGTGCCCCAGGCGCCGTCCTGGGAGAAGTTCTCGGCGATCTCACGGTGGTAGGACGGCAGGTTGTCCTCGGTGAGCAGGTTGGTGATCATGGCGGCCTTGGCCACCTCGCTGAGCTTGGACTGCTCAGGATCCCAGTCGATGCCGCCCATGGCGGCGAAGTTGCGGCCCTCGTCCCACGGGACGTAGTCGTGCGGATGCCATTCCTTGGCCAGCGACAGGTGCCGGTTGACGTTTTCCTCGGCAACCGGCTCCAACTCCGTGAGCAGTTCGAGTTGAGTCAGATCCCTTGCCATGTAAAAACCCTTCGCTGTCGTGCTTGCGGTCGAACGTCGCGATGCGGCCATACCTTACGGCACCGTAGGTGTGATGCGAAACGCAACTGGGCGTAAAGCCGATGAAGTTGAACAACGCCACAACATCGGCAGCTGCCGGTAGGACGTACTGACGAGTCTAGGTCTTCGGTCCGCAGCGTAGGGACTATCGCTGTAGTGGCGGCGGCGTTAGCGCCTACCGGATGAACTCTCGGTGTCGCGGCGCGGGAAGTGCTGTCGGCGAGGTCGTTCGCCTGTTCAGGGGCCATGACGGCCGGCTCTTCCGGCGCGGCCGGGAAGTGCCACGTGACAGTGGTCACGGTGAAGTGATGGTGCCCCCTGTAGGACTCGAACCTACGACCTAGTGATTAAAAGTCACCAGCTCTACCAACTGAGCTAAAGGGGCGCGCAGCGGAGTCTAACCGACACCTCGCCGCGACGCCGAATAGTGTCCCCCATCAGCCGGGCTTCCGGCGCACATGGTCCGGTCGGCCCCGGTAACGGTGGCGCGCCCCGGCGCGATGCCCGGCTGACGGGCTGGAGCACATCGCCGTTCCCACTTCCCGTCGCGACGTGTCATCGAATAGTGTTGTGGGTCAACAGCTTTCGATCAACAGGAGTGTGTGGGTGATACCGGGGTCCGCGAGTGCGCCGCAGGGGGGCGCTGGACAGGCCAACAATGCTGTGCGAGTGCGGTTTTCGCATTCGGCGCCACGGCTCACGGTTGCGCCCGGTTTGCCAGTCCGGAAAAACGGACCGGGTGTCCCATTCGCATGTTGCCGTTCGGGGAATGCGGGTACGGTGATTACCTGGTGAATTTCGAAACAATCACCGGGGCCGCACTTTCCGGCGCCCGGTGGTGGGTGCGGTGTCGCGGAATTCATCGGGGGTTCGATGTGCCGGGGTGAACGCGAAGGCGCGCGAACTCCTCGCAAAGGGGCAGTCGCTACCGCAGGAGGAGGCGGTTCTCACAGGTATTGAGCCCGAGTGTGCACCCCCTGTGGCGCACCCGGGCCGGCGAACTATACCAGCCGGAGGGGTACCGGCATTCGGCGAGTTTACATACCAAAAGTATGAAAAATAACCACAATTCGCGCCGCGGGTCTGTCATTGATCGGCGGCGACGAGAAGGTTCGGAGGCGTTTCGAGCATGGCACGGCAGCAAGAGCGGGCGCGCCGCACACGCGCCGCGATAATCAAGTCCGCGGCCGTCGAGTTCGGGAAGAGCGGGTATGCCGCGGCATCGCTCAACCGCATTCTGGAAGGTTCGCGCGCGACAAAGGGCGCGATGTACTTCCACTTCGACTCCAAGGAAGACCTCGCACGCGCGGTGCTCGACACCGCGGTCGAGCGGTACCGGCTGTGCGCGGAGCGCTGGCTGGCCCGCACCGACCTCGGTCCGCTCGACGTGCTGCACGGCATGGTCGACGAAGTCGCGTTGCGGCTCGAGCACGACACCATCGTGCAGGCCGAGTACCGCCTGGTGATCGAACCCGACTTCCATCGCGACGCGGGCAACGGCGGTGGTCGCATCCTCGGCCGGGCCACCCGGGTGCTCGCGGTGCGCGCGATCGACGACGGTCAGCTGCGCGCCGACGCCGACCCCGACCGGTTCACCAGAACCCTCGCCGCGGCGCTGGCGGGCCAGCGGTATCTCGTCGACCCGATCGGCACCGGTTCGGCCGCCGATCTGCGTGCCCGCTTCGCCGAGGTGCTCGAGGTGATCGTCGAGGCCATGGCGACGCCGGTGTGGATACAGCACTTCCGCACCGACGGCTGGCGCGCCCAAGCCCGCCTCGACGACCTCGGTTTGGGCGCCTGACCAGGCGATTTGGAAGAGCGCACCGAGGTGTCATAAGCTATGCGAGCTCCCAACGGAAACGTTGAAGCCGCCCCGGAGAGATTCGGAACGAGCCCCCTTCGTCTAGCGGCCTAGGACGCCGCCCTTTCAAGGCGGTAGCGCGGGTTCGAATCCCGTAGGGGGTACAGTCTTCGGACTGTAGTGTAGGTAAAGCAAGGCCCTGTGGCGCAGTTGGTTAGCGCGCCGCCCTGTCACGGCGGAGGTCGCGGGTTCGAGTCCCGTCAGGGTCGCAAGTAAGCGCCGGAGCAATCCGGCGCTTCGCGTATGGCATTCCGTACGGGTGCCTGCGGCCAGGTAGCTCAGTTGGTACGAGCGTCCGCCTGAAAAGCGGAAGGTCGCCGGTTCGATCCCGGCCCTGGCCACAAAAGATCCCCTCACCAGAGCATCTGGTCGAGGGGATTTTCGCGTTCAGGGGTGGAAGACGAGGCGGCCAACCGTCGTGCCGTCGCCGAGCCGGCCGAGGCCCTCGGGCACGTCGCTCAGCGACAGGCGTTCACTGATCAGCGGCTTCAGCTGGTCCGCGGCGGCGAGCCGGGTCAGTTCGTCGTGGCAGTCGCGGATCGCCTGCGGGTTGTATTGCTTGTAAAGACCCCAGTGCAGGCCGATGATCGAATAGTTCTTGATCAGGGCGTGGTTGAGGGCCGGTTGGGGGATGGTGCCGCCGGCGAAGCCGATCACCAGGATGCGGCCCTCGAAGGCGATGCATTTGGTCGACTTGGCGTAGGCGTCGCCGCCGACGGGGTCGTAGACGACGTCGGCGCCGCGCCCGCCGGTGAACTCCTTGACGATCGGCACGAAGTCCGAGGTGTGCCGGTCGATGACGAGATCGGCGCCGAGCTCGCGGCAGTATTCGGCCTTGTCCGGCCCGCCGACCACGCCGATCACGGTGGCACCGGCGGCCTTTCCGAGCTGCACGGCGGTGCTGCCGACGCCACCGGCCGCGGCGTGTACGAGCAGGGTTTCCCCGGCGCGCAATCGGGTGCGCCGGTGCAGGGCGAACCAGCTCGTCTGGTAGCCGATGCACAGGGCGGAGGCTTCGGCGTCGTCGAGTGCTTCGGGGGCGGGGAAGGCGTTGGCCGCGTCGAGTACCGCCATCTCGGCGAAGGCGCCGCCGGGTAGGTCGGTGGTGCCGACGATCCGGTCACCGACCGCGAACCCGGTGACGCCGTCACCGACCGCGACCACCGAACCGCACAGTTCAACACCGGGGGTGAACGGCAGCGGCGGCTTCACCTGGTACTGCCCACGGCACAGCAGCACGTCGGGGAAGTTGGCCGGAGCGGCGAGTACCCGCACCAGCAGTTGTCCCGCACCGGCGACGGGGTCGTCGATCTCGTTGAATCGCAACACCTCTCGTGGTTCACCGAGTTGGCCTACCTGCCAAGCCTTCATGAGCTGTCTCCTTACAGTAAATGAGCGCTTGCTTAGCTTGGCGTGCCGACGTTGTCGTGTCAATCACAGATCGCCTCCGGTGACCGAAGTCTGTCGGTGCGCGCCGAGACGGTGACGAGCGAGGAGAGCCACCACCACCTGCGCGTTTCCCGAAACGGCAGCGACCGGGGTACAGTCGCCCCGCGAGAAAGCAGCAAGGCCCTGTGGCGCAGTTGGTTAGCGCGCCGCCCTGTCACGGCGGAGGTCGCGGGTTCGAGTCCCGTCAGGGTCGCACGAGAAATCCCCCGTACCGGTCGGTGCGGGGGATTTTCGCGTCAGCGGCGGTGGTCGATGCTGGTGATGCGGTAGCGGCCGGTCGAGATCTCGGTGGTCTTGATGGTCTGATGCACCTTCTCGATGGCCGTGTCGCCGGGCCACTGCTGATGGATCGTGACGTGCCAGATGGATGTATCGGTGGAATCGCCACGGGTGATGTGGGTGCAGTACTTGATGTCCGGTGGCAGGGTGGCGATGCCCGCGGCGAGGGCGGCCTCGTCACCGACGTGGGCGTTGTCGGTGACGAAGGACCTGGCCTTGGCGGCGTCGCGGTCGACGTAGTAGCTGTACTCGAAACCGAGGATTGCGCCCTGAGGTGAGCTCGCGTCGCCGCGTTCGGCGCTCACGGTGATGGAGGTGGTGCGGAACTCCTCGCAGCCGGGGAGCGCGTGCGCGGGCAACGGTGGTGTGGTGCTCGAAGTGGGAGCTGTGATGTTCGACAGGCCGGCTTGCCTTGTGTCCGAGGCGGATCGGTCGCTCGGGCCGAGGAAGATGGTGGCGGCCACGCCGAGCAGCACAACGAACAGCAGTGCGCCGACCACGCCCTTGATCGCGGCGGCGGCCTTCGTGCGGCCGTGGCCGTCGTCGTAGCGTTCGTCGTTGTAGTTCTTGCGCGGCCTGCGGGCGATGGGGCCGCCGCCGCCGAAATCCTTGAGCTTGGGCAACACCGGCATCTCCACGTGGTCACCGCTCTGCTCGGTGGCGGTCGTCGTCGCCCAGTCGTTCCAATCCACATCGTCGTGGCGGACCGGTTCGACGGGGAAGTCGGCATCGGTCCAGTCGTTCCAGTCACCGGTGAACCCGTCGTCGTCCTCGTCGGGGTGGCGGTAGACGGGTTCGGGCAGCAGCGGCGGCGCCGGGGCGTCGGTGAACGGTTCCGGTTCCGGCGGCGGCCACATCTCCGGGTTGGTCCCGATGGTCTGCGGCTCGGCCTCGCGCCGCCGCCTGCGCCGTCGTTTACCCTGCGGACGACGGCGCCCGGTGGCGTCCGGCGACGAGAAATAGGCACCGAACGGGTTGTCCATGCCCGCGGCCTAGGCGTTCGCCGGGACAACTCCGGGTTGCCCGTGTTTGGGGGCGTTCGACGGTCGTTCGCTCTCCTGATCCTGTTGCGGGCGCGCGGCGGGTGGAATCACCCCACCCTGCATCGGCTGCTGCTGCGCGGGTGCCTGCTGGAACGGGGCCTGCTGTGGCGCTTCGGGTTTGGGCGTCGGATTGGTAGGCGCGGGTGCGGGAGCCTCAGGCTTCGGTGCCGCACCACCGGAGTTCGCGCCACCCGAGTTCGCACCGCCGGAATTCGCGCCGCCCGAACCACCCGGGTTCGCACCTCCGGAACCACCGGAGTTGCCGCCGAGACCGCCGAACAACGTGTTCGAATTGCCGTTGTTGCCAGCGCCATTGGTGCCGGGCGCGGTCGTCGCGGGCGCGGTGTTTGCCGGTGTGTCGGCCGTACCGTCCACCCCGGCCGCCAGGGTGTCGATGCCCGTCGTCGCCAGCTCGGCGCCCTTGTCGATGCCGTGCATGGCGACTTCGGCGATCTTGTCGATGAGGTGCGTGCCGAAGCTGACACCGGCATCGATGGCCGCCGTACCGAGGCTCACACCGCCGTCGATCAGCGCCTCCTGCAACGCGATCTGCGCCGCGACCGCCGGGTCGGTCGTCTTCTCGTCGTTCCAGGTGGAGGTGTCGGTGCCGCCGGTGCCGAGCACGTACACGCCCGGCGCGACCTCGGTCGCCCCCGGGGGAACCGTCACCCCGTTGGTCCCGCCGAGATCGCTGGTGAGCCCCTGGGTGTCGCGGGTGTGCTGGTCCATCTCGGTGCTGGCCGCACCGACCACCCCCACGGCCTCCTGGATCGCCTCCTCGGCGAGCTCCACGATGGCGTCGAGATTGTTGCTGTTCACGGCGGGTGCGGCGGATTTGGCCTTGCGCCGGAACTCCGCGATGATCGCGTCCACCTTGGCGGCCGCGTTCGCCTGCGTCGTATGCGCTTGGCCGAGCAGGGTACTCAGGCGCTCACCCCGATCGGCCGCGGCCGACACCTCGGTGGCGGTCCGGCGCAGCGCCGGAGTCGCCGGTGCGGCGGTGTCGGTGGACTCGAGCGCGTAGAGGCCGAGCCGGTGCGGGTCCTCGGTGGCCGTGGTCGCGGCCGAGGCGGAAGTGAGGGCGGAGACGACGGCGGGATCGGGATCGGCGGAGGTGTTGGTGCCCAGCGCCTTCCGTAATTCCAGCAGCGGCACCTCGAGCAGCGCGATCACCGGTTCGATCTTGGCCTCGGCCTCTTCGGGGGTGATGGTGCTCAGGGTGTTCTCGGTGACGAGCGATTTCGTGCGCATCAGGCCACCTCGTTCTCGACCGCGCGCAGGCCCGCGGCCACATCCGTGTCGACGCCGGTGACATCGTCGCCGAACCGGGTCAGGATGTCCTGGTAGGCGCTGACGAGATTCCCGGCCGTGCTGAGGGTCGAGGCGTGCGCGCCCGCCGCCTGGGTCCACGCGGCGGCGAATTCGCGGCCGAGCACGCCCAATCCGGAAAGATCGACGCCCGCCGCGGTGGTCGTCTGGGTGGCCGCAGTGCCAAGTAGTTCGGAAACCCGAGCTGCCGCACGCTGATAAGCGTCGAGCGCTGACGGGTCGAATGACATTTCTGCCACGATGTCTGCCCCTTCACGATCGCGGATCCCGGCGCTGCCGGCACTGAAAAGCGTAACCACCTGGGGCCGTTCGTGGGGCCGTCCAGCACTCTTGGACGGCCGGTTCTCGAGAAACCCCTGGTCGGCGCCGAGCTGACCGACCGGTAGGGTCGGCCGCGATGGCTGTCCTCCTGCTCACGCTGCTCGGGTTCGCCCTGCTGGACGCGCTCGACGTGTTGCTGGTGGCGATCACCACCGCCGTGGTCGCCGACAGCAGGCTGGCCAGGCGTTCGCCCCTGGTCGGTGTGCTGAGCTTCCTCGGCGGTGTCTTCGCGGTCTCGGTGCTGTTCGGCGTCGCGACGGTGCTCGGTATCGACTTCCTCGTCCGCCTGCTCGACTTCGACCTCACCCCCACCCTGCGCTACTGGGGTGAGCTGGTGATCGGGCTCGTCCTGATCGCGGTGGCGGCGATTCCGGTCGACGCGGGCGCGGCGCCCGGCGGCCGGTGGGTCCGGCCGGTGCGCGAGTACCCGTGGTTGATGGGGGTGATCGGTTTCACCCTCGGTCTGGCGAAGGTGCCGACCTCGGTGCCGTACCTGGCGGCGCTCGCCCTGATTTCCGCGCAGCGTCCGCTGCCCGCGAGCTGGCCGGTGCTGGTGGCGGCCTACTGCCTCGTTGCGCTGGTGCTGCCGCTGGCCGTGCTCGCGCTGGCGCTGCGCAGAACCCGTGGGGCACGGCGGATGTACCGGATGCTCGTGCGCGGGGTGACCCGGTACGGACCGCCGGTAGTCCGTGTCCTTTTCGTCGTGTTCGGTGTCGTGCTCGTCGTCGACGCGCTGGTCCACGCCGGGCAGCTGTGGTGAGGGCCCCGGGCGGCCGCTCAGGAACACATCAGGTCTATCGAGTACGGTCATAACGAATCGATGACGTGCCTCGGCGCCCGCACCCTGGGCCGCCGGGCGTTACCAGGTGAGCAGGGAGGGCGACCCTTGAGGGTTACCGTTGTTGTGCCGACCTACAACGAGCGGGAAAATCTGCCGGTGGCGGTGGAGCGGCTGACGGCGCTGCCGGTGCCCGATCTGCATGTGCTGGTGGTGGACGACAACTCACCCGACGGCACGGGCGAGGTGGCCGACAAATTGGCCGCCGAGCTGCCGAACGTGGTGAGCGTGCTGCACCGCACCGAGAAGGACGGCCTCGGCCGCGCCTACATCGCGGGCATCACCCAGGCCCTGGCCGACGGCGCCGACGTGGTGATCCAGATGGACGCCGACCTCTCGCACCCGGCCGAGGTGATCCCGGCCATGCTCGAGAAGCTGACCTCCGAGGATGTCGGCGTGGTGCTCGGCTCCCGCTACGTCCCCGGCGGCTCCACCGCCGAGGAGTGGAAGTGGTACCGCAAGGCCCTCTCGGCCTGGGCCAACTTCTACGTGAACCTGATTCTGCGCCTGGGCGTCAAGGACGCGACCGCCGGTTTCAAGGCGTGGAAGGCCGACACTCTGCGCGCCATCGACGTGGCCTCCATCCGCAGCAACGGTTACTCGTTCCAGGTGGAGATGAACTACCGCGCCATCAAGCGTGGCTACACCATCGCCGAGGTGCCGATCCGGTTCGAGGAGCGCACGGTCGGCGCGTCGAAGATGAGCCTGAAGGTGCAGCTGGAATCGGCACTCATGCCGTGGAAGCTCCTGTTCGGCCGTTCTGTCTAGACCACACGCGAAAAGGCCCGGCCGGGAACGTTCCCGGCCGGGCCTTTTCGCTGTGTGTCACTGCTCGGCGATGTGGCGGCGCACGCCTTCCAGCGCGATCACCATGGCCGGCACCAGCACCACGTGCATCAGCGACAGGGCGATGGTGGAGGCGGTGTCGAAGCCGGCGGTCAAGGTCATGCCGATGGTCGCGATCGACAGCACCGAGCCGACGACGGCGGCGACTCGCAGCACCCCGGTCCACTTGTAGGAGATCAGCACCGCGGCGGTCAGTCCGATCAGCAGCGGAACCACCGACATCAGGATCACCCCGCCAGGAGCGACGTCGGAGACTTTGCCGTCCGTGGTTGTGGTGAACGAACCGCCCGCCGCCTCGCCGATTCCCCAGATGATCAGATTCGCGATCAGGGCGGCGGCGACAGCGCCGAGCACGGCGACGGGCCGGTTCAGGGCGGGCAGGGTGCGGGTAATGGTTGCGGTGGTGACTGCGGTGCTCATGATGTTCTCCCTCATTCGGTGGTGACACAATCTTCAAACCTGAAGAATGGTTCAGGTCAAGGGCGGGCGGCGACATCCGCCTGAGACCCTGGTCACAGTCCGGGAGGTGAGCAGTCAGGCGCTCGGCCAGTTCAGCAAGGTGCGTTCGTAGAGCCTGCGGACTTCTTCGATCTCCTCGTCCATCGCGGCGGGATTCCACGTCGACACATCGATCGGCGGCAGAATCGCCACATCGACGACACCGCTTCGGGCGATGGGCGAGTCGCGCCAGGCGATGTCACCGGCATTGCGGATGACGATCGGGATCACCGGGACGCCCGCCTGCTTGGCGATGTGGAAGGCGCCCTTCTTGAACGGGCCGAGCCCACGGGTGTACGAACGCGTGCCCTCCGGGGCGACGGCGATCGACAGGCCTTCGCGCAGCGTCGAAACAACCGGTGCCAGCGCCGCTTTCGCGCGTTCGGTATCGGAACGGTCGATGAAGGTGACACCGACGAAGCGCATGAGCGGCCCGAAGAGCGGATGCGACCGCAGTTCCTTCTTGCCGATGCCGGTGACGCCACCGTTGAGCACCTTCGGAACGATGATCACGTCGAACTGGCTCTGATGGTTGAACAGGAACACCGCGGGCCGTGGGGCACGGGCGTTCTCGGCTCCGACCACGCGCAGCTCGACGCCGAGGGTGCGCAGCGTCGCGGTGGTCCCGTCGTGCATGAGGGCGTCGGCCATGGCCTGGCGATCGCGGGTGTAGGACTTGCGGATCACACCGGTCAAGGCACCGGTGACGAGGGCGACGAAGGCGAGGACGGTGCGGGCGTAGTCGATCGGGCTCGGCGCTGTGCGTGGCCGGAACTCAGTCGGGGCTACCGACCGGACGCCGGCCGATTCGAGCAGCGCTGGGTTGTCGGCGTAGACATAACCGATCTCGCAGTCGCGTGCTGCGGCGAATTCGCCCACCGCTTCGGTCTTCTCGGTTCCCCACAGCGGCGGCCCGTCGAGCTGACCGGTGAGAATTCCGTTGTCCGTGGCGAACTTCGTGCACAGCACGTTGTCGATGCCGAGCAGTTCGGCGAAGGGACCCACCTGGTACACCGGCAATTCGCTGACCAAAAGCACTGTGTGCCCGGCGGATCGGTGTTCACGGACCAGCTGCCAGGCTTCGGGAAAGATCCGGCCGTACATCTCCTTGCGGAAGACGCCGCGACCCAGTTTCTCGAGTTCCGCTTCCGGCACACCGGCCCACGCCCGTTCGGCTTCACGGAGGAACCGCTGATGGTCCCGCCGGAAGCCGGTCAACATCGCATTCCGTCGAGCGTCGCCGCGCCGGCGACGCCTGCCGGGCAATCGCTTTCGAGGCAAGGCGTCGACCACGGCTCGTGTGTCGAAGACGGCCAGCACCCGATCGCCCTGTGGGCCGGTTCTGATAGCGGTGACCGCGTCGTCGATGCCGCTCACAGCGAGTTCCGATTCGACGGGTCGAGCGAGGCGGCCCGGGCGATCCGTTCGCCGAGATCACGCAATTGCTGCGCGAATTCGTTGCGGCGCGCGATCAGGCCGTCCTCGCCGCCGGGCTCCGCCGGGGCGATCAAGTGGTGGTTGTCCGCCAATTTCCACGCACTGGTGAACAATTCCGTCGACACCGATTCGGGACTGTGCAGCCGCTGCTGCAACAGCATCTGCTTGCCGACGGCGACGCATTCGTCGATGAATTCCTTGCGGTCGATCACGGCGTCGGCCGGGCGGGCGGCGAGCCGCTCGGCCACCACGAGTTGCGCGTCGAAGAACGAGCGAAGGACACGGTGCGCCATGACGAAGCCCGACTCGGTGAGCGCGCCGAGGAACTGCTGATCGAGGCGGTCGTCGGGGGTGTTCTCGTCCCATTCGGGGACGATCACGCGCACCTCTTCGATGATCTGGTCGGCGAATTCCTCGCGTTCGGGGAAGAAGAATTCGAATTTGAGTAGGTCACGCAGCGCGAAGGCGGCCCGCCAGGCCGCGCGGAGCGGGTCGTCGCCCGGCTGTTCGACGGCGGTGAGCGCGGCCAGCTCGAGAATGGCCCGGTTGACGAACCAGTGCACCGCGCTGTTGCGGTAGAACGCCGCCTCGAGGTGGGCGCCGGGTTCGATGGAGTACACCGGTTCCAGTCCGCCGCGATACACGGTGACCACCCCGGCCAGCGCCAGCTGTTCGAGGACGACCTGCAGCCCCTGCTCGTCGCGCAGCTTGGACAATTCACCCGCGGGCAGGCCGCGTCGATCGATATAGCCGAGGACCGGGTCGAGCACGGTGCGCACCTGGCCCAGCGTCAGCGCGCGTTCGTGCACGCCGAGCAGTGCCAGGGTGACCAGGGCGTTGACGGTGATCGGGGTGACCGCGTTGATCCGTACCGCCACGTCGAAGGCCAAGCGCTGCACGGCTTTGCGTTCGGTTTCACTGAGTTCCGACTCGTCGGGGACCTTGGTGGCCCCGGTCGCGGTGTCGTGCAGTGGAATGGTCTTGGGGCGCTCACCGAGTGGGTCGCCATGGGTTTCGAGCCGCTCGCGCGCCGAAATCGCCTCGCCGAAGCGCACATACACGCGACCGGCCGAATGCTGCTGACTACGAACGTATCTCGCGAGCCACGCGATACCCTCCGGCTTCTTCTTGCCGCCTGCCTGCTCGCTCGCGATGGCGCCGAGCTCGTTGAGCCGCTCGTAGGTGATCGATACCGGCACCAGCATCACGTCCTCGACGCGACCCGAACGCACCGCCGCCGCAAGGTAATTGAGCAATCCGTACCTCGGTGGGCGCAGCTTGCCGGTCCTGGTCCGGCCGCCCTCGAAGTACCACTCCATATTGAACCGCTTGGACAGCAGGTAGGCGAAGTACTCCTCGACCACCGCCTTGTACACCTCGTCGTCGCCGAAGCTGCGCCGGATGAACACGGTGCCGGTGCGCCGGGCGATCGGGCCCATCGGCCAGAAGTTCAGGTTCGCCCCGCCGATCACGTGGTTGGGTGGGAAGTCGTTGCGGGCCAGCACGTCGCCGAGGACGAAGGCGTCCACATACGAACGGTGCGAGGGCAGGAAGACCAGCGGGTACTTGCGGTTGAGCGAGCGCAGGGCGTCCAGGCCGCCGAGATCGGTGTCGACCTTCCAGGTCGAGGCGTGCACCGGGCGCATGGCCTGGGTGAACAGATCCGACACCAGCCTGCTCTGCGCGGCGACCAGCTCGCGCAGTGCCTTCTCCGCGCTGCGGTGGACGTGGGCGGGATCGGAGCCGAATTCGTCGGCGATGTAATCGAGTTTGCGCTGGAATTCCGGTGAGTCCAGTATTTCCTCGGCCACCAGCTGCGGCACCTTGTAGCGGTCGCCGATGACGGTGCGTTCCGCGCGTTCGAGCGCGACGACCGCCGCGCGCAGCACCGAGCGGGCGAAGGCGTCGGGCGAGCCCGATCGCAGCAGCGCGGCGGCCTCCGGATAGTTGGTGCGCAGCTCGCTCAGCCGCGCGGGCGCGCCGACCAGCACCTGGTGGCGGTCGGGGTGGGTGCGCAGCAGGCGGCGCTGCACCAGACGGTTGGGCTTGCGCGGGTTGGTGAGCATGGCCAGGTCGGCGAAGGTCACTCGGCGCACGCCGTCGCGCTCGGGCGGCAGCCACAGCACCCGGACCGGGACGACCAGCGGGTCGTCGCGCCGGTCCACCAGCCGTTTGATGAGCGCCTTGGCATCGAGATCCACCTGCGTGACAGGTCCGTCGGAGTCGATCTCGCGCGCCAGCCCGCCCTCGGCGATCCAGGCACCGATCACCTCGCGCTCCACGCCGGAGGCCGCGTCGACCAGGGCGACTACCGAGTCCGCCTGCGGAGTCGTGCGCGTGGGCCGCCCATCGTTGTCGATCATCTCTCCATTGAAGCCGCAGATTCGCCGTAGCGCACCGAACTTCGCCGACAGCGCGTTCGCGGGTGACAATGAGTGGGCAAGGTTACCCCGCACACGGGTAGCAAAACCTGGAGGTAATGCTAACCTAACCAAGCTAAATTAGGTCAGCTTTACCTTGGAGGATCGTTGTCGTCGACGGAACAGCCCACACGGGTGGAATATGTGACCGATCCGGCCGCAGCGATGTCGTGGTTGGCCTCGGCCGATCGATTCGGTGAGTACGTGATGTACGAACAGCCCGGTGTCTGGGTGTTTGCCGCCGACCCACTCGGCAGCGTCGAACTCGACGCCAACGAACTGCGCACCACCTGGGGCGAGCAGACCACCGCCCGCGCGTGGACCGGCAGGCCTGCCGCCGCCGTCGACGCCGCCCTGGCGAGCCTGCCCCTGGACGGCCGCAACGCCTACGGCTGGATCGGGTTCGAATTCTGCGCCTATTCCCTCGGCGCCACCCGCTATCTCAACCCGCTGACCTCGCTGGCCAACTTGATGATTCCCCGCATCGAAGTGCGCATCGACGCCGACGGTGTGCGGATCAGCGGCGCCACCCCCGCCGAAATGTGCGATATCCACGACCTCATCGCGGCCTCGCAGGGCGCCGAGCTGCCGTCGGCGCATCCGGTCGACGTGCGGCCCGATGTCACCGGATACCAGGACCGGGTGGCCACCGCTGTCGAGGAAATCCGTTCCGGCAGCTACCAAAAGGTGATTCTGTCGCGCAAGGTCGCACTGCCCTTCGCTGTCGACGTCCCTGCCACCTACCGCCTCGGCCGAGCCAACAACACCCCCGCCCGCTCCTTCCTGCTGCGCCTGGGCGGTCTGGAAGCGGCCGGATTCAGCCCCGAGCTGGTGGCCTCCGTCGACGACGACCGAGTGGTCACGACCGAACCACTAGCCGGTACCCGCGCCTTCGGCCTCGGCCCCGAAGCGGACAGCGCGGCCCGGGTCGACCTGCTGGCCGATCCGAAAGAAATTGTCGAACACGCCATTTCGGTGCAAACGTCCTTCGCCGAGATCGCCGAGGTAGCCGTTCCCGGTACCACGGCGGTCTCGGACTTCATGGCCGTGCGCGAACGCGGCAGCGTGCAGCACCTCGCATCGACCGTCCGCGGCGAACTCGCTCCCGAACGCACCGCCTGGGACGCGCTGGAAGTACTGTTCCCGTCCGTCACCGCCTCCGGCATCCCGAAACAAGCGGGCGTCGACTCCGTCTTCCGCAACGACCACGACGAGCGCGGGCTGTATTCCGGTGCGGTCGTGTGTGTTTCACCAACCGGCGCACTCGAGGCGACACTGGTTCTGCGAGCGATCTACCAAACCGGCGAAGGGGCGTGGTTACGTGCCGGGGCGGGGATCGTCGGCCAGTCCCGCCCGGAACGAGAGTTCGAGGAAACCTGCGAGAAGCTGGGAAGCGTCGCACCTTACGTCGTGAAGGCGTGATCTAGGAGTCGTGCCGTGTGGGCGGGAGTGCGGCAGGTGGCAGACCTGAGTGACGCACGCCCCCAACCGCATTCCAGGCAGTCCGCCATGACAGCCTCCCCAACCCCGCACATCCCGACCTCGAGGAGGGATCGCCGCGAAGCGGCGTAGCGGCCCGGCCGCGCGAACAGCGCTCGAAGCGCATGCGCGAAGCGCGAGTCTCGAGCGCTGTTCGCGCGGCCCCCCAGGGGCCGCGCTCGAGCGCGCCAGCGCTCCAATAAACACAGCCCAATACCTTTGTGGTGCACAAAACACCAAGGCGGTTCCGCACCTCCCCGGCGCTAAAAACACCGAGGTAGTTCCTTACGGCTGGGACACCACCACCTAGCGAACTCCGCCCCAAACACACGAAAAGCCCCGCTCCACAAAAGGAGCGGGGCTTCTACAGCGAGCCTCTACTTCGGCTTGTCAGCCCAAACAGTAGTGCCGTCCGGCGCCTGCAGCACCTGCAGCAGTTCCAACCCGGTCACAGCCATCACCGGTCCACCGATGGCGATCATGCCGATGATGCCACCGGCCGCGGCGCCGACCGTCAGGCCGGGCAGGCAGCCGAGCGGGATGGTGACGACGCAACCGATGACGGCGCCGATGGCGGTGCCGACGAAGGTGCCGATGGCGGTGCCGATGCTGAACTTCGAGGAGAAGTCGTTGATCGCCTTCTGGTTCTCCTGGGCGGAGGCGATCTCCTGGCCCTGCAGGACCGGCTTGACCGCGACCGGCTGGGCCGCGATCTCGACGCCCTGGGGACGCTCCGGCGTCAGTTCGAGCACCGTGGAGTCCTTGACGACCTCAGCCTTGGTCGGGATCTCCGTGCCGGAGATCGAGAACGCGATCGGCATGGCCATGACGACAGCACCGGTGCTGTCCTTGATCTCGGCAACCTGGGTCTTCGGCGCTTCGGGAGTCTCCCCCTCCTGCTCCACCAGCGAGAAGGTCCCATTCTTCACGGTGGCGACCACGGTCTTGTCGACCAGCTTCACCGAGTACTTGATGCCCTCGGGCGCCACGGGCTCGGCATGCGACGTCCCAGCGGCCACCGTCATGGCCCCGATAACCAAGGCGGCACCCGCAACGGTTTTACGGATGTTCATTGAAGTTCCTATCCATCAGGTGTGGTGCGGCGTGCGATCAAGCGACACGCGAGACTCGTCAAGCGGGCGCACCCTTGTGAGATGCTCCCAACTTCTCCCCGAGCAGTGTGAAGACCGGCACAGCAGACAGAACGTCTGGAGCCTAGTAGACCGAAACCCCTGATGCCAGCACAGTTTCCAGGGGCATGGGTCAGGCTGCCCTAACCCATGCCGCCGGCAGAGGAGGTTTCCCATGCTCAATCACAAACACGACCTCACCGGGGCAAACATGTCAGTGACATACATCACATAATCATCGGTACGTACGGCTGTTCAGGGACCGCCCCGGCAACTTGCCCGCAAGGAAATCGACGGCGAATCCGAGCACGCCGATCACCAGGATGATGGCGACCACCTGATCGTAGGCGAGCTGGTCACGGGCATTGAGGATCTGGTACCCGAGTCCCGATCGCACACCTAGCATCTCGGCGGGCACGAGCACGATCCAGGCCGTGCCGAGCCCGAGCCGCAGCCCGGTACGGATGTGGTCGCGCACCGCCGGAATGATGACCACGCGCAGCTGCTCGCCCCGGGTCGCGTGGAACGAGCGCGCCACGTCGAGGAAGCCGCGGTCGATGGCGTGCACCCCCGCCACCGTGTTCAGCATGATCGGCCACACGGCCGCCGCGGCGACGAGGAAGTACACCGGCTGGTTGCCGATGCCGAACACGGCGATGGCGATCGGGGTCCACGACAGCGGCGAGATCATCCGCAGGAACTGCACCACCGGCGAGGCGGCTTGTTCGATCCGCGTGCTGAGCCCGATCAGCAACCCGATCGGCACACCGAGCACGGTGGCGATCGCGAGCCCGATCAGCAACCGCCACAGGCTGATTCCCGCGTCGGAGACGAGCACACCGCGTTCGTGCAGATCGGCGATGGCGGGCAGCACGTGCTGGGGCGCGGTGCGACGCAGCAGCGAGTGTTCCGGCGAGAGCACCGTGGTCGCCGTCCACCACAGCCCGACGGTGACGAGCACGGCGAGCACCGGCGGCCACACCCTGGCCAGGACCGAGCGCGAGACGGTCGAGCCGGTTTTCGGTGGGGCTTGGGTCGTTGTAGTCACAGCAGGTGCACCTGTTCAGTTCGGTCGAGGCCGGTGAGCCCGAACGCTTGTCGCCCACCCTGTGCGGCAAGGGAATTCAGCACAAAGGTGTCGTCGACGAGCTCGCTGTGCGCGCGGGCCGGGTCGAGGGTGTCGAGGAAGCCCCGGTCGCCGTCGACGACGGTCTCGTGCATCTCCTCGACCAGCCGCCGGGTGAAGCTCGGGTACGGGTAGGGCTGGAATCCCACCAGCTGCGGCGACCAGTCGGGCCGCTGGAATTGGTAGGGCGGGTTGGGGTAGGCGAGCGCGGTCCGCACGGCGGGCAAGGGTTGCGGCAGGTAGCTGCCGGTGGTGAGTGCTTCCGCGGCGCGCGGCCGGTCGGTGCCGATCCGTAGCTGCGCCGCGACCACCGCGTCGGTCACGGCCTGGACGGCGTGCGGTCGTTCGGTGATCACGTCGTCGCGGGTCACCAGGACGCAGCAGGCGTGTTCACGCCACACGTCACCGAGGAACACGTGGATGCGCCCGATCTTCTTGATCTGGGCGATGGCGTTGAACGGGTCGGCGACCACATAGCCGGAGATGGACCTGTTGGCGAGGGCGGGAACCATGTCCGACGGACTCATCACGATGAGCTCGACGGTCCGCTTGGCGCGCGACGCGGTCCGGCGCACCACAGGTGTGATGTCGTGGGCGCGCAGGAGTTTCTGCAGCACGATGTTGTGGATCGACCACCAGAACGGAATGGCCACCTGGGTGCCGATCAGCTGTTCCAGCTCGGTGATGTCGGGTGCGACGGTGAGCGCCGACCCGTTGGTGTGGTTCCACCCGAGCACCCGCACGTTCGCCCCGAGCACCTGCCGCAGCTGAATCGCCATGGGCATCAACAGGTGCGCCACATCCACCTGACGGGAGACGAACGCTTCCGCCAGGCCCGACCAGCTGCGGAACATCACCGGTTTGGCGCTGCTCACCGACCCCGCGGGGTAGAGGTGTGCCGAGTGCGCGATCAACAGCGGCGCCGCGTCGGTGATCGGCAGGTACCCGATGCGCAGTGCCTGTTCGCGCCGTTGCCCGGCGCCTGCCGCACTGCGGACCAGGTCGGCCGACCCGTAGAGCCCGGCGGCCGCGGTGAGTCCGGCCGCCCCGGCGAGCAGGTGCCGTCGTGAAAGCCCGCTCACGACACCACTACTTCGTCCGGGTGGTATTGCCCGAGGATGTCGGCGCGCAACGCGTCGCCGCCGTCGCGCACCTCGGTCCATTCGCGCCGGATGCGGCCCTTGTCGAGCAGCACGATGCGGTCGGCCAGATCCATCGCCTCGTCCACGTCGTGGGTGATGAGCACGACCGTCGCCTCGATCTCGGTGACGAGTTCGGCCAGCCATTTCCGCAGGTCCAGGCGGGTTGCTGGGTCGAGGGCGCTGAACGGTTCGTCGAGCAGCAGCAGCCGGGGCCGGGTGGCGGCGGCACGCAGCACGGCGACGCGCTGCGCCTGCCCGCCCGACAGCTCGCCGGGGTACCGCTGCGCCAGCGCCCCCAACCCGAAACGGGCAAGCAGGGTTTCGGGGTAGTCCCTGTCGAACTCGCGCCGGTGCGCGGCGAACCGGCCGGCGAGCGAGATGTTGTCGATGACGGTGAGCCAGGGCAGCAGCAGCGCCTGCTGGAAAACCACCCCGGTGCGCGGCCGGGCACCGTCGGTGCTCCAGCTGATGGTTCCGGCGGTCAGCTGTTCGAGTCCGGCCAGCACACGCAGCAGCGTCGATTTGCCGCTGCCGCTCGGCCCGAGCACGGCGAGGAATTCACCGCGGTCCACGTGGAAGTCCACGTCGTCGAGCACGGTGCTTTCGCCGAATGTCTTGCCACCGCCGTCGACTTTCAGTTCCCAGATACTCAATTCGGCCGTCTCTCGAGAAGAGGTGTAACCAAGGGGCCGCGCGCACCGCCGTCGCCGCCGGTGCGCGCGGAGTGCCTACGCGCCTTTGACGCCGGTCAGGCGGGTGTACATGCCGCCGTGCAGGTAGTCGACGACCACGTCGGTCAGCCGGTCACGGAAGACCTGCTCGAACGGGTGCAGCTCCCGGAAATGCGATCCGACGATGCCCGACTTCACGAAGTTGTAGCCGTTGATCGGGTACCGGCTCAGCCCCGACGTGCGCGGCAGCGCGTCGATGATGCGCACCTGGGTGCCCGGCGTGAGGTTGCCGAGCAGTTCGGCCAGCTTGTCCGACGGGTGCGGCACACAGCTGAACGCGATGCAGCTGAACAGGACGTCCACGTCCTGGTTCACGGGCAGCTCGGCGATGTCCTCGGTGAGCAGAGTGACGTTGGGCCAATGGTTCTCGTCGACCCGCTTCTGCGCCTTGGCGAGGATGGCGGCGTTGTTGTCCACCCCGATCACGTGCCCGGTCGGCCCGACGGCCGACAGCAGCGCCGGGAAGGCGAGACCGGTGCCGCACCCGAGGTCGGCCACCTTCTTACCGGTGAGGTCGAGGCCTTCGACCAGGCCCGGATGCAGTTTGTCGATGCCACCGAGGGACAGGAACCACGCCGTCCGGTCGTAGATGGGGGCCGCGATGTCGTACCGCTCTGCGAATTTCATGCGAATCTCTCAGATCTCTCGTCGGTGGGTTATCGGGGGGTGAGCCGGACGTTGAAGCCGCCCTTGATCATCGGCGCCAGGCCTGGGTCTTCCACGAGCTGCCAGTTCGGCGGGAGCTCGATCTTGTAGCGGCTGAAGATGAGCGCGACCAGGTACGGCGCGATGAGGTAACCGAGCTGTGCGCCGGTGCAGCGGTGCGGGCCCGCGCCCCAGGCCAGGTAGTGCAGTACGCGCGGCTGGTCGACCCGCTTGCTCTGGTCGTAGAACCGTTCGGGGTCGAACACGTCCGGGTCTGTCCACCAGCGCGGGTCGCGGTGGATCGTCGAGATCGGCACGCCGAGCATGGTGTTGGGCGCGATGTCGTAGCCCTGGTAGTTCGCGCCCCGCGCGGTGAATCGCAGCAGCAGCGGAAGGCCCTGCATGCGCATGCCTTCCTCGAAGCACGCCTTCACCCAGTGCATGCTGCGCACCGATTCGATGGTCGGCTTGGAAAGGTCGACCGAACTCGCCTCTTCGACCAGCCGGTTCTTGGCTTCCTCGGCCAGGCAGGTGCGCACGACGGTCTGGGTGATGGCGCCCGCCGTCGTGCCGTAGGAGGCGCTGGTCATGGTCGCCACGTCGAAGCACAGGTCCCAGAACGTCATCGGGGTCTTGAGCTTCTTGTAGCCGGCGAGCATGCCGTCGAGCACGTCGTTGTAGGTGCCGAGCGACGGCGAGTTCTGCCGTTCGACCACTCGGTCGCGCACGATCTTTCCCGCCGAGTACACCGCCCACGGCCGGATCTTGTACCGGCCCCAGGGGCGAACCAGATTCGGCGGATCCGCGATCTTCAGCGTGGAACCGAGGAACTTCGTGAACGTCGACAGACCGTCGTGTAGATCGTGAATTTCCTTGGGCGTGAACGGTTCTGTGAAGGTCTGGGCCAGCACGCCGCGCAGCAGTGTCTGGAAGATCGCCTCCTGCAGGTCGGTCACACCGTCGGCGTCGGTCGCGGCGGCGATATTCGACTCGAGGCTTGCCAGGTAGGCATCGGCATTGGCGTGGAAGGTGCTCTTGAGGCCGTCGCGGGTCACCAGCGGGCTGACGATGCGACGGCGCTCGCGGAACAATTCGCCCTCGATGAAGGACAAACCGTTCTGCCGCTTGGCAATCGCGGGATGGTAGTTGCCGAATTTGCTGTAGTCGCCGGAGGTATCGCCCATCGCCGCGTGTGCGTCTTCGGGATTGGCGATCACCACCAGATCACGCAGCGGCAATTTGATCCGCACCACATCGCCGTACTGGCGCACCGCGTCACGCAGGAATTTGTTGCGGTCCTTGGCGTATTCCGGATAGGAGCCCATGATCCGGTGACCGGGCGGGCCGGGCAGGTGCCGGTTGGAGAGCCTGCGACTGGTGATTCCGGTGACGGATGGCACCTTCTCCGCCGTGGCGTGGGGACATTTCTCGGTCATCACAAACCTTTCCTCTTACGGAAGACGTGGGCACGGACCAGCCCGCCGAGGTGCCGGGCCGTGGATTCCAGTTCCAGGCCGGCGTTCTCGCAGCGCGCGAGGGTGTGTTCGACGCCGCGATCGAGTTCGACTTCCCTGGTCATGTGGGCGACGGAGTCCATGCCCGCGATGGCGGCGACACCGCGGATGAGTCGCAGCCGCAGTTTCAGCAGGTTGCGCAGCAGCGGGCTGTCGGGCATGGCGAGTTCGATCAGCAGGAACCGTCCGTCGGCGCGCAGCACCCGGACCGTTTCGGCGAGCGCGGCGGCGGGGTCGTCCATGTCGTCGAGCGCGAAACACATCACGGCGGCGTCGAAGCTCGACGACGGGAAGTCGAGCGATTCCGCGCTGCCGAGGGCGAGCTGCCAGTCGTTGCTCGGCCGCTTGCGGCGCAACCGGGCGAATTTGTGCGCGGCGACGGCGAGCATCTGCTCGTTGAGGTCGACGGCAACATACGACAGGCGCAGCGGGTACACCGCCGCCAGGGCAGCGCCGATCTCGGCCGTCCCGGCGGCGATATCGAGCACTTCCGCACCCGGCCGCAGGTCGAGCGCGCGGACGGCGCGGCGGCGCAACCGTTTGTCGCCGCCGAGGGTGAGCAGCGAGTTCACCGCGTCGTAGCGCGGTGCGATTCGGGTGAACATGGCCTGCGGGGTGGCAGGGCGTGTTCCGGCCATCGCGATCTCCTCGGGTTTCACCGGCGCGGGTCGGCGCGGCGCGCGACGCGCACCGCCTTCTCCGCGCCGAAGGCCAGCAGGGTGGACAGGGCGCCGGTGCGGGCGTTCTTGCCGTCGCGGGCCCACCCGGTGAGCAGGCCGGCGAATTGGCGGATGTGCGCGCGTCCGGCGAGCACGGGTGCTTCGGCGGCGGGGATTCTGGCGTCGATCAGCGTCGGCCCGTCACCGGCGAGTGCGGTGCGGAAGGCATTGCCGAACTCCTTGGCGCTGCGCACGGTTGTCGCGCGCACCCCGCAGTGCCTGGCGAACCCGGCGAAGTCGATTTCGTGGAAGCCCGACGCACGGTCGGGCCAGCCCATGATCCAGCTCTCGAATTTGATCGCGGCCAGGGCGTTGTTGTTGAACACCACGATCACCAGCGGCGAACGTACGTCGGCGGCGTTGCGCAGTTCGGCCAGGGTGATGCCGATGCCGCCGTCGCCGACGATCGCCACGGACACCTCGTCGGGGTGGCGCACGGCCACGTCGACGGCGGCGGGTACCGCGAATCCCATGGTCGCGAACGAGGCGGTCCACAGGTAGCGGTGGGCCGAGCGCACGTAGCGGTAGGCCCAGAGCGTGTTGATGCCGACGTCGACGCTCAAGGTGGACGGCTTGTCGAGACCCGCCAGTTCGTTGTCGATGATCTGGGCCACCGTGGCGGCGCGGAGCTTGCGTGCGCTCTCTCGCGGCTTGCGGCGCGGTCGTTCGGCGACCTCGGGTGCGTCGCGCTCCTCGCCGAGCAGGCCGACCAGAGCTTCGATGGTTTCCCGCGCGTCACCGAGCAGACCGACCGAATCCGACGGCAGACGAAGAAAGGTGAGCGGATCGGTGTTCACCGAGATCACCGGGTTGTGCCCGACCATCTCGAAAGCCGAACCGCGCCAGGACACTCCGACAACGATCACGAGCCCGCTGCGCCGGACCCGCTGCATGGCGTCGTCGGTCCCGGAGGTGCCGACCAGTCCCGCGCAGTGTTCGCCGACCACGTCGGCCGCCAGCGCACCCATCGTGCAATAGAGCGGACTGCCTGTGCGAGCGGCCAATTCGACGAGTTCGCGTCGCGCGCCCGCCGCCCCGCGCCCGACGATGATCGAGATATCCCCGGAGGCGGCACCGATGAGTTCGGCAGCGCGCACGATGTCCTCGGGTGCCGCGGTCGCCCGGCCGGGCAGCCCGATCAGCGACGGCGGGATCGCGAACGACCGCGCGCTGTCCACGAGGGCGGCGCTGGTGCGGGCGGCGATAGCGCGTCGTGTCACGTGGATGTGGGTGACGCCGCGTCCACCACCGGCGATGGTCGTGAAGGCGTCGCGCAGCCGGACCGCGTCCTGCGCACCACCGTCGAGAACCACCGAGACGGCGGCGATATCGGCGAGCACGTCGACCGGATCGAGCAGCCAGGGTGTGGTCTCGACGGAGACCAGCACCACGGACGCGTCGTCGAAGGCCGCGTCGTAGAGCCCGTTGAGCTGGCCGAGGAGTTCGGCGGGCGTGGTCACCACAGCGCAGGAGGTGGTGCCGTCGGCCTTGTACGCCGCGGTCGCCCGCATGGCCGCGGCCTGGACATCGGCGACGACATGCAGGTCCAGCTCAGCGGTGGCACCGAGCCGCGCGCGGCTGTTCTTCGACAGGTACGCCGAGCCGATGCCCCGGTGCGCGAGTGCCGCGAAGAGATCGGTGACGTAGTCGACGGCATCGATATCCGGCGCCGGAGCGGGCCGGTCGTCCGCGAGCGCCGAGGTGAGGACGAGTGCCGGACCGTGCCGGTCCTCGCTCAGGCGCGACCGCAGTTCGGTGGCGTCACCGGCCCAGAACACCCCGATACCGAACGCCTTGGCCAGGTCGCTCACCGGCACACCGGGCTCGGCCCGGCACACCACGGTCACCGGCACGTCGTAGCGTGCGGCGGTGGAGAATTCGGAGATGTACTGGTCGAGCGAGTCCAGGTCGGTGAGCGCGTAGGAGCGAGCGCCGTTCGCGAGGGCCAGACCGATGGCCAGCGGCAGCGCCGAACCCTCAGCCTCGAAATTCCAGGAACTGTGCAGGTGCGCGCGCTCACCGAGATAGCGGCGGGCGAGCTCCCTCGTCGCCCCGGGGTCGACCGCCACCGACGCACCGGCGAGCGCGTCGGCGAGCACACCCCAACCCTCGGGTGCGTTCGGATCTGTCGGTGCGACAGGGGCGCTCGCCGCGGCCGGGGTACCACGCCTGCTCCACACGGCCGACACCAGCGCGTGCAGGATCTGCGGAACCTCCCCGGCGATCCCGATCCGCCTGCTCTCCTCGTCGAAGCCCGACGTGGCCACATCGGTGATCTCGAGCAGCAGCTCGAGCGAGGGAAAGTGCCGTGCCACACCGGCGGTCGGCCTGCCGATCAACAGCACCTGCCGGGCGTCGGACTCCTCGACCGGCGGCACCGACCAGTCCGGAATTCCCGCTTCTGGCAGGGCGACGATCGGCACATCCAGTGCGTCCGCGAGCAGCAGCGCACAGTCCGCGACGGCCCGGCCGCCCGCGCCGAGCACGATGACACCCGGTGTGGAGCAGAGGTATTCGGCCAGATCTTCGACGCGCTTCTTGTCCAGGTCGGGCGTTGTCCGTGCGCCGAACCGGTACGGGCTCTGTTGCTCGAGCCCCTCGAGGGGCGAGTTGAGCACGTCGGACGGCACGGCCAGGTGCGCTGAGGTCTGTTCGAGCCGCACCGACAGCACCGTCTGATCGAAGACGGCGAGCTGGTCGGGCGAGACGATGTCGGTGGAGCGCCACGTTCCGTCACGGAACAGTCGCGCCGAGTCGATCTCCTGGAACGATTTCGTGCCGATCTCGGCGCGCGCCACCTGGCCGGAGATCGCCAGCACCGGCACCCGGTCGTAGAGCCCGCCGTACACGCCGGGCAACAGGTGGGTGGCACCCGGTCCGGCCGTGCCGAAGCACACCCCGACGGTGCCCGACCCCTGCGCGTAACCGACCGCCATCCAGGCGGCCGCACTCTCGTGCCGCACTGCGATCAGTTCGATCTCCGACCGCCGTCCTACCGCGTCGACCAGGCAGTTCACCGATTCGGCAGGCATGCCGAACAGGTAGCGCACATCGTGGCCGATCAGCCGGTCGACCAGGGCGTCGGCGAACCGTGGCCGCCCGAGCACGTCGGCGCCCAGATTGGTGTTCATCTGCATGTCAGTGCCTCCACTCGTCTGTATCCCCGCGCGAGTACGTCGACGACGTCGGCGAGGTGCCCCCTGGCAGGAACCGTGATCCGGACGCCCGCGTCCGGGTAGCAGCGCACCGCGATGCCCGACTCGGCGAGGTGCGCCACGAGTGCCGCCGGGTTCGGCGTCGGCACCCAGACGAAGTTGCCGGACGAATCGGGCACGTCGATGCCGTGTCCGCGGATGGCCGCGACGAAGTCCGTCCGCACCGCGATCACCGAATCGACCTGTGCCTCCAGCTCGTTCACCACGCCGAGCGAGGCGACGGCCGCGGCCACCGCGAGCCGGTTCACCCCGAACGGCATCGCCATCGACCGGCAGGCGCCGATCAGGTCACCGTGACCGACCGCGTAACCGACCCGCAGCCCCGCGAGTCCGTACGCCTTCGAAAACGTGCGGAGCACAACCAGATTGGGGTGCTCCTCGGCCATTCGCAGGGCCGCCGACCGGTCGTTGTCCCGGTCGAATTCGATATACGCCTCATCCACCACGACGACCGTGTGGTCCGGCACTCGTGCCAGTACCTGTTCGATCTCCTCGGGCGTCACCTGTTCACCGGTCGGGTTGTGCGGTGAACAGATCAGGATCGCGGCCGCGTCGTCGCCCGCCGCGGCGACCATCTCCGTCAAGGGCTGCCATCGGTCCGGTGTCCCGATTACCGGCACCGCGATACCGCCCGCGCCGAGGACCACCCGTTCGTAGGCGTCGAACGCGGGCACCGCGTAGACGACCCGCCCACCGTGTCCGGCGACCCAGCGCAGCAGATAGGCGAGCACACCGACACTGCCCGGCCCGACGACGACTTGATCCGGTGTGCAGCCGGCGAATTCGGCGATGGCGCTGCGCAAATCGCCGTACGCGGCGGCGGGGTAGGCGGCCGCGTGTTCGACCTCGTCGGCGATCGCGGTGCGCACGCTCGGCAGGGGCGCGAAGGGCAGCGCGTTGTTGGACAGGTCGAGCGCGGCCGCCGAGGTATCGGCCTCCTCACCGGATCGATATTCGTTCAGCAATACCGCGTCGCGCACCGCTGTCGTCCTTTCCGCCGTCACCCGATGTCTTCCTTTTTCCGGGTATCGAGTTTCAGCGCGTCCATAGCGAAAATGACCACCAGAGATCCGGCGACAACAAGCAGCGAAGTAACAGATGGATCCGCCAGCAAAACCCAGGTAGACAGATATCCCGTCGATACGATCATGTCGAATCGAAGCATGTTGTTCGCCGATTGATTGTCGTCGCGCAGGATCATTCGTGCGCCCTGCGCACATGCCACGGGGAACCAGGCAAGCGCGAACAAATACTTCGCTTCGAATTGCCCGGCGACCACCAGGAAAAGCGGACCGAGATAAACGAGAACAGTGGCGGCGGCAGCAGCGACAGCCGCCTGCTGCCGTGTCGCGAAGATGGTGGCCGAGGTCGACAATCCGGCTTCGCGGTCGCCCTCGAAATCCGGCAGGTTCTTCACGAATCCCTTGGCGACGAACCACAGCAACAAATACGCGGCCATGCTGAGGAAGGACCAATTTCCCGCGATCGCCGGACCGTTCTCCACGACGGCGGGCGCCATCAGGAACGGCAATGCCACATCGAGCGCGAAGAACACGAGCGAACCCATCGGCCGCGCCTTCATCCGCAGCGGTGGCAACGAGTACTGGTGGGCGATGAGCAGGCACAGGGCCGTGAGCAGCAGGAATGCCGGGCTCACCACGGCTGCGGCCACCAGCATCACCGCGCCGGCGGCGTAACTGCTCCGCAGCAGTCGCCGGCGACCGTACAGGCCGAGCAGGTACAGCCGGGCCGGGATGTTCTGGTTGTCCTCCGCGATATCGGAATAGGCATTGAACAGGTTCGCCACGGCGCTGTAGAGGAATGTGACGAAGAAACCGAGCAGAACGTCGATACCCATCGGCACGCCCAGCAGTACACAACCCAGATAAAACGCGAGCATGCCGGGCAGACAGGTGCGCGGCCGCGCGAACGAGAGAAACAGGCCGACTCGTTCCACGGTGCCCGTGGTGAACCCGTCGGACGAGTTCACCCAGTCGATTCTTTTCTCCGCCGATTTATGCAGGAATTCGTCAAGCGTCGGTTCAGGAATTGTTCCAGTCACAATCAAAGCCCACTCGTCACCCGTTTGCGGCCCGGCCGCGGAAGAGGCGGCTGGGGCGACCATACCCGAGTTCCGAAAAGAGCGGCAGTGTGTGCAACCGGCGCTTTCTCCGGTTGCACACTCCGGTCGTTTCACAAATGGGGTATAGGTTTCCCTATGCTGATCGACTTCGTGCCCGACAAGAACCTCTACCCCTTCGAGTCACGCTGGTTCGACTCGTCCGCAGGCCGTGTCCACTACATCGATGAGGGATCGGGGCCGACGATTCTGTTCTGCCACGGCGTCCCCGCCTGGAGCTTCCTCTACCGCCACGTCATCGCCGAGCTGCGCACCAGATACCGGTGCGTCGCCGTCGACTATCTCGGCTTCGGCTTGTCGGAGCGGCCCGAGGGTTTCGGCTACACCGTCGCCGAGCACACCGGCATCCTCGGCGAGCTCATCGACCACCTCGGCCTCGACGACTACGTGCTGATGGGGCACGACTGGGGTGGCCCGATCGGCCTGGGTGCCAGCATCCCGCGAGCGGACCGCCTGCGCGGAATCGTGCTGGGCAACACCATCTTCTGGCCCATCGAGGCGATGGCGAACCGCGTCTTCGCCCAGGCCATCCGCACCGGACCGATGCAGCGGCGGGTTCTGGAGCAGAACTTCCTCGTCGAGCGCGTATTGCTGTCGGAGCTCGGTAAGACATTGAGCGCGGCCGAGATCGACCACTACCGGTTGGTGCAGCCGTCGCCGCAGGCCCGCAAAGGTCTCGCGGTGATCGCCAAGCAGATCGTCGACGCCCGCCCACTGATGACTCAGCTCGCCCGCGACGTGCCCGCGGTCCTCGCCGACAAGCCGACGCTGCTGGTGTGGGGCATGCGCGACATGGTGTACCGGCCCAAGGCCCACATTCCCCGCATGGTGTCGACCTTCACCGACGTGGAGGTCGTCGAGCTGCCGCAGGCCCGCCAGTTCATCCAGGAGCACGCGCCCGTCGAGATCGCCGAGGCCATCGCCAAACGGTTCCCCTAGCTCAGGGGCAGTGCGGTCGCGGCGACCGGCGCGGACACACCCGATTCCGTGCGGGACCGTCGCGCCAGCAGGAACGCCGCGACCGCCGCCGGCCCACCCATCACGATCCCGTAGGTGGCGGCGGGCACCGCCATCGCCTCGCTGCCCAGCGCCGACACCGCGACCGCGATGGCCAGCGTCGCGTTGTGGATACCGATCTCCATGGACGAGGCGATGGCCTGCCGGATATCGACCCCGAACCAGCGGGGCACGTAATAGCCGACTGCCAGGCTCAGCACAGACAGCAGCACTGTGATCGCGCCGAGCTTGCCGAAGTTCGCACGCAGCGTGTCGAATTCGGACCCGACGGCCACGCCGACCGCCAGGACCAGCACCGCCATGGAACCGAGCTTCACCGGTTTACCCATCCGGTCGGCGAACGCGGGCCGCGCGTGCCTGATCCACATCCCGACGGCCACCGGCACCAGCACGATGACGATCACCTGCACCAGCTTGGCCGGTTGCAGCCCGACCGAGGCGTCACCGTCCATGAACGCCGCCACCGACAGGGTGATCACGATCGGCATGGTGAACGCCGCGATCACCGAGTTGATCGCGGTGAGCATGATGTTGAGCGCCACATCGCCACCGGCGAGGTGGCTGAACAGGTTGGCCGAGGTGCCGCCCGGCGAGGCGACGAGCAGCATCATGCCGACCGCGAGCACCCCGGTGAGCCCGAAGGCGAGCACGAGCAGCACACAGATCAGCGGCAGCACCACGAGCTGGCAGACGAGGGCGACGGCCGCCGCTTTCGGATGGCGGACCACCCGCCGGAAGTCGTCCGGTGTCAGGGTGAGTCCGAGGCCGAGCATCACCACCACGAGCGCGATCGGCAGCACCACCGCGAATTGCGAAGAACCCATCATCACTCCTGTTTCGCCCGGTCGGCCACCAGCAATTGCCCGAGGGCGATCCCACCGTCGTTCGGCGGAACCTGCCGATGGCTGTACACCGCCAGTCCGGCGCGTTCGAGCATCACCATGCAGTTGACCAGCAGGAACTCATTGAGGAACACGCCGCCGGAGAGCACCACCTGCCGAATACCGTTGGTGTCGGCCAGGTTCCGGCACTGCCGGACGACCATGGCGACGACCCCGCTGTGGAACCGCCTGCTGATCCGTTCGAGCGCGGTCCCGGCGGCCAGGTCGGCCGCGATCGCACGAATCACCGGCCGGTGGTCGACTTCTTCTGCGGTATAGCCGAACCCGTAGCCGTCGACGAGCGTGAGGTCGCGATCGAGCAGGCCCTCGAGTTCGATCGGGCCCTGCGCCTCGTATTCGGCCCGCGAACACACGCCGAGCAGAGCCGCTACCGCGTCGAACAACCGACCCATACTCGTCACCTCTGGCGAGTTGATGCCACGGGCGCACATGGTCGCGTAGACGTGTCTGCGCTCGTCATCAAGCGTCGCGAGCGCCGAAAAGGCCTGCACCGCGCCGTCGATGGACCCGAAAGCGTCGACAGCGACAGCGACACCCGTCCGGATCGGTTCGCGCACAGCCTGATCGCCACCGATCAGGGCCACCCGCCGCAGATGCGCTGCCCGTTCGACCTTGCCGTAGTCACCGACCAGGAACTCACCGCCCCAGATGGTGCCGTCCGTGCCGTACCCGGCGCCGTCGAACACCACGCCGATCGCGGGCCCGTCGAGCTTGTTCTCCGCCATGCAGGCCGCCATGTGCGCGTGATGGTGCTGCACCGCGATCGGCTCACCTGTCTCACCGATACCGCTGTGGCCCACATTGATCCGGAAGTCCGGGTGCATGTCGTACACCCCGGCCTCGGGTCGCAGATCGTACAGCGAGGCCAGGTGGGCAGCGGTGCGGCGGTGCGATTCGAACGTCTCGTCGTTCTTCAGATCACCGATGTGCTGGCTCAGATACACCCGTGTGCCGGCCGACAACGCGACCGTCGTCTTGAGTTCGGCGCCATAGGCGACCAGCGGCCGCAGCGGACGACCCACTTCCACCGGGTACGGCGCGTACCCGCGCGCACGGCGCAGGAAGGTCAGCAGCGGCCCGTCCAGATCCGGGTGGTTCGATACCCGGACCACGGAATCGTCCACTCTGGACTCGATTTCGCGGTCGTGGTACAGAATCGCGTCCGCGATCTCGAACAGGTGCGCCAGCGCGTCCTCATTGCGGTGCACGATGGGGTATCCCGACACATTGCCGCTGGTCATCACGAGCACATCGGTGTCGGCCTCGTCGAGCAGCAGATGGTGATGCGGCGCCGAGGGCAGCATCACTCCCAGGTTCGGATTCCGTGGCGCGACACTTTCCGGTACCGCACCAGTACGCTTGCGTGCCAACAGGATCGGCCGAGCGGGCGAACGCAGCACCTGCTCCTCCGCAGGCGACAGTTCGACGATCCGGTGCGCCGTGTCCAGATCCCGCACCATCACCGCGAACGGCTTCGAATCGCGCCGCTTGCGCTTGCGCAGCAGCGCCACCGACGCGGCATTCATCGCATCGACGGCCAGATGGAAACCACCGACACTCTTCACCGCGACGATCCGACCGTCCGACAGCTCACGCACACTCCGGCTCAACGCGTCCTCGTGCACCGTCCCGTCGGGGTAGGCGAGCAACAGCCTCGGCCCACAGTCCGCGCAGGCGTTCGGCTGTGCGTGAAACCGCCTGCTCATCGGATTCCGGTATTCCGCATCGCAATTCGCGCACATCGTGAACGCGCGCATGGTGGTCTGCGATCGGTCGTAGGGCAACGCCCGGATGATCGAATAGCGTGGCCCGCAGTTGGTGCAGTTGATGAACGGGTAGCGATAGCGCCGGTCGGCCGGGTCGCGCAGCTCGGCCAGACAGTCCGCACACACGTGGGTGTCGGCGGGGACGAGCGCCACCTTCTGCCCCGTGTGCTCGCTGTGCACGATCTCGAAACTCGACGCGCCCGACCTGCCCGCCACCCGGCTCAGCGCCACCACCCGGTCCACCCGAGCCAGCTCGGGCGCCCGGTCGGCCAGCTCGGCGCAGAACAATTCCAGCGCGGCTGCGGCGCCGCTCGCCTCGACGAGCACGCCCTCGGGATCGTTGCGCACCCAGCCCGTGAGCTGCCGTTCGCGGGCGAGTTTGTAGACGAACGGGCGGTACCCCACGCCCTGCACGACCCCGGTGACCCTGATCTGCCAGGTGGCGGTCATGGCGGCCCGGTCAGCACAGGCGGGGCAGCTCGGCGCCCCGCAGCGGTTGCAGTGTCGATTCGCGCCCGTCGGCGTCGCGCAACACGACCGCGGCGCCGTCCCGGCCGGTCACCTCGCCGATCACCGTCGCGTGCCTGCCGTACTCGTGCCCGCGCAGCGCGGCCACGATGTCGGCGGCGGCGGCCGGGTCGGCGAAGATCGCAAGGCAGCCCTCGTTGGCGCAGTTCAGCGGATTGATGCCGAGCATGTCCGCCGCCATCGCGGTCTCGTGCTGGATGGGCAGCGACCGCTCATCGATCGTGATGGCCTTGCCCATGCGGCCCGCGTATTCGTGCAGCACCGCCGAGAGACCACCGCGCGTCACGTCACGCATCGACCGCACCGCCTCGCGCGGTACCACCGCGAACACGCCGTCGATCATCAGGTTGAGCGGCGCGCAGTCGCTGAGCACCCGGCTCTCGAAGCCGAGCCCCTCCCGGATGGAGAGCAGGTGCACCGTGTGATTGCCGATCGGGCCCGACAGGATCACCGCGTCGCCGGGGCGGACCGCGTCCATCCGCAGCGGTTCGCGCAGGAAGAACCCGACACCACTGGTGTTGAGGTACAGCTGATCGGCCTCGCCCGCCCGCACCACCTTCGTGTCGCCGCACACGATCTGCACCCTCGCCTCGCGCGCGGTCTCGCGCACCGACGTGAGCACACGCTCGAGCTGGTCGAAGGACAATCCGGCCTCGAGAATGAGCCCGAGGGTGAGATAGCGCGGCACCGCACCCGAGACGGCCAGGTCGTTGACCGTGCCGCAGACCGCGATCTTGCCGATGTCGCCGTTGCCGAAGAACGGCGGGTCGACCACGAAACTGTCGGTGGTCATCGCGATCCGGTCGCCCTCCACGGGCAGGACCGCGCTGTCCTCCATCTCCCCCACGTACACATCGCCGAGGGTGCGGGCGATGAAGTCGACCAGCTCGCCCGAGAGCACAGCGCCGGTGCCGTGGTCGAGCTGGATGTGCTGCGTGGCCACGGTCATGGTGTCTTCGTCTCCTTGCGCGGGATGCCGCCTGTGGTGTCGATGAGCCGCAGGATCTCGGCGGAGTCGGCGACGGTGGCGCAGTAGCTCTCCAGCCAGTCCAGCGCCCGCACCCGGTCGGCCTCCTGCGCCGAGAACACGCAGTCGCCGGGCACCGCGACGATGTAGCCGCGGAAGAAGGCGTCGGCAGCGGTGGTCTGGATACAGATCTGGGTCTGCAGACCGATCAGCACCAGGGCTTCCACGCCCTCGGCCTGGAGCCGGTCGTGCAGGTCGGTTTCGTAGAACCCGCTGTCCTTACTGCGTTCCTGGATCACGTCGTCGGGGTCGACGAATTCGCGGATCACCTCGGCGCCGGGCGTTCCGCGCAGTGCCGGTACGCGACCGTCGTAACGCTCGGCCAGCGGGTCGTCGGGCTGATTCAGGAGTTGCAGGTGATAAACCGTGCAGCCCCGCTTGCGCATTTCGGTCAGGAATTCGTTCACCCGCGGCGTCGCAGCCGCGATAGCGGCTTCCCGCTCGGGATTCTTCCCCACGATGTCGTATTGCAGTCCACTGGTGACAACGGCGATTTTGGACATGCCGATCCTTAGGTCCGTAAGAATGGGAACAGTTCGGAAGTTCAGGCCGAACGGGCGCCCGGCGAATTACCGTACGCATTATCGGAAGCGGCTTGCAGGGCCTGGGCGATATTTGCCCAATTGGCCGCGCATTGATTGGCGAGTTCGATCACATGGTAGGAGGAATGGGGTCGCACGAATTCGACGATCTTCTCGGCGTCGCCCGCGTTCACCGCATGCTGATGCAGCCACCGCAGCAATTCGCGCCCGCCGACGCTCATCCGCAGCGCCGGGTCGCGGGAGAGTACGGCGAGCAGGGCGTCGAGGTCCACCTGTTTCTTGTGCGGTGTCGGCGCGAGCCGGTCGTTCTCCGCCGGTCCACCAGGCACCGGGGTCCTGGTGTCGTCGGGCTGGACGAGCGGGCCCATGCCGCTTTCCAGGCGGGCCCGGACGTCGCGGACGGTCGACGGCGAGAGGCCGACTTCGCGGGCGATGGAGCGCAGCGAGGCATCGGGGCGGGCCAGCAGGAGTTCGGCGGCCGTTTTGCGCGCCGAATTCGTGTCGACCGGCCGGAGCCTGCCGTCACTGCCGAGCCGATGACTCGCTTGCGACGTATCACCGGTACCACTTCTGATCGACGCCACAGTTTTCGCGGAAAGCCCGGCGGCGGTGGCGATCGACCGATTCGACCAGTGCGGATGGGAACGGATGATGCGTTCCGCCGCAGCCCGGCGATCGGCCAGCGACAAGGGCAGGCCGTGCCGCACGTTCTCCTGCACGCCGAGAATGAACGCCAATTCTTCGGAACCATCGACCATATACGCGTCGATGTGCGTGAGGCCTTTACGTAGCGCCGCGCTCGTCCGGTGAAATCCGTCGATTATCCGATTCGTCGGACGATGGACGAGAATGGGCGGCAAAGGCCATTCCGCCTCGACCAGCCGCTCGATATGAGCGGGGTCCTCCCCTTCGAATCGGGGGGAGCCCGCCATGACGAGCGAGGCGATTTCCACAGACTGTTTTACCCGGTTGGATTTCAGCGGGCGATTCACCTATCAAGCCCCCCAGTCTTTCAAGCTGTGCATCGATATCAAGATCAAGAGCCGCGTAAAAAAATATCGCAGTGAGCCAATTCGGGCAAGTGTTCGATCCGAGCCCCTCGCCCACGGTCGATGCGCCGGTCAGGGGCGTGCGGCGCCCGGCCCGACCGGCCGGTAACGAACCGACCTGACGGTGTCCAACTGGTGAAACCCACAGTTGGACATGCAGGTTCATGCCCCGAAGTCACGATCCGCCCAGCCTGTGCGTAGAGAATAGAATGGTCTATGCAACTCACAGCCGCGAGCTCGCTCAGGTGAGAATGTGAATTTCGCCGGGAATTATTTCCACGGGACCGAACAAACTGGACGATAGATTAATTCCATCTTGTTTCACATCGCCGCCGGGCATCGGGCCGCGGCGCGAGCCCCCAGCTGCCGCACCCGTCGCCGTTGCAAGCCCCATCGACACGCGGGACCTCCCGCGGCGATCCCGGAACGAGCCGCGACGGCCATGCGCCGAATCAACCCCTGAACTGCAGCGTTAGGATGATGCTCAGCTCCGGGAAGACATCGAAGCTACCCACCGGTAACATAGAATCCCTACCCCTACTGGCGGGTAACTTGGACCGTACTATGATGCGACCTGGGACGAGCGGCACCGCGTCGCTTCGTGAACGAAAGGCCACAGCATGAGCCCCATATCTTTGACGTTGGGCATCATCTCCATTCTGGTCGGTGTCCCCGCGTGGATCGGGTTCGGCCTCGCCATCCGGAAGATGGCTCGGACGATCATGCTCGGGCAGCCCGCTCCCGACCGGTTCACTCCGTTCGTGCCGCGGTTCGCCACCATGATCAAGGAGTTCGCCGCGCACACGCGCATGGTGAAGTTCCGGACCGTCGGCTGGGCGCACTGGCTCGTCATGGTCGGCTTCATGCTCGGCTTCGTCACGGTCTTCCAGGCGCAGGGGCAGATCTTCAGCCCCACATTCACCTGGCCGTTGGTCGGTAACACCTTCGTCTACCACCTGCTCGACGAACTGCTCGCCCTCGGCACCATCATCGGCGCGATCGTGCTGATCGTCATCCGTCAGCTGAACCACCCCCGCGTCCCCGCCCGGCAGTCGCGCTTCTCCGGCTCCAACTTCTTCGCCGCCTACTTCGTCGAGCTCATCGTGCTCGTCGAGGGCATCAGCATGCTCGGCGCGAAGTCCCTCGTCCTGGCCTACACCGGCGAATCCCACGCCAGCAGCGACTTCGTCAGCATGCACATCGCCTCGGTGCTGCCCGCCAGCGCGGAAGCGGTGTCGGTGTTCGCCTTCTTCAAGCTGATGGCCGCGCTGGTCTGGGTCGTCGTCGTGAGCCGCAACGTCAACTGGGGCGTCGCCTGGCACCGTTTCGCCGCGTTCCCCAACATCTACTTCAAGCGTGAGGCCGACGGCGGCGTCGCCCTCGGTGCTGCCAAGCCGATGATGTCGGACGGCAAGGTCCTCACCATCGAGAACGTCGACCCCGATACCGACACCCTCGGCGCGGGCAAGATGGAGGACTTCTCCTGGAAGGGCTGGCTGGACTTCACCACCTGCACCGAGTGTGGTCGCTGCCAGTCGCAGTGCCCCGCCTGGAACACCGGTAAGCCGCTCTCGCCCAAGCTGCTCATCATGTCGCTGCGCGACCACGGTTACGCCAAGGCGCCCTACCTGCTGGCCGGCGGCCGCAAGGACATGGGCGGCGACGAGATCGGCCTGGTCGACGCCGACGGCAAGCCCGACGAGGCCAAGCTGGCCAAGATCACCGAGGAAGCCCGCACCGAGGCCGAGCGCCCGCTCGTCGGCGGCGAGGACGTGCACGGTGTGATCGACCCCGAGGTGCTGTGGAGCTGCACCACCTGTGGTGCCTGCGTGGAGCAGTGCCCCGTCGACATCGAGCACGTCGACCACATCATCGACATGCGCCGCTACCAGGTGCTGATCGAGTCGGAGTTCCCCTCCGAGCTGGCCGGCCTGTTCAAGAACCTGGAGAACAAGGGCAACCCGTGGGGCCAGAACTCCAAGGACCGCCTGAACTGGATCAAGGAAGTCGACTTCGACATCCCGGTCTTCGGTAAGGACGCCGACAGCTTCGACGGCTACGAATACCTGTTCTGGGTCGGTTGCGCAGGCGCCTACGAGGACCGCGCCAAGAAGACCACCAAGGCCGTCGCCGAACTCCTCGCCACCGCGGGCACCAAGTTCATGGTGCTCGGCGCCGAGGAGACCTGCACCGGTGACTCGGCTCGCCGCGCGGGCAACGAGTTCCTCTTCCAGCAGCTGGCGATGCAGAACATCGAGGTCATCAACTCGGTGTTCGAGGGCGTCGAGCAGTCGAAGAAGAAGATCGTCGTCACCTGTGCGCACTGCTTCAACGCGCTCAACAACGAGTACCCGCAGGTCGGTGGCACCTACGAGGTCGTGCACCACACCCAGCTGCTCAACCGCCTGGTGCGGCAGAAGAAGCTGGTCCCGGTCGCGCAGGTCTCCCAGCAGATCACCTACCACGACCCCTGCTACCTCGGCCGCCACAACAAGATCTACAACGCGCCGCGTGAGCTGATGGAAGCCTCCGGTTCGACCCTGGTCGAGATGCCGCGCCACGGCGAACGTTCCATGTGCTGTGGTGCCGGTGGCGCCCGCATGTGGATGGAGGAGCAACTCGGCAAGCGCATCAATGTCGACCGTGTCGACGAGGCGCTGTCCACCAACCCGACCAAGATCGCCACGGGTTGCCCGTTCTGCCGCGTCATGCTCAACGACGGCGTCACCGCGCGTCAGGAGCAGGGCCAGGGCGAGGGCGTCGAGGTGGTCGACGTGTCGCAGCTGATGCTCGACTCGATCACCCGCATCGATGCCGCCGAGCTGTCGGCGAACCTGCTCGTCGTCCAGGAGCCGAAGGCCGAACCCGAGCCGGAGCCCGAACCCGAGCCGGAGCCGGTCGCCGAAGCCCCCGCCGAAGCTGCCCCCAAGGCCGCGCCGGCCGGTGGCGGACTCGGTATGAAGGGTGCTGCCAAGGCGCCCGGTGGTGGCCTGGGCATGAAGGGTGCCGCGAAGGCCCCCGGTGGCGGTCTCGGCATGAAGGGTGCCGCCAAGGCGCCCGGCGCGAAGGCCCCTGCCGCCGAAGCGGAGTCGGCCCCGGCCGCGCCCGCCAAGGGTCTCGGTATGAAGGGCGGGGCGAAGGCTCCCGGTGGCGGACTCGGCATGAAGGGCGGCGCCAAGGCTCCGGGTGCGAAGGCGCCCGCTACCGAAGCTCCGGCCGCCGAATCGGCCTCCGAGACCACCGCTCCCCCGGTCAAGGGTCTGGGCATGAAGGGTGGCGCCAAGGCACCCGGTGGCGGACTCGGCATGAAGGGCGGCGCCAAGGCGCCCGGCGCCAAGGCTCCTGCTGCCCCGGCCGCCGATGCGGCTCCGGCTGCTGAAGCGGCTCCGGCTGCTGAAGCGGCTCCGGCTGCGGAAGCGCCCGCCGAACCTGCTGCCACGGAGACCAAGCCCACGGTCGCCGCCAAGGGCCTCGCGATGAAGTCCGGCTTCAAGCGCCCCGGCCCTAAGGCTCCGGGCGTCCCGAAGCCCGCGGAATCGGCACAGGCTCCGGCCGCCCCGGCGGCGGACCCCGCGACCGAGTCCGCACCGGCCTCCGAAGCCCCTGCCGCCGAACAGGTTTCGGCCCCCACCGAAACCAAGCCGACCGTCGCCGCCAAGGGCCTCGCCATGAAGTCCGGCTTCAAGCGCCCCGGCCCCAAGGCCCCCGGCGCCCCGAAGCCCGCGGAACCGGCAGCGGCCCCCGCCGAACCGGAAGCCCCGGCTGAGCCCACCGCCCAGGAAGACACGGCCCCCGAGCCCACACCTTCCAACGGCAACGGCACCCCACCGGTGGCCCCGCCGACCGCCAAGCCCGGCGGCCTCGGCTTCAAGTCCGGAGCAAAGGCCCCCGGCCGCAAGAACTGACAACTGAACAACCCAGTGAGGCGCGGATTCCAAGAATCCGCGCCTCACTTCTGTTTACCGGGCACTGCCAGGCCCTGATATCATCGAACTCAGGGGTTTGATATCTGGAGGTTGCTGTATGTCCCGAACCTTGATCGACATCGACGACCATGCCTTGAGCCTGGCCGCAGAAGAGTTGGGGACGAAGACCAAGGTGGCGACGGTCAACGCCGCACTACGCGAGGTCGCGAACCGACGTGCCGTGGCGAAGATGCTCCAGCATCTGCGCGATACCGGCACCGACTTGTCAGCAGAGGGAATGCAGGGGGCCTGGCGCTGAGGACGATGTTCATGTTGGCGGACAAGTCCGCCTTCGAGTGGGTCCTCCGGGACCCCGCAGCCGCAGCGGATTTCCACGCTGCCACAAGCACGCCGGGAGCACTTGTCGCCGCATGCCATCTCACCGCCCTCGAGATCGGGTATTCGGCGCGAACGCTATCCGATTACAACGAACGGATCGGCCTGCAGAAGTCGCTGGTGTGGCTGCCGGTCACCGCGGAAGTAATGGATCGCGCACTTGCCGTGCAAGGTCTGCTGGCCGAACGTGGTGCACATCGAATTCCGATCCCGGACTTGATCATCGCAGCGACAGCGGAGGTCCACGGAGCGACCGTGATGCATGTGGACAACGACTATCAGACGATCGCCGAGGTAACAGGTCAGCCGCATCACCGGCTGTCGACCAGTTGATTCAGCAGTCGGCGAACCAGGCCTTGACGTAGCCCGCGGATTGGTAGACGTAGTCCCAGGCCCAGCGGGCGGGTGAGAGGTGGGGGCGTGGGTCGACGAAGAGGAGTTCGCCGGGCCAGCATTTGCCGAGGATGTAGCGGGCGCGGGAGATGTGGGGTGTGAAGGTGACGACGATGACGCGATCCCAGTCGGCCCCGAGACGGGCGAGGGCGCGGCCTTCGCCGAGTGTGGTCCGTGGACTCGGATCGAAACAGATCACCTCGAACGAGTAGCCCCCGTGGCAGATCCGATTCACCATCGCACTGCGCTCATACGGATCCGATATCAACACCCGCGGCGCGAATCCCTCTGCGGCCAAACGCAACCCGAGCTCTTCACGCCCGTCGTGCGCCCCACCGAGCACCAGAATCGCATCCGCACGCCGCGCCTCATCCGTCTGCGGCCGCCCGTACACCGGCCACAGCACCACCCCGAACAACACCACGGCGACCACACAACCCACCACCACCTTGCGGCGCATCCGCCGATGGTATGCCCCCATCCGGTCACCGAGCCCGGCCGACCCCGCCCCGAGCGACATCGACCGAGCACCCACCCGAAAGAGGCAACACCACTGGCCGAGCGGCCGGATCCCGGATAAGTTGTGCCACAGGATCAAACATCGTGCTGCACAGCAGCATCGGTGACACCGGGGGGAATCCGTGGGAACAGAACTGCGCGGCATACAAGAACGCGAAGCAACACCAGCCGCGATCGAAGAGCTTGCGGCCCAACATAACCTAGGTGCACTGCGTGAGGTCTTCGGCCCGTATCAACGCTGGGTATTCACCCGCCTGAACAACGCCCGCCTCTACGTCTACGAGGACGGCCTGGCCTTCACCGGCGACCACCCACCCACCGCCTTCGCCTGGCGCTCGACCTCGGTCTGGAACTACAACCGCTCCATCAACGGCGGTCTCACCGACAGCAGATGGGTGCTCGTCGGAGACGACCGCCGCGCGTTCGCGATCGGCCGCGGCGCCCACGTCACCACTCCGCGCCTCGACGGTCGACGCGTCACCGATATCCAGCGCGGCGCCCCGTTCGTCTTCGAAGGCGTGTGGGGACCCGAGGTGCAGGCAGGCATCGCCCGCACCCAGCTCCCCGATGCCTGGGCCGAACTACAGCGCGGCAAGACCCTGGACTTCCACAAGATCGCGATCAGCGCCACCGAGCTGCACGTGGGCTCGAAGTCACGGGCCTGGTCCGACCTCGTGAAAGCGACCGCGGCCGACGGCATGCTCTGGTTCTACACCCGCTCGCGAAAGTCCATCCCCCTGATCGGACTGGACGAGATCCGCAACCTCGGCCTGGTCATGACCCTCATCAGGCTCCTGGCCGAGCACCACAAACCGAGCTAGCCACTGCTCGATGCACGCCCACGAACCGAACCATGCACACAGCAGCGAGATATCACCGCAGGTAGACGCTCCATACAACGGCGGGACGAACTCACGTTCCCCCCTGTACACCAGATGTTGCGCCCGCCCTTGCCTCGCTGACGCGGCGTAGCCACGCGCGCCGCTTACCAACGAGAGTATGCGATGCACAGTCTTCGGAACGGGGTACCTGGGGGCCACGCACGCAGCGTGTATGGCCGAGCTGGGGCACGATGTGGTCGGGGTCGATGTCGATCCCGGCAAGGTGGCCAAACTGGCCGACGGGGTGGTGCCGTTCTACGAACCGGGGCTGGACGAGGTGCTGCAACGCAACCTCGCGGCGGGCAGGCTGCGGTTCACCACCGACTACGAGGACGCGGCCGCGCACGCCGATGTCCACTTCCTCGGTGTCGGCACACCGCAGAAGAAGGGTGAGTACGGCGCCGACCTGAAGTATGTACACGCCGTGGTCGACACCCTTGTCCCGATGCTGGAACGTCCGGCGATGATCGTCGGCAAGTCGACCGTCCCGGTGGGAACCGCCGCCGCCCTCGGTGTCCGGGCTCGCGCACTCACCGACGTCGACGTGGAGGTGGCCTGGAACCCCGAGTTCCTGCGTGAGGGCTTCGCGGTGCAGGACACCTTGCGCCCCGACCGCCTCGTCCTCGGCCTCGACCGCACCCGTGAGCGCGCCGATTGGGTCGAACAACACATTCGCGACATCTACGCCGATCTCATCGATGCCGAAATCCCTTTCCTGCTCACCGATTTGGCCACCGCCGAATTGGTGAAAGTTTCGGCGAATGCCTTTCTGGCCACAAAGATTTCGTTCATCAACGCCGTTTCCGAAGTCTGTGAGGCAACGGGCGCCGATGTCACGATGCTCGCCGACGCGCTCGGTTACGACGCGCGCATCGGCCGCCGATTCCTCAATGCCGGACTGGGTTTCGGCGGCGGCTGCTTACCGAAGGACATTCGTGCTTTCATGGCCCGCTCGGGCGAACTCGGCGCCGATCATGCGGTCGCATTCTTGCGTGAGGTCGACAACATCAATATGCGCCGCCGCACCAAAGTGGTCGACATGGCCGCCCGTGCCTGCGGTGGCTCCCTGCTCGGCGCGAACGTCGCCGTGCTCGGCGCGGCGTTCAAGCCGGAGTCCGATGACGTGCGCGATTCGCCCGCGCTCAACGTGGCCGGGATGATCCAGCTGCACGGCGCCGTGGTCACCGTGTACGACCCGAAAGCGGTGGAGAATTCGCGTCGCGTCTTCCCCACGCTGAACTACGCGACCTCCGTCGCCGAGGCGTGTGATCGCGCCGATGTGGTTCTGGTCCTTACCGAATGGAATGAATTCACGGATTTGACGCCGGCCGATCTGGAGCCGGTGGTACGTTCCCGTTCGATCATCGACGGTCGCAATTGTCTGGATCGTCACGCCTGGCGTGATGCCGGGTGGGTGTACGCCGGACTCGGCACCCCGTAGAGTTACGGCGGGCGGGGGCTGGCAGGTTGTGCAGGCTCCGCATGTCGTGCAACGAGATGGGCAGCTGATGAGTGCGGTTTTGGGAGTTTCCGTCGGAGCGGCGACGGTGCGCCTGGCGCGCCCGCAGCCCGGGGGTGCACCGAATTCCTTTCAGGTGCATACCCTTCCGGTCCCCGAACAACACGCGGAAGAATCGGCGGCCGACGCGATCGCCGCCACCCTCGCCGCGGGCCCCGAGGTCGCGGCTACCACCGTCACCTTCCGCAGCGAACCGCAGGCTCGTGCCATCCGCGCCGCCATGGCCCGCAGGCAACTCACCAACTATCAGCTGATTCCCGAAGCCGTTGCCGCCGTGCATTTCGCGCACGCCACCGCCGACCTGCGTGAAGTGTCCACGCTGGCCGTCTACGACCTGGGCAGTTCCGGCCTCACGGTGAGCGTGGTCGACGCGCGAACCAGCGATGTGCACCAGTGTGAACGCATCAGCGACATCAGCGGCGACTACCTCGATTCGCTGATCCGCGAGCAGCAGATCGCATCGGGCCGGATCGCCCACCCCGCCGATCCGGCCGGCCTGGCCGCGCTCGACGCGTTGTGCCGGGCGGCCAAGGAGCAGTTGTCGAGCAGCAACGCGGTGGCGTTGCCGAGTGAGCAGGGGCTGGTGCTGCTCACCCAGGAGAACTTCGAAGCGCTGATGATGCTGGCGATCGAGTCGTCGGCGCGGATGACCCGCGATGTCATCATCCGGGCCCAGCATCCGGTGCAGGCGGTGCTGGTGATCGGTGGCGGGGCCCGGATTCCGCTGATCGCGCGGGTGCTCGAGCGCACGATCGGTGTGCCGGTAATCGTTCCGGTCGAACCGGAAACCGCGTTGGCTCGCGGTGCCGCGTTGCTCGCCAGACCCGCACAGGTTGCGCAGGCGCCCGTCGCGCCGCCGATGGCACCCATCGAGCAGCTCGACGATGTGACGCCCGCCTGGCTCACCGCCCCGACCCGTGGCAGGCGTCCGCTCGCCGCGCTGACCGGTCGCGGCCACAGTCGCCGGGAGTTGAACGGCGCGGTGCTCACGGTGAGTTCGCTTGCGGTGGTCGCGGCGATCGGTATCGGCCTCGGCTACGGCCCCGAGGTGCTCGAGAGCGGTAATTCCAGCGACGGGTCGCAGGCGGTACCGGCCAGTTCGACGCCGCGCTCGACCGTACCGACCACAGCGCCGCCGTCGACCACCGAAGCGGTGCACGGCACAGTGGCAGCTCCGCCCGTCCAGCTGCCGCCTAATACCCCGACGGAAGAACCGGCGCCGACGCAGGGCCCCAACACCTTCACCGTGGTGCCGGGCCTGCCGCCGATCGTGGTGCCGACGTTGCCGCCGGTGGTGCTGCCCGGTATGCCGCCGCCCGGGCGGTAGTTCAGTTCCTGGCGTGCCGGGCGCGTGGCGGCGCGACGGTCGCCTTCTGCGCCCCGAAGGGCCGGGCGAGCAGCACCGCGATGCCGGTGGTCAACGGCACCGACAGGGCGAGGGCGATACCGCCGACCGCGGATCGGGTGATCTCGATGGCGACGGCGTCACCGGTGAGTACGTCGGTGATGGATCGTCCGGCGACGCTGAACAGCAGCAGCAGCGGTAGCGCGCCACCGGCGTAGGCGAGCACGAGGGTGTAGACGGTGCTGGCGATGTGGTCGCGGCCGACGCGCATGGCTGCGGTGAAGATTTCGCGCCGCGAAGCCCCTTCGTCGAGGGCGGCGAGTTCGAAGGCGGCCGAGGCCTGGGTGATGGTGACGTCGTTGAGCACGCCGAGTGAGCCGATGATGAATCCCGCGAGCAGCAGCCCGGTGATGCTGACGTGCTGAATGTAGGTGGCCACGTTGGTGTTCTGTTCTTCGGACAGCCCGGTGAGGTGGGTGACCTTCAACGTCAGCCACGACAATGCCGCCGCCACGAGCATCGATGCCAGCGTGCCGAGCAGGGCCGAACTGGTCCGCAGATTCAGTCCGTGCGCGAGGTAGAGCACCACGTAGAGGATCAGCGCTCCCGATACGAGCGCGACCGGGATCGCCGGTTTCCCGTCGAGCAGGGCGGGCAGCAGGAAGATCACCACGACGCCGAAGGCGAAACACAGCCCGACGAGCGCCCGGAACCCGCGCCACCGCGCGACGATACAGATCACCGCGACGAACGCGATCACGATCAATGTCAGCGGCAACCCGCGCGAGTAGTCCTCGAACCCGTAGATGGTCCCGCCGCTCGGGTCGGCGGCGCGCACGATGCGGATCTCGTCGCCCACCCGCAGATCGGGCTGCCCCGGCCCCGGCGCGATTTCGAACAGCGTCTTCTTACCCTCGTCGGGCCCCGACCGGATGTCGATGATGCTGCGCTGACACGAGTACCCCACCTGCGGCTGCACCGGCTTGTCGGGAAACGCCTTCCCGTGCGAGGGACTCCCACACAGCCCGACTTCCTGCATGACGACGGTCCCGGCCTCGGTTTGCACCGCCCCACCACTGACGGTCCCCATCGGGGCGGGAATATCGATCTCGGGCTTACTCGGCCACAACAGCGCGGTAGCAATCAACACCGCCACCCCGATAACCGCCAACAGCCCGACAACAACCTTGGCCGCGGTAGCCCCGATAGCGATGGGCCCCGAATGATCGTGGTGATGGTGGTGATGATGATCGCTCACCCGAGAGAGCTTAAGGGAATCCGTTTTCAAGAACGACTCGCTGACCCGCCACTCCGAGAACTTCTTGCCAGATCTAGATGCGGGGAGATTTATCCAGGCGGCCAGACCATGGCGGTCGGTACGTCAGCCCGTTCCCGATGAGTTACCCATGTACTCACCCCCGGTACAGGGCGGCGGAGAGCAGGGGGTTGTCTCCGCCGCCCTCAGGCAGGCGCCCAGGGGGGTAGGCGCGCGTACCTAGGGCTCTCGGTCGTCCAGGGGGGGGGTAGACGACCGGGCCGGGGCGCCGAAGCGCCGATGCCTACTGTACACAAAAGTTGGACTTTTGCGCTAGTGCATCTTCAAAATCCCCAGTTTCCGAACCCTGAGTTGGTTTCAGCCGGTCTAACCCTATGCCGTCCCCGTCAAGGCCCCTGACACAGTGACACTCACTGTCGGTAACTGGACAGGAAGTTACCGAACCTTTCGATCGCCACCGCGAGGTCCCGTGCCCACGGCAGCGTCACGATCCGCAGATGGTCGGTGGCGGGCCAGTTGAAGCCCGTGCCCTGCACCATGAGGATCTTCTCTTGTAACAACAGATCGAGCACAAGCTTCCCGTCGTCGTGGATCTCGTGCACATTCGGATCCAGACGGGGGAAGGCGTACAGCGCGCCGCGCGGCTTCACGCACGACACACCGGGGATCATGTTCAGCCGCTCCCACGCCACATCGCGCTGCTCGAGCAAGCGTCCGCCGGGCAGGATCAGGTCCTCGATGCTCTGATGGCCGCCCAGCGCCACCTGGATGGCGTGCTGAGCGGGCACATTCGGGCACAACCGGGACGAGGCGAGCAGATCGATTCCCTCGAGGAATCCGGCCGCGTGGTCCTTGGGCCCGGTGATCGCCAGCCAACCCGAGCGGTACCCGGCCACCCGGTAGGCCTTGGACAGGCCGTTGAACGTCAGGCACAGCAGGTCGGGAGCCAGCGAGGCCAGCGAGATGTGCTTGGCGTCGTCGTAGAGGATCTTGTCGTAGATCTCGTCGGCGAGCAGCAGCAACCGATGCTTGCGCGCCAGGTCGACGATCTGCTGCAGCACCTCCGCCGAGTACACCGCGCCGGTCGGGTTGTTCGGGTTGATCACCAGCAGCGCCTTGGTGCGGTCGGTGATCTTCGATTCGATATCGGCGATATCGGGCTGCCAGCCGTTCTCCTCGTCGCACAGGTAGTGCACCGGGGTGCCGCCGGCGAGGCTGGTCATGGCCGTCCACAGCGGGTAGTCCGGCGCCGGGATGAGTACCTCGTCGCCGTTGTCGAGCAGCGCCTGCATGGTGACGGTGATGAGCTCCGACACGCCGTTGCCCAGGTAGACGTCGTCCACGTCGAGTTCGGGGAAGCCCGGCACCAGCTCGTAGCGGGTGACGATCGCGCGCCGCGCCGACAGGATGCCCTTGGACTCGGAGTACCCCTGCGCGTACGGCAGCGCCGCGATCATGTCGCGCATGATCACGTCGGGCGCCTCGAACCCGAACGGGGCCGGGTTGCCGATGTTGAGCTTGAGGATGCGATGGCCCTCGGCCTCCAGGCGTGCTGCCTGCGCGTGTACAGGCCCACGGATCTCGTAGACCACGTCCTGCAGTTTCTTCGACTGCTCGAGGACGCGCGGGGCGACATGCGGATGCTGTGGACTCACCCACCCCATGTTAGGGATGGTTACCGACCGCGTTCACAGCCGGGGTTTGCCCGCCTGAGCCGCCGTTTCCAGGCAGAACTCCTCGATGCGCTCGTCGAGCCCACGCGCTTCGACCGCATTGCGGTAGTTCGGGGCGGCGATCCGGCGGCGCAGACCGACCAGCCGTTCGCCCAGCTGAGCGATGCGCCGGTCCTCCGGCAGGCCGAGCACCGGGCGCAGGGCGTCGGCCGCACCGTCGATACTTCCGTTGATGAGGTGCGCGGCCGCGTTGTCGACGCGCGCCAGCGACTCGGCACCGTAGGAACGCTGCAGCGGCGGTCCGCTCGAGTACAGCGCGATCGCGCGTTCGGTGGCCGCGAGCGCCTGTTCGGCACGGCCGAGCTGGATGCAGGTGGCGCCCGCGTAGTACGCGGCCTTGGCCGTCGGGAAGCCGAACACCCCGCCGATCTCGTCGTGCAATTCCTCGCGCCGGTCCGGATCGACCGACTCGGCCGTGCGTAGGCATCGGTCGGTCTCGGAGTCGTTCCCCAGCCGCGCCCACACCCGCGCCTCGATATTGAGCAACCGCACGCGCGCCAATCCGCCCGGCGCGAATTCCTGCCCGCCACGGGCTAATTGGACCGCGTTGCGCGGGCGATCCGACCAGTTCTCGATCAGCGCGTGCATGCCGCGCGTCCATGCCCGTAACCCGTTGTGCCCGCTGAGTTCGGCGTAAGCCCAAGCGGCCCTGATCTGTTCGCCCGCGGCATCGAGGTAGCCGAGGTCGGTGCTCGCGTTGGCGAGCAACCCCGACAGGGTGCCCGCCAGTAAATACAGGTGCGAGGTGTCCACCGGTTTCTGCTGCCCGTCGAGCAGCCGGTACACCCGCCGCCGTACACGCAGCATCTCCACCATCATGGGAGCCGGTGCGGCATAGACGTATTCGGTGGCGATCCGTCGCACGTCGGCGTCGAGCTGGGCCAACGTTGTCGGTCCGACATTGGTGCTCTCCGCGGCGGCCGCGTGTTCGCTGGCCTCGTGCGCAGCCGCCATGATCAACTCCCTCTCCGACATCAACTCGGGCACAGCGCTTTTGCTTACCCCCGCGTCGACGAAGGCGAGCAGGTCGGTCTCGCCCGCCGGGGCGAGCAGCGCCGTGAATCTGGCGCGGACCACCTCGTCGGAGCGGGCCAGCGACGTATCGAGTGCCGCCTGGTTCACCGGCCGCGGCTTCACCCGCGACCCACCGGCTTCCCATTTCGACACCAGCCGTTCGTGCACGCCCAGATGAGCCGCGAACTCCCGGATGCTCATTCGTTTGGCATCGCGAAGAGCTCTGGCCTCTCTACCCGTCCACTCCCCGACCACGACGTCACCTCATCCGATGGACAACATCTTCCAGAGTACGAGCGCGACAGTGAGACACACCACATGTTCGCCGAATCGGTTGTCTGAGGCAGCGAAAGGGCGGTGCGGGGCAGTGGTCACCGACCGCCGTGCGGGGTGATCCTGAAGGGGTGGAAGCCAGGACTGTCGATGACTGGGTGCGTTGCTACCAGCGCGAATTCGGGCTGCCCGTGCGCGAGCGTGGTGGCTTCGTGATGTTGCCGATCACCGATCGGTTGTGTGTGGTCCATCTGCCGACCGCACGCGCCGAGAAGGTGTTCGCGCGGTTGCGCGACCAACGAACGGAAGGTCCCGTGCTCGCTCGTCAGATCCGCTGGAGCGTGCTCGCCACACCCGATGCCAGACCCACCGACGATCTGGCCGCCGAACTGTCGGGCCTCGATATCGACGTCCCCGGCACCGGCAGCGCCGTGATGCTCCCGACCAGCCTCGGCCGCTGGAGCCGCGAGGGCTGCCACTGGGTGCGCCCGCCGTGCCCCGGCGACGTGTTCCCGCCGCTCACGAACGTGCTGCGGATCGCACTGGAAGTCGGTCCTCAGCGCGTCTCGACCGCGTTGAGCGAATCGGGCGACAGGGGGAAATTCAGGTACGACCGCGACGGCGTCGGCCCCCGCTGGCCCTGATACTTCGACCCGGCCGCCGCACTCCCGTACGGATGCTCGGCCGGGCTCGTCAACCGGATCAGGCACAGCTGCCCGATCTTCATCCCCGGCCACAGCGTGATCGGCAGATTCGCCACGTTCGACAGCTCGAGCGTGATGTGCCCACTGAACCCCGGGTCGATGAACCCGGCCGTCGAATGCGTCAGCAACCCGAGCCTGCCCAGACTCGACTTGCCCTCCAACCGCCCGGCCAGGTCGTCAGGCAACGTGCACATCTCCAGCGTCGACCCCAGCACGAACTCCCCCGGATGCAGCACGAACGGCTCCCCCGGCTTCGGCTCGACCAGGCTGGTCAGCTCGTCCTGCTGCTGGGCCGGATCGATATGGGTGTACCGGCTGTTGTCGAACACCCGGAACAGCCCGTCGAGCCGAACATCGATACTCGACGGCTGAACCATCGACTCGAGCATCGGCTCGACCCCGAGCCGCCCAGCGGCGATCTCGGCGCGAATGTCACGATCGGAGAGCAGCACCGGCCCAGTTTAAGCAGGTGACGCCCCCACCACCCGACCGAGCCCCCGAAGACTTGCATCCCCGCACGCCAGTTCTGATAGAGTCGCGATCGCACAACTGCCGATGTAGTTCAATGGTAGAACTCCTGCTTCCCAAGCAGGTAGCGCGGGTTCGATTCCCGTCATCGGCTCTCCCGCCTCCCCGCGAACTCAGGCCAGCCCTGGACGCGGGGAGGCTTTTTGTGCGGCCGGTGGTTATAGGGACTGTCGATGCGCGAGGGTTGCGAGCAGTCCGGGGAAGACGACCCACACGGTGATCAGGGTCAACCAGAACACCGGTGGTAGCGCGACCGGGCCGGGGTCGGGGTGCTCGTAGGTCGGAAGCCGGAAAGTTCCGGTGGACCAAATGAGCCAGAGTGCGAAATCGATGAAGTACAACGAGCAGCCGGCGACGATCGCCCGCCGCCACCCGCTCGCAGCACCGACGATCAATGCCACACCCGCGAGGCCCACAACGACCAGCTTGGTGACGAGGAGGTTGTGGTGCCCGCCGAGACCTCCTCGTCCGGTGCACCTTCCACCATCAACAAGAACGAGTAGACCAACACCAGTACCGCAGCGACGCAGGCCCCGAGTCCAGCAAGAACGCGAGCCCAGCCGCTCGATGAGAACATGACGGCAGGATAGACAACCAGACTGCGCCATCTATGCCACTTACTCGTCCAGCCGGCTCCCGCTGAGTACTCAGGCCTCCGCGCGGAGCGCTGCCCGCCTGGTTCCGGCTCATCCCGCGGCTGGTCCGCCGGCCGACCGGCGCGGTAGCAGCAGGGCCGGGATCAACGCGAGCGTGATCATGACGGGAGCGATCAGGTAGGTGTGCTGGAACGCCTCGGCCAGGGCGGGAGCGATGTCGGCGCGCCGGGCCGGCTCCATGCCGTGCAGCGCTTGCAGCCCGCCGGTCACCGGGAGCATGGCGCCCAGGGTCACCGACGACACCGCGGTGCCGACCGCGAGGGCGGTGGTGCTGATCATGTTCAGCACCGTCGATCCCGCAGGCTGATCCTCCCGGCTCAGCGATCGGGTCGCGGTCGTGATGACCGGCATCATCGTGCCGCCACCACCGGCGCCCATGAGCAGCATGCTCGCGCCGAGTGCCCAGTACGACGCGTCCGCGTCCAGCTGGACGATGAACAGTACGAAACCGGTGAGTGCCACCGTGATCGATAGCGGCAGGTAGCGGCCGGGCGGAATCCGATCGATCAATCGGCCCGCCACCTGCATGGTGAGACCGGAGGCCAGCGCGAACGGGATGCCCAGTGCACCTGCCACCAGAGCGGATTCGCCACGGACGACTTGGAAATACAAGGGCAGCAACAGCATCGACCCGAAGTAGCCGCCGGCGAACAGGGCGAGCAGCAGCGCGGCAGGGCCGCTGATCCGGTTGCCGAGGACCCGCAGGTTCAGCAGCGGATCCTCGGTGGTCAGGGACCGTCGCACGAAGGCGGTGATGAGCACGGCCCCGGCCACAAGCGGGACAAGCACGGCGGGCGTGGCGAATCCGGCCTGCTCACCGGCCGCGGTCACCCCGTAGATCAGCAGGGCCAGACCTGGCGACATCAACAGGAGCCCGGGTAGGTCGAGTGCGTGCCGAGGTTCCGGCAGGTCGTCGGGCACTATCCGCGCGGCCAGGACCAGCACCAGCACACCCATCGGCAGGTTGATGAAGAACATCCACCTCCACGACACCTCGTCGATCAGGTAGCCGCCGATCACGGGCCCGAGCAAGGGGCCGACCAGAATGGCCAGACCGAGGGTGCTCATCAGCCGCCCGAGCCCGTCCGGCCCGGCCGCGCGCAGCAGGATCGTCATCGCGACCGGCATGAGCAGCCCGCCACTGGCGCCCTGCACGACCCGGAAAGCGATGAGCGATTCCATGTTCCAGGCCAGCCCGGCCAGCACGGAACCGATCGCGAACGCGGCGACCGCGGTCAGGTACAGCCGTTTGGCGCCGAACCGGCCGACCAGCCACGCCGAGGCAGGCACCACAGCGCCGAGCGCGAGCGAGTAACCGGTCGCCACCCACTGGATGGTGTTCAGGCCCGCGTCGAATTCCGCGGACAACGTATTGATCGAGACATTGACGATGGTCTGGTCCAACGTGGCCATGATTGTGCCGAGCACCAGCACCAGGGCGATCGTCATCGGATTGCGGGCGGCGACGGGCGCTGCAGCCTTCGCGGTAGTGATCACGACCCTCACGCCCCGTATGGGTTCGCGGCACGGGCGGTACGCAATGCCTCGCCCCACCAAGTCAATTGCTTCAGCATGGTCTTGGTGGCGGTGACCGCATCGGACGGATCGGCCAGCTCACCCGTGTCGTCGAATCGCCGCCACGGGTTCGCGAAACTGACCGTGTCACGGATGGTGACCGCGTGCAGTTCGGCGAAGACCGGCCGCAGATGTTCCACCGCGCGCAGACCACCGGAAATCCCACCGTAGGAGACGAAACCCACCGGCTTGGCCTGCCATTCGACGTGATGTTCGTCGATCAGGTTCTTCAGCGCACCCGGGTAGCTGTGGTTGTACTCGGGCGTCACTACCACGAAAGCGTCCGCACTGGAGAGCTTTTCAGTGGTCTCTGCCCGCGACGGGTGATCGGTGACCGCACCGAAGGCGTGCGACAGCGCGACCTGTCGGGTATCGACGATCTCCACCTCGAGGGCGCCGTGGCGCCGAAGCTCACCGACGAACCAGTCCGCGACGGTTGTACCGAACCGACCCTCCCGGGTGCTGCCGACAACCACCGCGACTCGCAGCGGAGCCGTACCCAGACCGCCTCGCGACCCTGCGGAATCGACGTGCCAGTTGCTCATTGAGGCCCCTCCTCTGGACGATCGCACCAGCTTTGGCGCTGCCCACAGCCTCCAACCTCAACTTAAATTCAGGTCAAGCCCTGTGATCGAAGCCATATCCCCTCCGAGCCCGACCACTACCGCGTCAGTGGCTTTCCGAATACGCCACTGCCGCGCCGAGATTCCCCGCCGCCAGGTCCTCCGGTGCGATGAAGCAGTAAAACATCCCCATGTCACCGAACCCGATGCCGTTGCCACCGTCGTGGTCGATCTGGGCAAGCAACAGCTGCCCCTCCGGCAGATCCCGGTGCGAGTAGAAGCGCTGTTCCGCCGCGCTACCAGGCAGAACTCCGCGGTCGTTCTCACCCTGAATCTGGTACGACCAGCCGCCGATCTGATGCCCTGCGCTGGTCGATCAGCCGAGACGGGATATCAGCCTCGGTGGTCGCCACCCCGCCGGGGACCAGCAGACGATTCCACCGCCGTCATGAAACAGCGAAATGGTCCCCGCATCAGGCAAATTCAGATCTATCGCGGGTAGCTTGCCCAGATCGATGGTGGCGACGTGCTCGTAGTAGTGCCCCACGGTTCTCGGCCAGTCGAAGCCCTCCGGCAACACCGGTGCGCCACCGAGCCATCAGCTACCACCGACAACGATCCGAGCGCAGGACCGTCCCGGCGTCAGCCGCCCAGCTTCACGCACTCGGCGGCGATCTTCGCCTGAGCCGCACCCACTTTGGCCGCGTCTTCCTCGTTGAGCTCCTTGGCCTGGTCGCCGGCCTGGCCGTTGGCGACCATCACGCGCAGGCCGTCTTGGGACATGCCCGAGTCGAGAAACACCTGGGCGGCGCAGTCGGCGAGCGAGACGTCCTTCAAACCCTTGTCCTGCAGGGATTTCGACAGTTCCGCCTGGGTTACCGCAGGCTCTTCGCTGCCGCAGGCCGACAGTGCCGGCAGCGCGACGAGCGCTGCGGCGATCAGACAGATCCGCACTCTGTGTGTCCTCCCGGTCGACACGCATCGGCCGATGCGTGGCCGAGTTGGATCATGCCCGAACGGCGGCGGATGGGCCACACCCTCGAACTGACTCATGAGTAAGATCGGGTCATGGGAGAGCACATCGATCTGCGGTTCGAGAACGCACGCGCTTTTGTCACGCTGAATCGTCCGGCGAAACACAATGGACTGACGCTGGAAATGTTGCGTGACCTAGTCACAGCGGCGGATGCGGTGTCCGTGCACAAGGAAATTCGCGCGGTCATCGTGACAGGTAACGGCCCGAGTTTCAGTAGCGGACTCGATATAGCCGCCGCGACCCGCGACCCGATCGCCATTGTGCGGGAATTCCTGCCGCGACCGTGGCGGGGCACCAATACTTTCCAGGAAGCCTGCTGGGCATGGCGACGCCTCGACGTCCCGGTGATCGCCGCGGTGCACGGCCGCTGCTTCGGCGGCGGGCTGCAACTCGCCCTCGCCGCCGACTTCCGCATCGCCGCTCCTGGCGCCGAGTTCTCGGTGATGGAAGCCGCGCACGGCCTCATTCCCGACATGTCGGGCACCGCATCGTTGTCGCAGCTCATCGGCATCGATCAGGCCCTGCTGCTCACCATGACCGCCGAGCGCGTCGACGCCGATCACGCAAGAAGGATCGGTCTGGTCACCGATATCGCCGACAATCCGGTGGCCGCCGCCGAGTCCCTGGCCGAGCGGATCGCGGCCCGCGATCCCCGCGCGGTCGCCGCCGCCAAGCGCCTGTTCGACCGGTCCTGGCACCGGCCCGCACGCGGCAGTTTCGCCGCCGAGCGTGCCGCGCAAATTCCCCTGCTGCTCCGTAAGGCAATTATTCGCTGACGGGGACAAGTAAACGTCGCCCCAACACTAGGTCGCCTCACAGTACTTCGGCCCGCGTCCGGCTGTTAGTTTCAGTTCACCAATCCGACGGAAAAAGTGCACCGAATCAAACAGGTGCGCTTATTCCCGTGTGCCCGGAGGCTGACGTGAACGAATCCGGCTCGCTCGCGATGACCGTATTGGCGGGGGCCGCGGCGGTACTGCTCGTCGGTACGGCGCCCGCCACGGCCGACCCGAACGCCGTCAACCCGATCCCGGTCCTCAACGGCACCTACGGCCTGCCGGTCCTGCACGGCCGGGCACAGGCCGTGTTCCAGGTGACCGGCATGGCGAGCCCGAACGCCACCCACGCCTACAACGTCCTCGGCACCGACCTGGGGATCATGTGGGACAACGGGCACGGCGAGATGCTCACCGCGTTCGGTGACACCGCGGGCGTCGGCCTCCCGAACCTGTTGCGCGACAGCAAATGGGCTTGGCGTTCGAACTTCCTGGCCCGCAGTTTCAGCCGCAACCCGGCCGAGGGCATTCATTTCCACAGTGTGGTGCGCGACGGTATCGGCCAGGCCCGCGAACTCGTCTTCAGCCCGAAGGACGGCGAGGAGATCAGCCGGATCCCCACGGCGGGCGTGTCGGTCGGCGGGGTGCAGTACATGTCGTTGATGTCGGTGCGCAGCTGGGACGCGCCCGGCGAGTGGACCACGAACTATTCGGGATTGGCTGTGTCGTCGGACAACGGCGAGACATGGGCGGACCTTGCCCATACCCGGAGGCCTAACGACAACGGCCACCACAAGTTCCAGATGAACGCCTTCCTGAAGGACGGCGGCTTCGTCTACGAATTCGGCACCCCGCCGGGCCGCGACAACGAAGCCTTCCTCGCCCGCGTGCCCGAGGGCGAGATCGAGAATCTGGACGCCTACGAGTACTGGGACGGCGGCGGCTGGAAGCGCGGCGACGCGAACGCCGCGGCCCCCATCATGGCCGGGGCAGCCGAACTGTCGGTGATGTACAACGAGCACCTCGGCCAGTTCGTCTCCCTCACCACCGACCCCGCCAATTCGGTGGTGCTGCGCCGCGCACCGTCACCGGAAGGCCCGTGGAGCCCGCCGGAAGTCCTCATCGATGCCCGCGAACTGCCCACCGCCTACGCCCCGCAGATCTTCCCGTACCAAACCGGCCGTGACCTCTATTTCCTCACAACCGTCCACACCCAGTACAACGTCATCCTCATGCGCACATCCCTCTGACAGTTCGACCACCGCAAGTAAGCACATGGGTAACTCACCGGGCACGGGCTAACATGGCAGCGACACACCGCCAGCCGCGTCGCACCGAGAACGCACCTGAGTCTGGCCGAAATTCGCGGGGAGGCGGAACAGCATGGACGCGGCGGAGTGGGACGCACGCTATGCCCGCAGCGAATTGGTCTGGGGCGCACCGCCCAACAGCACGGTCGTCGAATACGTCCACGGCCTCGACCGCAGGCTCCCGGTGCAAGCCGACGGCACCGCCGCCCCGATGCGCGCCCTCGATCTGGCCTGCGGTGAAGGCCGCCACGCGCTGTGGCTGGCCACCCACGGCTGGCAGGTGCAGGCCGTCGACTTCGCCCAGGTCGGTATCGACAAAGGGCGAACGGTCGCCGCGCGCCTGTCGCGGTCGGTACGTTCGCGCGTCGAGTGGACCTGCGCCGATATCACCGACCTCGACGCGGCGGGTGTCAGCGGTCCGTTCGAACTGATCCTGATGGTCTTCGTCCACCTGCCACCGCAGGAGCGGCGCCAACTCCTGCACCAACTCGCGTCGATGCTCGCTCCCGGCGGCATGCTGCTGGTCCTGGGCCACGCCACCCGCAACATCACCGACGGTTACGGCGGCCCGCAGGATCCGACGATCCTGTTCGCTCCCGACGACATCCGCGCCGATCTCGAGGGCACCGGCGTCACCATCACCACCGCTCGCGAGGTGTTCCGGCCCACCGAGGGCGCCGATGCCATCGACGCCCTTGTCGTGGCCGAGTCAGTCGAACCGACCGCGTAGCTGCTCGGCGAAAGCCCTGGCCGAGGCCAGATCGTCTTCGCTGGGCCGCCCCTTGTTGAGCCCTCCGATCAGCGCGAGCGGTCCCATCGTGTCGAGCCCTCGGCAGGAAAATCCACCGACCAGTTCGAACCCTTTGTTTTCGAGCTGCTCGCCGAGATTCCGCAGGTAGGGACGCAAACGGGTCTCGGGTATGCCACTGGTCGCGAAGATGAAGGCGTCGCGGTTCTGTCCGGGAGGCAGCGCGTCGACGAAGGCGCGCAGCCGGGCGTCGAGCGACATCCAGTACACCCCCGACCCGAACCCGATCAGGTCGTAATCACCCAGCTCGGCGGCGCTGATCTCGGCCGGATCCACCACCCGCGCGTCGAGCACCGAGCCGATGGCGTCGGCGACCTTCCTGGTATTGCCGAGCGCCTTGGACGTGCACACGATGAGCGCTTTCATTGGCTCCCCCTACCTGGTCCGATGTGCCGAAAGCCTAACTCCACCGGCCGAACCACGGTTGCACTGTCGCCGCGATCACGTCGAATCCGGTGCGGAAGGAGTGAGGTTGTTTGGGAATGACGCGCACCTCGGCGGCATCGGCCGGGTCGGGGATCCCGAACGGGTCGCTGCCACCGTTGATGACGACCACCTGCGCGTCGCCCACCGACACCAACTCCTCGCGCCGGGACTTCTCGGGCTTTCCGGGCGGGTGCAACGGAAAAGACAGGGCGATCACCCCGCGCGCGCCCAGTTCGACGGCGGTCCGGCACGCCACCCGCGCACCGTTGCTCCGGCCGCCCTGCACGAGCGACACACCGGGGAATCGATCGCGCAACGCCGTGACGATCTCGACCCATGCCTGGTCCTGGGCCACCGCATTGCCCGGCGCCCGCCGCCCGGCAACCCGGTACGGCTGCACAACCCGGGCTACCGCGGCACCGGCGGCGAGGGCCGAATCACGCACGGTGAGAATGTCTTTCGCATCGACGCCGCCGCCCGCCCCATGGGTCATCACCAGCAGGAATGCCGGGTCGGTCACCTCGTCGAGCTCGATCTCGGCCGGGCCGGCTGACGTCTCGATGCGCACACCTCACGGTAGCCCCGCGGTCGCCGCGAGCAACGTCTCGGCACGCGCGCGTGTTTTTCACGTCACATTGCTGACGAACCCCTTTGCCGAGAGCCTTACCCATCGGTAATATGGTGAATAAGTTACCCGCGAGTAGCATGCGGAAAACCGGACAGCTACCCGGTGGACGACCTGACGGGCGGGAACGGCACACAACCGACCGCACCAGAACTCAACGGAGAGTGAGTACTCACATGGGCCACTACAAGGCAAACGTTCGCGACCTCGAGTTCAACCTCTTCGAGGTTCTCGGCGTCGGCAAGGTGCTCGACGCGGGCGCCTTCGGCGACCTCGACACCGACACTGTCAAGGAAATGCTCTCCGAGGTCCGCCGCCTGGCCGAGGGCCCGCTGGCCGAGTCGTTCGCCGACGCCGACCGCAACCCGCCGGTCTTCGACCCGAACACCCACACCGTCACCATCCCCGAGTCCTTCAAGAAGTCCTACAAGGCGCTCGAGGACGGCGAGTGGGTCAAGGTCCCGCTGCGCGAGGAGCTCGGTGGCCTCGGTGCCCCGTCGGTCATCGGCTGGGCGCTGGCCGAGATGGTGCTCGGCGCCAACCCGCCGATCCAGATGTACGCCGCAGGCGCGGGCTTCGCTCAGGTGTTCTACAACAACGGCACCGATGAGCAGAAGGAATGGGCGAAGAAGATCGCCGAGCGCAACTGGGGCGCCACCATGGTGCTGACCGAGCCCGACGCGGGTTCCGACGTCGGCGCCGGCCGCACCAAGGCGATCAAGCAGGAGGACGGCTCCTGGCACATCGAGGGTGTGAAGCGCTTCATCACCTCGGCCGACTCCGACGACATGTTCGAGAACATCATGCACCTGGTGCTGGCCCGCCCCGAGGGCGCCGGACCGGGCACCAAGGGCCTGTCGCTGTTCTATGTCCCGAAGACCCACTTCGACTTCGAGACCGAGACCTTCGGCGACCGCAACGGTGTGTTCGTCACCAACGTCGAGCACAAGATGGGCATCAAGGCCTCGGCCACCTGTGAGCTGACCTTCGGTGGCCACGGCGTGCCCGCCAAGGGCTGGCTGGTCGGCGAGGTGCACAACGGCATCGCCCAGATGTTCGACGTCATCGAGAACGCGCGAATGATGGTGGGCACCAAGGCCATCGCGACCCTGTCGACCGGTTACCTGAACGCGCTCGAGTACGCCAAGACCCGCGTGCAGGGTGCCGACCTCACCCAGATGACCGACAAGACCGCGCCGCGCGTCACCATCACCCACCACCCGGACGTGCGTCGCGCGCTGGCCATGCAGAAGGCCTACGCCGAGGGCCTGCGTGCCATCTACCTCTACACCGCCGCGCACCAGAACCCGGAGATCGCCGAGGCCGTCTCGGGTGCCGACAAGGACGTCGCGTTCCGCGTGAACGACCTGCTGCTCCCGATCGTCAAGGGTGTCGGTTCCGAGCGCGCCTACCAGTACCTGACCGATTCGCTGCAGACCTTCGGAGGCTCGGGCTTCCTGCAGGACTACCCGATCGAGCAGTACATCCGCGACGCGAAGATCGACTCGCTGTACGAGGGCACCACCGCCATCCAGGCGCAGGACTTCTTCTTCCGCAAGATCGCCCGCGACCGCGGTGTGGCCCTGGCTCACGTGGCCGGCCAGATCCAGAAGTTCCTGGACGCCGACAACGCCAACGAGCGCCTCAAGGGTGAGCGCAAGCTGCTCGCCACCGCGCTCGAGGACGTGCAGGCCATGGCCGCCACCCTGACCGGCCACCTGATGGGTGCCCAGGAGCAGCCGTCCGAACTGTACAAGGTCGGCCTGGGTTCGGTCCGCTTCCTGATGGCCGTCGGCGACCTGTTCATCGGCTGGATGCTGCTGAACCAGGCCGAGATCGCCCTGGCCGCCCTCGACAACGGCGCCACCGGCTCCGACGTGCCGTTCTACACCGGCAAGGTCGCCTCGGCGCAGTTCTTCGCCCGCAATGTCCTGCCGGAGCTGACCGCCACCCGTCAGATCCTCACCACGCTGGACAACGACATCATGGAACTCGACGAAGCCGCCTTCTGAGCTGTGCTCGGATAATCACTGCCTACGAGGCCCCGGAGTCCACGACTCCGGGGCCTCGTGGCGTACGGCTTGTAGACTGGGTCGGCGGAATCAGTCCGCCCGAGAGCGTCCGGGAGGAGCGGTGTCATGACCATCGAAGCCGTCACTCCGGCGTGGATGCATCGCCAGATCACCGCAGCGGAATACGACTCCTGGACCGAGGAGCAGTGTGCAGGTGTCGAGATCGTCGACGGGATGGTGGTCGTGAGCCCGAGCGCGACCAAACGCCACAACCGACTCGCCCGTATTCTCGCGAACGCGTTGGACGCGGCCGCAGGCCCGGACTGGAACGCCGACACCGACTTCGACATCCGCCTCCAGGATGTCCCGCTCACCAATCGCCGCCCCGACGTCGTCGTCTATCGGGCCGACACCCTCGACATCTCCCCTACCCGCCCCGAGCATGTGCTGCTGGTGGCGGAGGTCGTCTCGCCCGGCTCGGAGACGACCGATCGGATCGTCAAAGTCGATCAGTACGCCAAAGCCGGAATTGCCTTCTACTGGCGGGTCGAACAGTCCCCGACAGGGCTCCCCCTCACCTATACCTATGTTCTCGACCCTGCCACCCGGTCCTACCGCGACAGCGAGGTCCACACCGGAATTATTCGCGCCGCAGCGCCTTTCCCGATCGAGGTCGACCTCGGTCGACTCTGAGCCGCCGCTCCCCGCCCTAGCCGAAGTAGTGTTCCGCGCCTTGCTGGGCGACTGCTTCGAGCAGCATTTGTACGAACGCGTGTAGTCGTGCGGATTCCGCGCCCGGTAGCCATACCGGGCGCCACACGTGCCCTCGTCCGTCGCTGAACGGCACATAGACCGTTCCGCGGCGGGGGTAGTGGCGTTCGGCGTGGGCTCCGGCCGGGTGGACCCCGGCGCCGAAAGCGACGGCGGTCAGTACGTCTTCGAAGGTTTGCGCACCGTTCGGGCCTACCGGGCTGATGTGCCAGGTTTCGTCGAGGTAGCGGTGCCAGTACGCGCTTGCGGGTCCGCCGATGGCGATCACCTCGAGGCCCACGGTGGTGCTGTCGATCGAACTTCTGCGGGCGAGGGCGTGATCGCGCGGAACCACCAGCCCCGTGGGCTCGGTGAGCAGGACAGGTCCGGCGACCACGTCGAGTTCGCCGACCGGGGAGTGGCTGATGACCAGGTCGAGTTCGTCGCGGCGCAGCGGGCCGAAGACATCGCCGAGGTGGACCTCGCGGGCGTGTACCTCGCATTCGGGGTGGCGGTTCCGGAACTCCAGGACGGTGTCGACCAGCAGGCTCGCCGCCAACCCGCCGAGGTAACCCACGCGCAGTGTCCCTTCCACGCTGCGTGCCGCGGCCTGCGCGCGTTCGATGGCCCGGTTCAGTTGCGTGCGGATCGGGAGCAGGTCGTCGCGCAGGATCCGGCCGACCGGCGTGAGCCGCACCTGGCGGCTGGTTCGTTCGAAAAGCTGTGCGCCGAAGTGTCGTTCGAGCTTCTTGATGGTTTGGCTGACCCGCGCCTGCGTCAGATACAGCCGTTCGGCGGCCCGTCCGAAGTGCAGTTCCTCGCATAGAGCCAGGAAGATCTCGATCTCCTGCCGTTCCATAACTCCCGCTAATCGACCATGTCGGCGACGGCCGTTGATGCACGTGAACGCGACCGGCAGTCTGAAATCACTCCATTCGAAACCGTACGTCCGGGTACCGACACGAATGGCCTTAACGGAACAATTTTCCCACTAAGGGAGTTGCACACTCACATGACCACGACACTGACCGCCCCGCCCCGGGCGGGGACCGACCGGCCGACTCTCGCCCTCGGCGCGCTTGCGCTGGGCGCCTTCGGAATCGGCCTCACCGAATTCGTCATCGTCGGCCTGCTGGGCGTGATCGGCGACGACCTGTCCACCTCCGTCCCGACCGCGGGCCTGCTGGTTTCCGGCTATGCCGCAGGCGTCGCCGTCGGCGCGCCGCTGATGACCGCGCTGGGCTCGCGGGTCCCCCGCAAGACCATGCTCGCGACACTCATGGGCCTCTTCATCGCGGGCAATCTGCTGTCGGCCCTGGCTCCCACCTATGAACTGCTGCTCACCGGCCGGATCGTCGCCGCGCTCACCCACGGCGCGTTCTTCGGCATCGGTTCCGTGGTGGCGGCGAGCCTGGTGGCACCCGACCGCCGGGCCGCCGCCATCGCCACGATGTTCACCGGGCTCACCCTGGCCAATGTCGCCGGCGTGCCGCTGGGCACGGCGCTCGGCCAGGCATTCGGCTGGCGGTCGACATTCTGGGCGGTGACCGCCGTCGGGGTGGCCGCGCTGCTCGCCGTCCTCATGCTGGTCCCGCACCAGCCACGCGGCGAATCCATCTCGCTGACAGAGCAATTGGCGGTGTTCACTCGCCCGCAGGTATGGCTGGCGCTCTCGATCACCGCGCTCGGATTCGGTGCCGTCTTCGCGGCGTTCACCTTCTTCGAACCGATCCTGACCGAGGTGACCGGCCTGCCCGACGGTGCCGTCCCGTGGCTGCTGGTCGTTTTCGGCGCCGGCCTGTTCGCGGGCAATATCGTCGGCGGCCGGCTGGCCGACCGCGCCTTGCTACCTACGCTGATCGGCGCGCTCGCCGCCCTGACCGTGGTGCTGATGATCTTCGCGGTAGTCGCCGGGCATCCGGTCGGCGCGGCCGTCAGCATCCTCGCGCTCGGCGCGACCGGTTTCGCCATCGTGCCCGCCGTCCAGATGCGCGTACTCGACACCGCGGGCGGCGAATCGGCGCTCGGCTCGGCCGCCAATATCTCCGCCTTCAATATCGGCATCGCGGTCGCCTCCTGGCTCGGCGCCGCCGCCATCGACGCCGGGTTCGGCCTGACCGCGCCCGCCTGGATCGGCGCAGCTCTGGCCGCCGCCGCCCTGCTCACCACCCTGTTCGCCCGCGCGCTCGAGCGCCGCGGCTAGACCGACTACCGAGAATCGACGAACCCATGCACGTCTGGAAGAAGATGATGACCGCCGCAATCACGATCACCGCCACCCTCACCGCAGCCTGCACCAACACCCAGGCCGCCCCCGCCGACACCGCGAGCACCGCCTGGTCGGTGCCGATGCAGCAGCCGAGCACCGGTTTCGAGCCGAACTGGTCGCTCGACGGATTCGCCCAGCACACACTCCGCCAGGTCGTCCGGGTCACCACCGGCGGTGATTCCGCCCGGATCACCCTCTCCAACCGCTTCGGCCGCACCGATCTCCGCATCGCCTCGGCCACGATCGCCCGCACCGATTCCGGGGCTCGCGTACATCAGGACACGCTGCGTCCCCTTCGCTTCCACGGCAGCGACACCGCCACCATCGCCCCTGGCACCGATCTGACCAGCGACCCCGCCGAGCTGCAGCTGGCTCCCCTCGAATTCGCCACGGTCACTTTGTATCTGGACGAACCCACCGGACCCGCCACCTTCCACGCCCAGGGCTATGCGACGTCCTACCGCGCCGCCGGCAACCACGCCTCAGACGCCGACGCGACCGCCTTCACCGAGACAACACACTCCTGGTACTACCTGTCGAACGTGCGGATGAGCGGCGCCGCCGCCGCGGATGCGATCGTCGCGTTCGGTGACTCGATCACCGACGGTTTCGGCTCCGACAACGACGGCAACAACCGCTACCCCGACGCCCTGGCCGACCGCCTCGCCGCCGCAGGCACCCCACGCCCCGTCCTCAACGCGGGCATCGGCGGCAACACCATCATCAGCGATTCGCCCTGGTACGGCGAGAGCGCATTGCGCCGCTTCGATCGTGACGTCCTCGCCCAGGACGGTGCCCGCACGGTCGTCATGCTCGGCGGACTGAACGATATCGGCTTCTCGGAAGTCGATCTGCCGACCTACAAGCCCAACCCGGTCGTCACCGTCGAACAGCTGATCGCGGGCTACCGCGACATGATCGCCCGCGCCCACCGAGCCGGGCTGCGCGTGATCGGCGGAACCCTCCTGCCGATGAAGGGCGCCGAGTACTACACCCCCACCTCCGCCGCGAAACTGCGCGCGCTGAACGAATGGATCCGCACCAGCGGCGAATTCGACGCCGTCGCCGACTTCAACACCGCTGTCGCCGACCCGGCCGACCCGGAGCGCCTCGACCCTGCCTTCGACTCCGGCGACCACAAACACCCGAACGCGGCAGGCTACCGAGCGATGGCCGCCGCAATCGACCTGAACACCCTCTAGGTTCGCGTCTCTCGGACGGTCCGGAGCTTTCGAGCTCCGGACCGTTTCGTTGTTTCCGGGTGATCTTTGCGGCGTACCCTTGGTTTTACCGTCGTCGGGGTGAGGCTCGGGGGTTGGGATGGCTGAAAGTTCTGCGCTCAGTGTGTATTTGCGCGAGCGGCGGTTGGCGGCGGGGTTGGCGCGGGCGGAGCTGGCGGCTCGGGCGCAGATGGCGCCGCTGCTGGTCACGCAGATCGAGACCGGGGCGTTGGTGCCCAATACCGCGATGCTGCAACGGCTTTTCGACAGTCTCGATGTGCCGCCGTGGTACCGAAAGCACATTCTCGTGCTCGGTCTGCCGTCGGTCGATACCGGCGCCGCGCCGACGGCACCGTCGACCGAGGACCTCGCCGACCTGGGCAGTCTCACCCATCCGGCCTGCTACCAGCGCTTCCCCACCATGGACCTGCTCGCCGCGAACGCCGAGTACCAGCGCATCTTCCCCGGCACCGGCGCCGGAGTGAACCTGCTCGAATGGATGTTCCTGAACCCGGCCGCCAAGAAGGCCCTGCTCGACTGGACCACCGAAGCTCAGGTGCTCGTGCACGCCTTCCGCATGCTGTCGCCGTTGGCTCCCACCCAGCGCGTCACCGCGATCACGACCGCCTGTGCCGTCTCACCTGATTGGGACGCGGTGTGGGCCAGTGAAATCCGGCCGCAAGATGTCGCCCGGCGGCATGTGCGGGTGCGCGACCGCACCACCGGTGTCGAACGCCGCTACCTGCTGCGCATCTACGACCCGGCCTTCCCCACCCGCCCGTGGTGGCTGTACCGGATGATCCCGTCGCGGTAAAACACACAAAACGGCGCCCGTCGAAATCCGACGGGCGCCGCGTTGAACTGCCTCGATGCTCAGCCGGCCGACCCGGAGGCGAAGGCGGCGAGCAGGGGCAGGATCTGGACCAGGGTGTCGAACATGCTTCTCCTTCTAGACGAATAGTCACTTCTTATCAGCGCCGAATTACGCAGCACATAATTCGGATGAACGTGAGAAGAACTCATCTGCACCGACGGCCGGTCCCGTCGGTGCGTTCGCACCCGGTCCAGGGCCTGTTACTCGGCAGGCGTCTCGGCGGTGCCGCTGCTCAGCAGCGCGAGCAGCGCGGCCAGATCCAGACCCTCGGCAGAACCGGTGGCGGGCTCCTCCGCCACGGTCTCGGCCTCGCCCGAGCCGCTGCTCAGCAGGGCGAGCAGGGCCGCAAGGTCCAGGCCCTCGAGCGAGCCGGTCGGCTCCTCCGCGACGGGCTCGGTCTCCGCGGTGCCCGAGGTGAGCCCGCTCAGCAGTTCCGACGACCCGGTGGCCGGTTCCTCGGCGGCCGCGACCCCCATGCCCATCATCGACATGCCAGCCGCCGCGACCATCGCCACACCGAATGCACGAATCTTTGCCATTGTGAACCCCTCATCTTTCAGATTTGCGGCGAATTTCCGCCGCACAAGATGTCTAACACCACGCCAGACCGCTCGGCAGACGTCTGAAAGGGGGGCAAGACAGCAGCCGAGGGTTTGCTCAGGCGCCCGAACCGCTGGTCAGCAGGCGTATCAGACCCGTCATTGCCCACAGCATTGTCGTAACCGGCCACGTCGGCCATTCTTCCGCGATACCGAACACCCGAAACCCCTTGTTACTCAGCAATTCACCGTAAAGTCGACAGCTTAGTGATCACCCGATGCGGAACCGATTCCGGTACTCCGCAGGGGTGGTGTCGAGCCGTCGGCGAAAGGCGCGCGCCAGGGTATCGACGGTGTTGAACCCACAGCCGGCCGCGATGCGCTGCAGCGTTTCGTCGGTCGTCTCGAGCCGATGCCGCGCGACCTCCACCCGCGCCGCCTCGATATAGGCGGCAGGCGTCATCCCCAGCTCGGTCCGAAAAATCCGCGTGAGCTGGCGTTCGCTCACATGTGCCTGTTCGGCCAGCTCGGTCACCGTGAGCGGACGCGCGATATTGCCCGCGATGTAGTGCCGCAGCTCGTCGATGCGGCGGGTGGTGGAGACCGGCTCGAGCGAAACACTGAACTGGCTCTGGCCGCTCGGCCGCTTCAGGAACATCACCAGCTGACGGGCGACGCGCAGCGCGAGCTCCTCACCGAAGTCGTCGGCGACCAGGGCCAGCGTGAGATCGAGGCAGGCGGTGAGCCCCGCGCCGGTCCACACATTGTCGTCGCGGATATAGATCGGATCGGCATCGACCCGCACCGCCGGATGCTCGGCGGCGAGTTGGTGCGCGGTCGACCAGTGCGTGGTGGCGCGCTTGCCGTCGAGCAACCCCGCCGCCGCGAGCACATGCGCCCCGACACACACCGAAGCCACCCGGCGAGCACCGGTCGCCATCGTCGAAACAGCCTTTACCACAACTGGTTCCACGACCGCGCGAACTTGTCGCCGTTCATCGGTCTCGACCGCGCCCGGCACGACGATCGTGTCGATCCGCCGCCCGGCCAACCCGTCGAACGTCACGTCGGGCAGCACCCGGACCCCCGCCGAGGTCGTGACCGGATCCAAAGTCTCGGCGGCCAGCACCACTTCGTAGCCGGTCGGCTCGTCCATCTCCCGCTGCAGCAGCGAGAACACCTCGGGCGGCCCCGTCACGTCGAGCAGGTCGACCCCTTCGAACAGCACCACCACAATGAGCCGTCCCACCATCCACCTCCTGCCGATGTCCGAATCTGCAGGTTACATGACATTGCAGACATCACTGGCCGGCCATAGCGTGGAACCCATGACCTCCACAACCCTGCGCCAGCTCAGCGGCCTCGACGAAACCCCCGCCGCCCTCGCCACCTCGACCCTGATCCTGGTCGACTACCAGAACACCTACACCCGCGGTGTCATGGAACTGACCGGCTGGGAACCGGCGCTCGACGCCGCCGCCGACCTGCTCGACCAAGCCCGTCGCGCAGGCACCACCGTCATCCACGTGATGCACAACAGCGGCGAAGGCAGCCCCTACGACATCACCACCGACATCGGCCAGATCCACCCCAAACTGACCCCCACCCCCGACGAAGCCGTCGTCGTGAAGTCCTTCCCCAACTCCTTCGTCGACACCGAACTCGGCGACCTCGTCGATGCCGCAGGCAACGAATCCGTCATCATCGCCGGCTTCATGACCCACATGTGCGTCACCTTCACCGCCGAAGGCGCCTTCCTCCGCGGCAACAAACCCACCGTAGTAGCCAACGCCTGCGCCACCCGCCCCCTAGCCCAAGTCCCCGCCCCCCAACTCCACGCCGCCGCCCTCGCCACCATCGGCGACATCTACGGAGTGGTTGTCCCGACCCCGGCCGACCTCGCCACCGACTGACCTCGCGATCCGTCGGCCAATCCGTGTTCACCAAACGGGCGAAGAATTCAGCTGACCCACTGCGCCACTCCGAACACCCTATCGCCGATCGTCTTGGAATACCGCCGACCAGTCCCATGATCCGGTCGGATCTTTCTCGTAATGATAGGCAATGGATTGCAAGCGGGTGCCATATTCGGCATGCAGGGATACGAACCTCCCTACCGACGTCAACAATTCATCATCAGGGAATATGACCGGCTGGGTATTCGAGTGCATTCGAACACTGTACCGGCCGCCATCAATAGCGATCACCAGGTCCGCAGATATATCGTCTTCATACATCTCCGCTAAAGCGAGCAGTCCAATCTCTTTGTCTATAGATGCTTGCAGATCGAGAGGAAAGCTAGGCATACAACGTATCCTTCATCGGGTCGATTGGGTCATCGGAACGCCAACGACGAACTTCGGTGTCAGGTGGTGGCAGGCCGTCAGGTTATGCACGGACCGGATAGCCTCCCTGGAAAGCGAGTCGGTGGTCGGCGTGGGCGGCGATGCGATCGAGTTCGTCGTCGAGGGCCATGAATACCTGCCATGATGGCTGACCTTCAGCGGTGGCGAGGCGCTGCACTATCAGTTCCTCCAGTTCAGGAACACGCTTCGCTTTCCATATCTTGTCTGCCAGGCTGACCAGCAAATCTTCCGTTTCGACCTCGGCCGCGGTCCACGAGCTGTGGGTTCGTGCGAATCGCGCCGACTTCTCGTCGAAGCCGTGTGCCACGAGGAGTTCGAAACCGGCCAGCTCGTGCGCCGAACCTGGCCCCGACAACTCCTCGGGATGAAGGATCTTGCCGATGTCGTGTGTTGCCGCGCCGAACAGCACAGCCTCGCGGTCGAACCACAAGCCTCGATTACGGATTTCGACCCAATCGACCAACTCCCACGCCACTTCGTGCACCGCCCGGAGGTGAGCGCCGAGACGGGGTGGAGCCGCGAGGTCTCGGAGGAGACCCTCGACTTGGGCAGGTAGTGCTCGGAGCCCAGGATCAGTCAAGGCTCGTTGCAACAGAACGCGATTCACTCCCACCCTTCCGGTCCCGGATCTCATCACGGCGTTACGAGGCAAAGAGTGAAGTCGTCTGTGGTGTAGAAGAACTCCGTGGCTGTGTAACCGGCGCACAAGTAGTCATTCGCGAAATCCGAATGTCCCTTGCTGCCCCTGACTTTGGCGATCACCCTTCCGGTTGCGCGTGGGTCGGAGCAGGCGATCTTCTCGACATTCGGGTTGTCGTCCTCGGTTCGGTTGCCGTTGCGGTTCACCACGCAGTCCCCGACTTCGGCACTGCTCGCGGACCGCTCCTCTGCGTTCACCTGGACGATCGCCAACAAGGGCAGGAATATCACCGGAATCAGGAGTCCGAGCATGCCCGCCCGCCGCCACAGCGGCTTGCCGGGGTCCAGCGACGGGCCGGGAGCACCAGGAATCGGTGGAGGCAAACGCCGCACCCGGTTCGCCGCCCCGATGTTCAGCAACATGGTCACCGGGTTCGCCACCAACGAGATCAGCCCGAACCAGCCGAGCCACGCGCTCTCGGCGGTCAATCGCCGATACGTCGCCGTCCCGCAGTTTCTGCAGAACGGTCCCGGCTCGGTGATGAATCGCATGAACCACAAGAATCCACGATGCGATCGAATCGGCGTGCGCACGGCAGGCGTACCTCCACACACACCGCAATAGATCCCATTGGCCGTACTGAAGTCGGTCTGCTCAGACCAAATTTCTCCTGGCGTCGACACGCCTACCCCTAGTCTCGCTCGAGCCCGCTCACACGCGGGCAACCGGCGATCGTAGCATCAAGCACGGCAAGAGCTTCACTTAATACACTGCGGCACAACCGCTTTCGCTCTTTATGTAAGCAGAGCCGCATGGCGGCAACACGTGCCAGCACGGCTGCTACCAATCCCCATAAGGCGGCACCGTCTGCGATGCGGTCGGCTGCCGGTTTCTAGTTCAGCGGGGCCTCGCGCCACCAGTTCATGACCTCGTCCGGTGTGCCGTATCCGTCGGTGAACATGAGGAAGGTTGCGCGTTGGGCGTCGCCCGAGAAGGTGGTGATGATCTTGTTTCCGTTGTCGGTGTACTGATGGTTCGTGTATTCGCGGCCGTGATTGACGTCGGTCGTCACCGATGACGGCGGGAGGGCGGCGACCACCGACTGAACGTCGACGGCGGAGTGGTAGGCGTAGATCCGATAGAAGGGGTCGTTGCCATCCCCTCCGCCATAACACCGCCACTGCCACGCCCAGTTGCCGAATTCTGGGTCACCCGCATTGGCGCTGGGAACGTACCCGCGATCGGTCTGCCAGCAGGTCGCACCCCGGTACCCGATTTCACTTTCCGCACTCTGCGGAACCAACCGCGGAAACGCAGCGCTGATCGATTCGGCGGTCGGAGGGACGACCTCCGACGACCCGCTGGGCAGGCCGGGAACCGCCGAAGCCTGAGCACCCAACAAAGTCAACGCGAGCCCAACCACGACAGCAGACCCAAATGCCCTCATCTTGTACACAGCCCATCCTCCGAATGATTAGCGATCCAAGCACGCCACCGCCAACGAAACCATGCTCCGTGAGGGGTGTCGATGGCGGCCGATGCTGTGCCGGTATGGCAAATGCCCCGTCGTGGGACGGGGCATTTGTTTTCTACGTGCTGATGAATCAGGGGGTGGTGGTGCCCGGGTCGGTGGGCTCCTCGGTGCCGGCCGAGCCTGAGGACAGGGCCTCGAGGATGGTGGCCAGGCTGTCAGCGGAACCGGTCTCGGGAGTCTCCGCCGGCTCCTCGGCGATGTCGGTGGCCGGGTCGGTGGGCTCTTCGGCGCCGGCCGAGCCCGAGGACAGCGACTCGAGGATGGTGGCCAGGCTGTCAGCCGAACCGGTGTCCGGGGTCTCCGCCGGCTCCTCGGCGATGTCGGTGGCCGGATCGGTCGGGTCCTCCGCAGCAGCCGAACCGGACGACAGAGCCTCGACGATGGCGGCCAGGCTTTCGGAGGAGCCGGTTGCGGGCTCTTCGGCGGCGGAGGCCACACCGGTGCCGAACATGGCGATACCGGCCGCGAGGGCGATGCCGAAACCGAGCGTGCGGATCTTCTTCATGAAGTGAAACCCCTTGGTATTAAGCATGATTGCCGACTGCGTTGCCGACTGGAAAGGTTCTAACACGGGGGGCGGACAGTTCCGCAGACACTTGTTTTCGGGGCACTTGCCAGGGCAATGCTGAACATTTGCCGTCAAGCGAGAGGTAATCGGAGAGGTGTGCGAGGGTTTCAGAACGATCGTTCGGAATCCACAACTCGATGCCAGCTGGAAAAGTTGAACACTGCAGTACAAGCGGTCGGTTGCGGCCCCGAGGCGGATTCGACCCGAAGCCCGATGTACTCGTGATCTTTCGGCACGGCGCCGAACCCATCTTGTTACCCAGCTAATACCTGGCGTACACCATGATTGATGTCACATGCAGGACCAGTAACAGAACGATCAGCCACAACGATTGTCGCGCAACCGGTTTGATGGACACTGTATAGCTACTGGTTGCCTGCCATATAACCACGTGCACAACGGAAAAGGCCGCATATCCCGAATGGGATACGCGGCCTTCCGGCAACGAAGAACTCAGCGCACGGTGGCGGTGAGGTGGGGGAAACCCTTCTTGGGGTGCAGCATCGACAGATCCCAGCCGGTGTCGGCCTTCTCGGCGTAGATGTTCACCGAGGAAGGCAGGAGGATCGGCTTGCCGAATTTGACCGTGTAGGTGGCCTTTTCGGGGACACGGCCCTCGATGGTGCCGAGGATTGTCGCCGCCGACCACATGCCGTGGGCGATGGTGGTGGGGAAACCCATTGCCTTGGCGCCGATTCCGGAGACGTGGATCGGGTTGCGGTCGCCCGAGGCGGCGGCGTAGCGGTTGATGATCTTCTGATCGACACGCTGCACGCGCAGCGGCGGCGGGGGAACCTCCTCCGGCGGGGGTGCGGACTTCGGACCGCCGGACAGCGAGGTGCGCTGCTGATGCAGCATGGTCGCCACCTGACGCCACACCAGTTCACGGCCGACGCGGATCTCTGTAACCGCGTCTACCAGCAGGCCTTTCGGGTGCTCGCGCAGGTTCTCGGTGTGCACGGTGAAGTCCAACGGCTCAGCCGCCGAGATCTCACGGGTGCGTTCGATGACGTTGGAGAAGTGCACCGAACCCACCGCGGTGAACGGGAAGTCCCGCGCCACGAGCAGTTCCATCATCAGCGGGAACGCCAGGACGAACGGGTAGGTGAGCGGGAGGGTGTCGCCGAAGCGCAGGCCGGTGGCGTGGCAGTAGGCTGCGAGGTGGTCGGGGTCGACCCGCACACCCTCGATGGCGACCCGGCGGTCGGGCAGTACGGGCTTGCGGCCCGAGAGCGGCGCGGGCAGCGGGACGGCGCCGATGGCCGCCTTCGCGTACAGCGAGCCGTTGCCCGGGATCTCGGTGAGCGTGATGGTCTGGGTCATCAGGCGCCGATCAGGCTCTGCCCGCAGACGCGAACAACGTTGCCGCTCACCGCGTTCGACGCCGGGCTGGCGAAGTAGGCGATGGTCTCGGCGACGTCGACGGTCTGGCCGCCCTGCAGCAGCGAGCTCATCAGGCGGCCCGCCTCGCGGGTGCCGACGGGGATGGCGGCGGTCATGGCGGTTTCGATGAAGCCGGGGGCCACCGCGTTGATGGTGATGCCCTTCTCCGACAGCAGCGGCGCCTCGGCGTCGACCATGCCGATGACGCCCGCCTTGGAGGCGCCGTAGTTGGTCTGGCCGCGGTTACCCGCGATGCCCGCGATGGAGGACACGTCGATCACACGGCCACCCTCGGAGAGCACACCCTTGGCGACGAGGCCGGAGGTGATGCGGTGCGGCGCGGCGAGGTTGACGTTGATGACCGAGTTCCAACGGCCCTCGTCCATGTTGGCGAGCAGCTTGTCGCGGGTGATGCCCGCGTTGTGGACGACGATGTCGATGCCGCCGAAGCGCTCGGTGGCGAACTCGGCGAGGCGCTCGGCGGCGTCGAGCGCGGTGACGTCGAGCGCCAGGGCGGTGGCGCCGACCTTGTTGGCGGTCTCGGACAGGGCCTCACCGGCGGCGGGGATGTCGGCGACGATCACGGTGGCGCCGTCACGGGCGAACACCTCGGCGATGGTGGCACCGATACCGCGCGCGGCACCGGTGACCACGGCGACCTTGCCCGCGAGGGGCTTGTCCCAGCTGGCGGGCGCCACGGAATCGGCCTTGCCGACGCGGATGACCTGACCGTCGACGAACGCCGACTTGGCCGAGAGCAGGAAGCGCAGGGTCGACTCGACACCCGTGGCCGAGGAGCCGGCCTCGGGGTGCACGTAGACGAGCTGGGCGGTGGCGCCGCGCAGCAGTTCCTTGGCAACGGACCGGGTGAAGCCCTCGAGCGCGCGCTGGGCGATCTGCTCGTCGACCGAACCGACCAGCTCCGGCGTGCTGCCGAGCACCACGACGCGGCCCGACGGCGCGAGGTTGCGCATGGCGGGCTGGAAGAACTCGAACAGCTGCTCGAGCTTCTCGATGGAGTCGATGCCGGTGGCGTCGAAGACCAGCGCGCCGTACTTGGTTCCGGACTCGAGCGAGTCGGCGATGGTGTAATCGGTGAGCAGGGCACGGATCGGCTCGGCGAGGCGACCCTTGCCGCCGAGCAGCACCGGGCCCGGAAGCGCGGGCTCGCCTGCCTTGTAGCGGCGCAGCTCCGCGGGCTGGGGCAGGCCCAGCTTGCTCGCGAGGAACGCGCCGGGGGCGGAGTGGATGAAGGATCCGTAGAGGTTGGGTGCGCCCTTGCTCTTGGCTGCCACTGTTCCTACCTTCACATTCGCGGGTACGGTGTCGACAACGAACTTACTCCAGAGTAAGTTGGATGACAACCGATCACCCGACGAGACCATGGAGAACTCGAGTGACAAGCAAAGCCCGCTCGACGGCGGCCAAGGCAGGTACCGCCAAAACCGCGAAGACGCAGCGCCCGGTCGCGATCGTTGGCGGTAACCGAATTCCGTTCGCGCGCTCCGACAAGGCCTACGCGCACGCGTCCAACCAGGACATGTTCACCGCCACCCTCGACGGGCTGGTCAGCCGCTTCGGCCTGCAGGGCGAACGCCTCGGCATGGTCGTCGGCGGCGCCGTGCTCAAGCGCGTCGGCGAGCACAGTCTGATCCGTGAGAGCGTGCTCGGCTCCAAGCTCTCGCCCTACACCCCCGCACACGACCTGCAGCTCGCCTGTGGCACCGGCCTGCAGGCCGTGGCGACCGTCGGCGACGCGATCGCGATGGGCCGCATCGAGGCGGGCATCGGCGGCGGTACCGACACCACCTCCGACGCGCCGATCGGCGTGAGCGAGGACATGCGCGAGTGGATGCTCAACGCCAACCGCGCCAAGACCAACAAGGACCGGCTCAAGCTGGTCGGGCAGTTGCGGCCCTCGATGCTCGGCATCGAGATCCCGCGCAACGCCGAGCCGCGCACCGGGCTGTCGATGGGTGAGCACGCCGCCATCACCGCCAAGGAATTCGGCGTCTCCCGCGAGGCACAGGACGAGCTGGCCTACCTCTCGCACAAGAACATGGCCGCCGCCTACGACCGTGGCTTCTTCGACGACCTGATCACCCCGTTCCTCGGGCTGACCCGCGACGACAACCTGCGTCCCGGTTCGACCGTCGAGAAGCTGGCCACGCTGAAGCCGGTGTTCGGCACCAAGCTGGGCGACGCCACCATGACCGCGGGCAACTCCACCCCGCTCACCGACGGCGCGTCGGCGGTGCTGCTGTCGACCGACGAGTGGGCCGCCGAGCGCAAGCTGCCGGTGCTCGCGCACCTGGTGGACTCCGAGGTGGCCTCGGTGGACTACATCCACGGCCCCGACGGCCTGCTGATGGCGCCCACCTACGCGGTGCCGCGTCTGCTGGCCCGCAACGGCCTGAAGCTGCAGGACTTCGACTACTACGAGATCCACGAGGCCTTCGCCTCCGTGGTGCTGTGCACGCTCGCCGCGTGGGAGTCCGACGCCTACTGCAAGGAGCGCCTGGGTCTCGACGGTGCGCTCGGCTCGATCGACCGCAGCAAGCTCAACGTGAACGGTTCCTCGCTCGCCGCGGGCCACCCGTTCGCCGCGACCGGCGGCCGCATCGTCGCCTCGACCGCGAAGATGCTGGCGGAGAAGGGTTCCGGCCGCGCGCTGGTCTCCATCTGCGCCGCGGGCGGCCAGGGCGTCGTCGCGATCATCGAGCGGTAGTCACACGCTGAAACAACTACGGCGGCACCCGGAATCCGGGGGCCGCCGTAGTTGTCTTCGCGCCTTTGTCAGCGGCACATCGGGTTCGGGTGCGGCTCGGCGGCGCCCCAGGGACCGCAGATGAGAAGCTTCATGATGCCGAGGGGGAAGTCGATGAGGGCGGAACCGGTGCCCGCGGAGCCGGACTCGGCGATGACCGCGGGCTGCGCGGGGGCGGCGAGGGCCGGGGAGGTGGCGCCCGCGGCGATGCCCGCGACAGCAGCGGTGGTGACGAGGACTCGGATCATTCGACGGTGCATGGGGGAACCTCTCGGGTAACTGAGCAGAGCTAACTGTCACATCGGGGGTTTCAGCGAGGGCGTTTCCGAAACTTGTGGGGGCTTGACTCGCGAAACCTTTTGTGTAACTGGCTATTCCGTACCTATGGCGGCGGCGAGCAACGGCCAAGAGGCATGCAGATCTTGCTCCCAGTAGTGCCAGGTGTGCGCGCCCGCAGGCCGGAAGATGGTGTGCGCGGGGATGTTCAACTCGTTCAGGCGTGCAGCCAGCCGCTGAGTACAGAAGTTGGCCGCCGCTTCGATGGCGCCGCCGAGCATGATCTGGTTGGCCATGCCGAGGGCTTTGCCGGGAGTCGCTCCGGGCGGAAGGGTTTCGGCGGGTCCGGGGAGCCCGGAGGCGCTGGACAGGTAGATCGTCCTGCCGCGCAGTCGATCCGCGTTGAGGTAGGCGTCGTTGGCCCGCCAGGCGGGGTCGTCGGGCGGGCCCCACATGTTCACCGGATCGGCGCCGGCGCGGGCCAGAACGAGGTCGATGAACGCGCGGCTCATCGGATCTTCGACCGTGGCGCAGCCGCTGAAAGCGCCGACTGCGCGGTAGCGATCAGGGGCGGCAATGGCCAGGTTCAGGGCAGCGGTGGCCGACATGGACAGGCCCGCAACCGCATTCACCCCGGTGGTGCCGAGGGTGACGTCGATGATCGGCGGCAGCTCCTCGGTGAGAAAGGTCTGCCACTTGTTGCGTCCGAGCTTGGGGTCGTCGCGCTGCCAGTCGGTGTAGTAGGAGAACGCGCCCTCGGCGGGGGTGACGACGTTGACGTTCTTGTCGGCGAAGAACTCGACGATATCGGTCTGGTCGTACCAGTTCGCCACGTCCTCGCCCCCGCCCGCGCCGTTCAGCAGATACAGGGTCGGGCGGGGTTCGCTGGTGTCGAAGGGTGTGATCACCCGCAGGGGGATGACCCGGTCCATCGACGCGGAGTACACGTGCAGCGTCTGCTGCCGCTGACCGGGCCGCTCGACGCTGTCGAGGCGGGAGACATCGGCCCCGGCCGTGCCGACCGTGAGCACTATCGACGCCGAGATCGCTGCCACGATCGAACACAGCCGGGCGAACATCAGCTGCCGATCAGGTTGCGCAGCACGTCGGAGAGGATGTCGGTGGCCGAACCGGTGGAGCTCAGCTGACCGTCGGAGGACCCGAGGCCGTTCTCGCCGAGACTGCCGATCACCGTCTCGCCCGCATTGGCGCCACGCGCGGTGAAACACGCGGTGAGGTTGGGCATTTCGTTGCTCACGCCCACCGTGCCCGCGACGCCGACACCACCGCTGGTCACCTGCTGACCTGGTTGCAACGAGGACGGGACCGGGTAGGTGATGGTGAGGGTCACGGGGTTGCCCGAGTTCACGAACCAGCCGGTGCTGGTGACCTTCCAGCCGCCGGCGTTCGGTTCGGGCGTCACATCCTCGGTGACCTGGCCGCCGATGGCGTGATAGGCGGTGACCGTGGTCTTGACGGGGGCACCGAAGCCGCTGGGCGGGAAGTCGGTGATGGTGTTGACGTAGGGGTTGCCGATGCCGGTGGTCCCGACGACCACCTTGTAGGTGACCGTGGTGCCCACGCCGATCTCCTCGGCGCTCGCGATCTTGTCGTAGACGTGGGTGACGCCGACGGTGCTCGCGTCGCGCTTCTCGGCGTGACTACGAACCGAGCAGGTGCTGTCGGCGGCGACGACGCCGGAGCCGAGGGCTACGCCCGCGCAGGCGATGACCAGCGCGGTCGTGGCGATTCCCGCGGCGGTGCGCGAAGTCCGGATCATGATTTCCTCCAAAGCCCACCCTGGACAGGTGGGGCGAATCCTCATCGAGTGGTGCTCCCCCTCTGGCGACAAGGTAACGGCGGAACTGGACAGTTGTCCTGAAAAACAAGAACGTGTTCCATTATTTGTGGAACATCCTTGTTTTACTCTCGAAGACTCGTTTGACCAGGTAATCTCCGGAAGTTTGTGCCCCACGCGGGCCCGGCCGCCCGTGATGACGGGCGGCCGGGTGCGGACGTCTACTTCGGCAGCTCGATGTGGCCGCCGAACGCCTTGCGCATGGCCGAGAGCATCTTGTCGGCGTATTCGGCCTCCCCGCGCGAGGAGAAGCGCTGGAACAGCGCGGCCGACAGCACCGGAACCGGGACGGCGGTGTCGATGGCGGCGTCGATGGTCCAGCGGCCCTCGCCGGAATCGGACACCCGGCCGCTGAAGGAATCGAGGTTCGGGTCGGCGAACAGCGCGCCCGCGGTGAGGTCGAGCAGCCAGGAGGCCACCACCGAACCACGCCGCCACACCTCGGTGATCTCCGGGATGTCGAGCTTGTACTGGTAGTACTCCGGGTGCTCGAGCGGGGTTTCCTCGGCGGAGTGCTCGCCGCCGTGATCGGCGCCCATATCGGCGTGCTTGAGGATGTTCAGCCCCTCGGCGTAGGCGCTCATCGCGCCGTACTCGATGCCGTTGTGCACCATCTTCACGAAATGACCCGCGCCCGCCGGGCCGCAGTGCAGCCAGCCCTGCTCGGACGGGGTCGGCTCACCGGTGCGGCCGGGGGTACGCGGTGCGGCATCGACACCGGGCGCGATCGACTTGAACAGCGGCTCGAGCCTGCGCACCTGTTCGTCCTCGCCGCCGATCATCAGGCAGAAGCCGCGTTCCAGACCGAAGACGCCGCCCGAGGTACCGACATCGAGGTAGTGGATCCCCTTGGGGGCCAGCGCCTTCGAGCGCTTGATGTCCTCGTGGTAGCGGCTGTTGCCGCCGTCGATGATGGTGTCGCCCGGCTCGAGCAGGTCGGCGAGCTCGTCGATCGCGGCGCCGGTGGCACCGGCGGGAATCATCACCCACACCACCCGTGGCGCGTCGAGCATCCCGACGAATTCCTTCAGGTCGGTGCTGCCCCGGAAGCTGTCGCCGAGCTCGGCGGACAGCTCGTCGATGTGGCCCTGGTGGCGCTCGTGCCCGACGGCGCTGTGCCCGTCACGCGCGATGCGGCGCACGATATTGGCGCCCATCCGGCCGAGGCCGATCATTCCCAACTGCATCAGTTCTCCCTCGTTGTCCGGTCCCTGGTGGCGAGTCTCACCCCTGATTGTCGCGTGCGACCGAGCCCAGCTGCCCGGCGGCATCGCGCGCCCGGTCGAAATCGACCGAAAATCGGCTGTAACGCCCCGGTGAGGGCCGCGATAAACAGATCGGCTCCGTGTAGTTGCCAGACCCCCGACCCGGCAACTACACGGGGCCTTCCTGCTGTCTGCCCCACTTCGCCGGGCTGCCGAGTGCGCGCCGGGCCGTTACCCTTGGCGGGCACCCGGTAAACCCAACGGGGCCCATGAAACGGAAGGACCTCCGTGCCCAGCGAGTCGACCGCCGGACGACCGGCGGACCGAGGGCGGGGCGAGGTCGGACTACGCAAGCTGCTCGAAGCAAATCGCACTTTCGATGCCGACACCACCGCCCTGCCCACCCAGCCCATCAGCACCATCGCCCGTGACCACCGCCCACAGGCGCCGCAGCCGACCCCGCCGGGCGACCAGCAGCTGGTCAAGCGGATCGGGATCGCCGTCGGTGCCGTGTTCGCGGTCGGCACCGCCGCCTATCTGGCCGACTTAGCGCTGAACGTGGGCGAGGTGCCACGCGGCGTCGTCGTCGCCGGCGTGGAGGTCGGCGGGATGGAACAGGGCGAGGCCGACGCCAAGCTGCGCAGCGTCCTCGGCCCACGCGCCGACCAACCGCTGCCCGTGCGCATCGGTGATGTGCAGGCCAGCATGGTGCCCTCGGCAGCCGGTCTCGGCATCGACTGGGACGCCACCTGGGATGCCGTCGGCGGTCAGCCGCTGAACCCGGTCGGTCGATTGGTCTCACTGTTCGGGACGCGCGACGTCCCCGTGTCCAGCACCGTTGACAACGCCGCGCTCGATCAGCAGTTGAGCACGTTCCGCACTCACGACAACCCCACCGTGGAAGGCACCGTTCGCTTCGAGAACGGCGCACCCGTCGCGGTGCCGCCGGTCCCGGGCCGGGTGCTCGACATCGACGGCGCGCGCAGCACCATCACCGAGCGCTGGGCCGAGGTGAGCCTGCTCGACCTGCCCGTCGTCGCGGCACCGGTCGAGGTGCGAACCGAAGCGGTGCAGGCGGCGTTGCGCGATATCGCCACGCCAGCTGTCGCCTCGCCGATCACGTTGGCGGCCAAGGACACCCGGGTGGCACTGACGCCCGAGCAGATCGCGAGCGTGCTGAGTTTCGTACCCGACGGCAAGGGCGGGCTTGCACCGCAGATCGACAACGACGCCGTGATCGGCTTGCTCGGCCCACAGGTGGTGACCACCGAGATCGAGCCCAAGGACGCCACGTTCACCGTCGGCGCCGGAAAGCCGACGGTCGTACCGGCGGTGGTCGGCGAAAAGATCGACTGGGCCAAGACGCTGGAGAAGCTGCCCGCGCTGCTCACCCAGCCGGGCGAGCGGGCGTTCGAGGCCGTCTATCAGCGCATCGAACCGAAGCTCACCACCGAGGCCGCCGAGAAGCTCGGCATCAACGAAACCATCGGCGAATTCACCACCGGCGGGTTCAGCGGACCCTCCGGGGTGAACATCCGGACCGTGGCCGCCAAGGTGAACGGTGCCGTCGTGAAACCCGGAGATACGTTCTCGCTCAACGGGTTCACCGGTCCGCGCACCGCCGCGGAAGGATATGTCGAGTCCGGGATCATCGACAAGGGCAGGCCGAGCACGGCGGTCGGCGGTGGCATCAGCCAGTTCGCCACCACGCTGTACAACGCCGCCTACTTCGCGGGCATGGAAGACGCCGGGCACACCGAGCACAGCTACTACATCTCGCGCTACCCCGCCGCGCGCGAGGCGACAGTGTTCGACGGCGCGATCGACCTCGCCTTCCGCAACAATTCCGAACACGGTGTATTCATCCAGGCCGTCGCCACCGGGTCCGACATCACGGTGCGGCTGTGGGGAACGAAAACCGTCGACGTGGAGTCGATCACGGGCGAGAAGACCAAGCCGACGGAACCGACCGAGATCACCCTGCCCAAGGGCAAGGACTGCATCGCCTCCGAGGGCGCGCCCGGATTCACCATCTCCGATACCAGGGTGATCACCGATCGCAAGACGGGGCAGCAGATCTCGCGACACACGCGGACCGTGAAGTACGACCCCATCCCGATCGTGAAGTGCGAGTGAGGTTTTCCTAGCAGTTGCAGTCGCAGCAGCAACCGTCGCCGCAGCATTTGCCGCACTCGCCGCAGTTGCCGCAGCACTCGCACGCGTCGCAGCAGTCCTTGCACTTCTTGCGCCAGGCCTTCTTTCGCCTGCCGTCGCAGGGACTGTTGTGGTCGACGCAGCACGCCGCACCGGTGCAGTAGACGCCGCAGATCTGGCCGATCGCTTTCAGCGGGCCGGGTCCGGACGACTTCTGCTCCGGTGCGGAAGGGAATTGGTAGGGCTGGTGATTCGCCGAGGCGCGACAGGTGTGCCCGGTGACGAGCCCGAGCCCGCGGCCGAGGTTGCGCAACAGCGCAGCCAGCGGATCGAGCAGGGCCCAGCGCACCGTCGGCACCTGGTCGAGTTCGGTCTCGGCTGCCGCCCGGCGGATGCTCGCCTCGCTCTCGCGGACCAGTTCGTAAGCGCGCGGCATATCGGTGCCGGTCGCGTCGAGCGGGTTGAAGCGGCCGCGGGCGCGATCGCGTTCGAGGTCTTCGATCGCATCGGCAAGGTGGGCGATGCGGCCGACGTGGCGGCCGATCTCCTCGAGGGCGGCAACGTTTTCCGGCCTGCCAGCCAGGGTGGCGGTGTGGCCGAACAGGGTGGCCGCGCACAGCTGGGTGGGGCCGGTGAGGGCGTCCAGGGTCGCGGGTGCCGCGTTCGACACGAGATGCCCTGATGCTGCCCGTTTTTCGATGCTCGACTGCGTCGCGATCGCCGCCAACAGCGGAGCCACGTCGAGGCCGATGTTGTCGGCCTGACGTTGCGCTCGGGCCGCCCAGGAGTGGGAGACCTTACGCATCGGGCCGCGCGCGAGGGCACCGGCATCGCCGTCGTCGACGTGATCGCGAATCTTGGCGGCGCCCAACAGGAGTGACGCCGTGGCGGCCAGCTGCACACCCGGCGCGTCGGCCGCGACCACCGATGCCCGGCGCATACCGCGCAACGGGCAGGGCGCGGCGTTCGTCCGGGAACCCGTGCCCGCCTGCGCCTCGGTGAGCACGCTGAGCACGATCGCATCGGTATTGGTCGCCGCGCGGGCCAGCTGGCCGTGGCCGTCGCGCAGGCCGAGACACAGCCCGCACATGTGCGCCTGCCATTGGTCCGGATCGATGCCGTACTTCGCCGCACCGTGCGCACACGGCTTCAACACTCCGAACACTGCCACCCCGTCGGTCGTGAACTACCAGACAAGCACGATCGCAGGTCGCGACGGCCGGGGCAACCGCTACTCGGGTTTGCGGCCCGCCAGACCGCGCCAGGCCAGATCGTCGAGCAGGTCGACCGCCTCGGCCACCTCGATGCGGCCACCGGCGACGCGGTCGGCGATGGCCTCCCCAGCACCGATCACCGCGGCGGCGACGACCTCGAAATTGGTGCCTGGCTCGGCGTGCTTGGCGCTGGATTCCAGCAGCTTCGCGGTGAGTTCGATGACGCGCTCGCGGGCGTTCTCGATCTCGGCGGCGAATGCTTGCTGACCGATTGCCTGCCGGTAGAGAACCTGCCAGGACTGCCGGTTGCGGTCGACGAAATCGAGGAAGCCCTCGAGTGCCGTTCGCACCTGCTCGTGCGGCGTGAGTTTGGGGTTGCCCGCGGGCGCGACGGCCTCGATCAGGCGAAGCCCCTCGCGCTGGATGCACGCGCGGAAAAGCTCGTCCTTGGAGCCGTAATACAGGTAGAGCATGGGTTTGGAGATCTTCGCCTCGGCGGCGATCGCGTCCATCGATGTGTCGTGGAAGCCTTTGCGCGCGAATACCTCGACGGCGGCATCGAGCATCTGCTGCTCGCGAACCGCCCGGGGAAGCCGCTTCGTCCCGCCTGCCATCCACTCTCCTACCGCAGGGTGAGACCCCATCTTACTGCAAGGTAAGTTCCACCCGTGCCCATTTGCCGCACAGTCGCCACGCCGCTCAGCAGCCCAGTGCGACACCCTTGTAGCGGGCCATCCGCAGCACCGACGCATCGACTCGATCAGCGGGCAGTTTGCCACTCGACACCGACAGCTCCAAGCGGTCGAGTACCTGCGGCACCGCATCGGTGGTGATCCAGAGCGCGTTGTCGGCCCCGGCGACGAGCGCGGCCTCGACGGCTTCGGCGATCGTCATGCGGTCGGTGATGGCGGCCATGCCACCCAGATCGTCGGTGAAGATCGGGCCGTTGAACGGCGCGGCGCCGTAGCCGGTGCCCTGGCGCAGCAGCGACATCACGGCCGGGCTGATGCTGGCCGGGGTGTCGGGTTCGGTGAGGCCCGGCACATCGAGGTGGCCGACCATCACGGCCGCGCCGGAGTTCACCAGATCGCGGAACGGGATCAGGTCCTTGGTCTTCAGCTCGTCGAACGGGGGCGTGCGCACCGCGCCCGTGTGCGAATCGCCGGAACCCGAGCCGTGGCCGGGGAAATGCTTGATGACCGAACCGAGGCCGACCTCGTTGGAGGCGCGGATGTAGGCGTCGGCGTATTCGGTGACCACCTGCGGGTCGTCGCTGTAGGAGCGGTCGCCGATGACGCTGTTGTCGGGCTGGGCGCTCACATCGGTGTCGGGCGCGAAATCGACCGTGATGCCGAGGTCCTTCAACGCCTTCGACCGGGTGAGCGTGTTCTGGTAGTGCTGTTCGGGCGTCTGCGTCTGGGCGACCACCCGAGCCGAGGGCGCCTCACCGATCACGGCCGACGCGCGCGAGACACGCCCGCCTTCCTCGTCGATCGTCACCATCAACGGCGCTTTGGCGAGGGCTTTCACCGCGTCGAGCTGGGCGCGATCGAGCAGGCCCGGATCGGTCCAGCTTCCGACGAAGATGCCGCCGACCTGCTCGGTGGTCACCACATTCGTGGCGTCGTCGGCGCCGGTGATGCCGACGGTGAGCAGCTGGGCGAGCTTCTCGCGCTGCGAGAAGGTGCCGAGATAATCGGCGCCGCAAGGTTTTTGGTCTCCGGTGGTGGCGGCAGGCGCGCCGCTCTCCGACGACGGCGCCGTACCGCTGCTGCTCGCGGCGGTGGTCGTCTCGGTCGACGACCCTCCCGAACACGCGGTGGCGACGGCAGCGACAACTGCGAACACGACCACAGGCGATTTCCGCATGCACTCCACGGTAGACCCGGACCGGAACCGGTGCCGTCGTCAGGTTGGGTTCAAGCGGCAAATGGCCGGGTAACCTGGGGGAAAGACCCTGCGCAGGAGGTCGTCATGCCGTGCGATCGGATGCTCATCGCCTACGACGGTTCCGAACATGCCAAGCGCGCCGTGCAGTACGCGGGCCGGTTCCTCTCCGCCGAACGCGCCATTCTGCTCACCGCCTGGGAACCGATGGTCCGCCAGGCCGCCCGCATCTCCGGGCTCGCCGGGGTGATGCAACCGGAATGGGTGCCCGACGAGGAGATCGAGGACATCGCCTACACCGATGCCCGCAAGATCAATGCCGAGGGCGTGCAGCTGGCCAAGCAGGCCGGTATCGATGCCGAGGCGCGAACCGTCGAGTGCACGACAACCATCTGGAACGCCATCGTCGACTGTGCCGACGAGCTCGATGTTGACATCATCGTCGCAGGTACACGGGGTAATACCGGGTTGCGTGCACTATTGCACAGCAGTGTGGCCGAGGCGGTGCTCAAGCACGGGCACCGGCCGGTGTTCCTGGTGCCGCCCGAGCACTGAGAGTTGCGTCGCTCTCGCGGTTCGGCGGTGGGTTCCCGGCGTTATGGTCGAAGCACTATGAACCGATTTCTGCTGGCCCGGCCGGACGCGGTGCTGCGCGCCGAGGGGGTGCGCGCGAGTTTCGCCGATCCGACGGCGGCGGTCGCGGCGCTGCGCGACGGGGCGCCCGAGTTTGTGGTCGGTGCGTTGCCGTTCGATCCCCGCGAACCCGCCGCGCTGTGGCAGCCCGAGACCGCTCTGCACACGGCCGGGCCGTGGCGTCCGGCCGCGCTGCCACCGTTGCCGCAGATGCGCGTTGTATCCGAATCGCCCAGTGCGGCAGAGCATGTGGCGCGCGTTCGGAAGCTGGTGGAACAGCTGGCCGATCCGGCCGACGAGTTGCGCAAGGTGGTCGCCGCGCGCAGCGTTGTCGTCGAAGCCGATGCGCCGCTGGATCCCGAAGTGCTCGCGGGGTACCTGCTCACCAGGCATCCGACGGCCAATGTGTACGCGGTCGACCTGTCGGTGGCGGGCCGGGTATCGCAGACACTGCTCGGCGCGACGCCCGAGGTACTGGTCACGCGCCACGGTGACCGCGTGAGCCTGCATCCGCTCGCGGGCACGTTGCCGCGCCTGCCCGATGCCGCAGCCGACGCGGCGCAGGCCCGTAAGTTGTTGTCCAGCAGCAAGAACAACGACGAGCACGGATTCGTCATCGAGTGGATCCGGCAGCAACTCGGACCCGTATGCGCGGAACTGCGCATCCCCGAGCGGCCCGAACTGCTGAGCACCGAACAGGTCTGGCACCTCGCCACCCCCATCAGCGGGGTGTTGCGTGACCCGTCGACCACCGCGCTCGACCTGGCGCTGCTGCTGCACCCGACGCCCGCCGTGAACGGCACCCCCTTCGCCGCGGCGCTCGACGCCGTCACCGCCGACGAACGGCGCGGTTTCTACGGCGGGGCGGTGGGTTGGTGCGACAGCCACGGCGACGGTGAATGGGTGGTCGCCATCCGAGGCGGGGAACTGTCGGCCGACCGGCGCGTCCTGCGGGCGAGCGCGGGCGGCGGGATCGTCGCCGACTCCGATCCGGCCGAGGAACTGGCCGAGACCACCGCCAAATTCCGCACTCTGCTCGCCGCCCTGCGTTGCGAACTGCCCGAACGCTGACCTACCGGCGCACACCTGCTAGGTTGGCCACCAGACAGGCCCCGACGTCGACGTATTGGAGTGCGCGATGAAGTTTGCTGTTCCGGCTGTTGCCAGCGCGGTCGGCGGCGCCCTGCTGAGCGCGATCGCCGTCTTCGCCATCACGGCAGCGGTGCAGCAGAACACGGCTCCCTCGATCGACCGCAGCGGTGACAAGGATTCCTCGCTGCTCAACGCTCCTGAATACGGCAGCCGCTGACGCGCAGGCCCGTGCGTCGCGCCCCTCGGGGCACCTGAACAAGGCGCCACTGGGCTGGCGCTGGTTCGTCGGCTCGGTCGTAGCCGCCTTCGTCCTGACCTTCGCGCAGGCGCCCGGCCTCACCGTCGCCGACACCAAATACGACCTCGCCCAGAACCCCCTCGGCTTCCTCGCGCGCGCCGCGCACCTGTGGAGCAGCCAGGCGCCCATGGGCCAGGTGCAGAACCAGGCCTACGGCTACTTCTTCCCGCACGGCGCGTTCTTCTCCGCAGGTCATCTGCTGCATGTGCCCGCCTGGGTGACCCAGCGCGTCTGGTGGGCGCTGCTGCTGCTCGCCGGGTTCTGGGGCATCGTCAAGCTGTGCGAAACGCTTGGTATCGGGGCGCGTGGGTCGCGGGTGATCGCGGGTATCGCGTTCGCGTTGTCGCCGCGGGTGCTCACCACGCTGGGGTCGATCTCCTCGGAAACGCTACCGATGATGCTGGCGCCGTGGGTACTGCTCGCGCCCGCCGCGCTCGGGGTGACGCTGCGGAGTCGGTCCGACAGGGACAGCGCCGACGCGTCCACGGCGGTCGGGCCGAAGCCAGGGGGGATGCTCTCGCCCGCTGGTAGTGCGCTCGCGTTGGCGTTGATGGGATCCGTCAACGCTGTGGCGACAGTGGCCGCGTTCCTGCCCGCCGCGCTGTGGTGGGCCTCCTACCGGCCGAATCGGCGGTGGTGGCGGTTCACGCGAGCGTGGATTCCGTTGCTCGTGCTCGCCACGTTCTGGTGGGTGGTGCCGCTGCTGCTGCTCGGGAAGGTGAGTCCGCCGTTCCTCGACTACATCGAGTCGTCGGGGGTGACCACGCAATGGGCGGCGCTGAGCGAGGTGTTGCGCGGTACCGACAGCTGGACGCCGTTCGTGTCGCCCGAGCGGATCGCGGGGGCCGTGCTGGTGACCCAGCCCGCCGCGGTGCTCGCCACCGGGCTGCTCGCCGCGGCGGGCATGGCGGGGCTCGCGCGGTCGTCGATGCCGTATCGCGGGCGGTTCGTGCTGATCCTGTGCGTCGGCTTGGCGGGGATCTGCGCCGGGTATGTCGGCACGCTCGGTGGGCCGTTCGCGGAATCGGTGCGGATCTTCCTCGACTCCGGTGGTGCGCCGCTGCGCAATGTGCACAAACTCGAGCCGCTGATCCGGTTGCCGCTGGTGGTCGGGCTCGCGCACCTGCTCGGCCGGGTGCCACTGCCCGCGTCGGTACCGATGCCGGTGTGGCGCAATGCCTTCGCCCATCCGGAGCGCGATCGTGTCGTGGCCGTGGCGGCCCTGGTTCTCGCCGCGCTCACCCTCGCCACCTCGCTGGCGTGGACCGGCCGACTCGCCCCGCGCGGCGCCTACGACCGGGTGCCCGCCTACTGGACCGACACCGCGCGATGGCTGGCCGACAATGCCGCCGACACCCGCGCGCTGGTCGTCCCCGGCGCGCCTTTCGGCAGCCAGATCTGGGGACTCACCCGCGACGAACCACTGCAGGCGCTGGCGAGTACCCCATGGGCAGTGCGCGATTCGGTCCCGCTGAATCCGCCGGGCACCATCCGCGCCATGGACTCGGTGCAGCGGCTCATCGCCGACGGACGACCGTCGACCGGGCTGGCAACCACCCTGGCGAACCAGGGCATCGGAATCGTGGTGCTGCGCAACGACCTCGACCCGGAGACCTCCCGCTCCACCCGGCCGATGCTGGCGCACCAGGCCATCGAGGGTTCACCGGGACTCACCAAGGTCGCCGAATTCGGCACGCCCATCGGGCCGCGCGCCGACGACGCGGGCCTGGTCGTCGACAACGACCTGCTGCCGTCGTACCCGGCCATCGAGATCTACCGGGTGGACCACGCGACGCCTGGCACGCCGACGCAGGTGCGCAGCGGCACCGGCGCGCCCGACTCGATCCCCGGCGCCTACACGGTGGGGCTCGACTCGATGCCCGTCGTGCGTGGCGGACCCGAGGTGCTCGAGCGTGTTCGTCGCGACGGGGCGAGCGGCCCAGTACTTCTCGAAGCCGACGCCGCACGCGCCGGACTCCCGACCGAACCGGTGCTGCTGACCGACACACCCATGGACCGGGAATCGGATTTCGGGCGGGTGGACAACCACAACTCCGCCGTCCGCGCTGCGGACGACGCCCGCCGAACCCACAACCTCGTCCCCGACTATCCCGTCGACGGCACCGAACTCGTCCGTGGCCGGTGGTCCGGTGCGAAGGTGACCTCCTCGAGCTCGGCGGCCGACGCCACCCAGATCGGCGGCGCGGCGCCCGGCAGTTCCACCGCCGCCGCCGTGGACGGCGATCCGAGCACCGCGTGGATCAGCAACGGTGCGGAATCCGCACTCGGCCAGTGGCTCCGGCTGGATCTGGACAAGCCGATCACCAGCGGTTCGCTGCAGTTCACCACGACCGCGGCCGCGCTCGGCGATCCGGTGAAGTGGGTGGAGGTGCGCACCTCGCGCGGCACGGTGTCGGCCCGGATCACCGAACCCGGTGCGCCGGTCACCGTCGCCCTGCCCGCGGGCCGCACCGAGTGGGTGATGATCACCGCCGCGCGCACCGAAACCGGCACCCGTGGTGGGCAATTCGGGATCAGCGAACTCACCCTCGACGACTATTCGGTACGCGAGGCGCCGGTCCGCGTCGATATCCGGCATCGAGTCGTGCTCCCCGATGTTCCGGCGGGCACCACGGTGACCGGCTGGGACCTGGGGCAGGAATTCCCCGGTCGCACAGCGTGTTTCGACGGGCCGCTGCGAGTGCACTGCAGCAAGGGACTCGGTCTGCCGGCCGAGGAACCCGGCGTCTTCGGGCGGACACTTTCGGTGCCCGAACCGATGCGAGTGAGTACCGACCTGACCGTGCGCACTCGCCCGGGGCCGGCTCTCGAAGCGCTTCTCACCGACCCGGCCAGACCGATCGCGCGCGGCAAGGCTGATGTGGCCGATCTGCGCGGCGCCGCCTTCGCCGCCACCGACGGCGATCCCCGAACCACCTGGACCGCGCCGGAAGCCACCGTCCGTGGCCTCGCGGGCGCCAAACCCACACTGGTGCTGGAACTTCCGGAACCCGCGCTGGTGACCGGGCTCGACATCACCACGGCCCTCGGCGGTCTGCCCGCCACCGCCACCTCCGTGCTGGTGAACCTCGGCAACGGTCCGCAGATGCGCGAACTGCCCGAACGCGAACACGGCGAACCCGCACGAATCTCGCTGCACCCCACCGTCACCGATCGGGTCGAGGTGAGCATTCAGCAGTGGAACGAGGTGCTCGACCGCACCGCACTCGGCTTCGTCCTCACCCAGCCCGCCGGGCTCGCCGAAGTGGAAGTACTCGGCCCTGACTACCCCGCCCACGCCCCCGGCGACCGACTCGTGACCATCGGCTGCGAGGCCGGGCCGGTGATCGCCATCGGCGGGCGCGCAGTGCACACAACCGTCACCGCCACTGCCGACGAACTTCGTTCGGGCGCACCGGTTTCCGCACGTCCCTGCGAATTGGACGCGGCCGATGTCGAATTGCTGCCCGGCAAGCCCGACCTCACCGTCGTGCCGACGGAACTGTTCACGGTCGACCGGATTCGGCTGCCGCGCACCGATCTCGCGGCCGCCCCGATCCTGGGCGGGTCGAGCGATTCTTCCGAATCGAGCCCTGGCGGCGAGAACAGCAGTGGGGGCGATTCCGCCGGCCCGGCCGAAGAGAACGGCACTGCCGGCGGACCCAGCGAGCCAATCGACGAGCACAGTGCGGCTGATGCGCCCGCGAGCCCGACCGACGTCGACAGCTCAACCAGCGAATCAGGCGCTCGGAGTTCAGCCCCCGCCCGCGATGCGACCCACGAAAGCCCCTCTGCGCCGGCAGCCGATCCGACGAAGGCACGATTGCTGGTACTGCCGCTGAGCACCAATGTCGGCTGGGAAGCGCACACCGCCGACGGGCAGCTGTTGAAGCCCGTCGTGGTCGACGGTTGGCAGCAGGCTTGGCTTGTTCCGGCGGGGACGAGCGGGGAGATCACCGTGTCGTTCCCGGACGACCGGTGGTACCGGCTGGCGATCTTCGGTGGTCTACTGCTGTTGATTCCACTTGTGCTGCTTGCCATTCCGCGTCGGCGGCCGGTTCCCGACGTCGGTCCCGCACCGACCACATGGGGTACCCGCCCACTCGCCGCGCTCGGGCTCACCGGTGCGGTGGCGGTGATCTCCGGTCCGTTCGGTGTGGTGTGCACCGTTGTCGCGGTGGCGTGCAGTCACTTTCGGCCCGCTGTGACGAGTCGGGTACTGCCCTGGGTCGCCGGTGTCGGGACGTTGGTCTCGGTGGCGGCGTTGTCGACCGGCACATGGCGGTCGGGCACCACCTATATGGGTGGCTCGATCTGGGCGCAGGCACCCGCGGTGATCGCTGTTGTCGCGGTGGGAGTCGCCGCACTTCCACGCCGGCGCTGACATGTGGCCGGCCGACTCCATCAGGCCCGACGGACGGGATGTCGCCCGACAATGCCGCTCACCGGGCTCAGACGCGGGCGGTTTCTTTCACAGTCCTCCGCTTGTCCCAGCGCCGGGCCAGCCGGCGCGCGGGTTCCTCGATCAGCGCGTAACTCGCGGCGGCCAGCGGCAAGGTCAGCGCGGTGGTGAGCACGAGGACGTACAGGAAGCTGCCGCTGAACGGCAACAGGCTGAACACCGGGAACACCATGGACAGCACGACCAGGTGCCACAGGAACACCCCGTAGGACCACCGGCCGAGCACCGCCGCCGTGCGCGATTCCAGCCAGCGATGCGGTGGCGCGTCGGCCGGGCGCAGCACCAGCGGCGCCAGCAGGCCGAAGCCGATGATCGCCCCGAGCAGCATCTTCACCGCGTACTGCCACGGCTCGGCACGTTCCAGACCGGCCGGTCCGCCGAACTCCGTCGCCGAGATCAGGAACGCGACCAGCGCGAAGCCCCACATCAGCGGCTGATTCGCCAGCAGCTTCGGCCAGCGGGCATCGGTGCGCAGGCGGTAGATCAGTTCGGCGAGCAGCATGCCCGCCGCGAACCACGGGATGTAGGCGGGCAGCCAGTTGTCGGCGTGGATGGCGTCGGGTGTCGGCACCGGCCACAGGTTCCACGTGAGGCTCACCGCGGCCAGCACGCACAGCACGGGCACCCGCCACCGCGCCGACGGACCACGCAGCCGGACGAACGCCAACGCCAACACCGGAAGCACCAGGTAGAAGGCCACCTCCACCGACAGGCTCCACATCTGGGTGAGGCCGTCGGTGAGTGTCAAGGGGACGAACACTTGCAGCAGGAACAGATTCGACACCCACACCCGAAGGTTCGCCGTCTGCGCGGCGCCGGGCAGCAACACGAGCACGAACACCACGACGGCCCAATACGCGGGCATGATTCTGGCGAAACGGTGCAGCAGGTACCGCCCCGTCGACGGCGCCGCTCCCACCCCGTGCGCGGCCGCCGCGTGCGGCCGCCACAGCAGGAAACCCGACAGCGCGAAGAACACCGCGACCGCCATGTCGAAGCGCTCCAGAATCGGCCCGAGCACCGGTATTCCGGATGCCGCGGTCTGGAAAGCCACGTGGGTGACGAGCACGCCGAGCGCCGCCATCCCACGCATTCCTTCCAGGGCGGGGATGAAGGTGCGCGGCGGCGGAACGGGGGCGTGCGGGCTCGTCATCGGGGTCCAGTCTGCCGTGTCGGCGATTTAGCGGGCACAGCGCCGCCTTCCGTCGTCATGGGCTGTTAGTGTCGGCTCAATCCGTGTTCGAACGACGAGGAGAGTTTGCATGGCACTGAGTGCCGGTACCAGAAGGACGGTCGCCTGCGTGCTCGTGGGTCTGGGCGCGGCATTGCTCGTCGCCGCGCTCATGATCCCCACCTACACCGTGAGCAAGGTGGCCAAGACTCCGCTCGACCTCGAGATCACCACCATCGCGGAGAACCAGCCGGGCGAGGACAGTCTCGTCCTCGACTCCAAGTCGCTGACCTCCGGTGACGGTCCGGCCGTTGTCAACAAGAACGTGCCGCTGATCTCGCAACGTTTCGTCACCGTCGAGGAGCCCTCCGACGCCGACAAGATGACGCTGCAGGCGGGTCAGACGCTGCGCCGCACCGATGTGCAGGGTGACACGGGCCTGCTCACCGCGGCCATCGACCGCGTCACCATCTCGCGCACCACCGGCATGCCGGTCGACGAGGAGCCCAACGGCTCCATCGCGGTCACCGTCAACAAGGACGGCAGCGTGATGGAACCGGTGCAGCACACCGGCATCGGCTACCGCTTCCCGATCGGCACCGAGAAGAAGACGTACCCGTACTTCGACATCAACGTGCGCAAGTCCTTCGACGCCAACTTCATCGAAGAGACCGAGATCAACAGCACCAAGGTGTACCGGTTCCAGATGATCGCGCCCGTCACCAGCACCTGGGACGTGGTGCAGTCGCCGACCAACCGGCTCACCCTGCCCGCCGCCAAGTGGGGCGTCACCGACGTGCCCGCCGACGCGCCGGTCACCATGACCCGCTACTACACCAACGTGCGTGACCTGTGGGTCGAGCCGCAGACCGGCACGGTCGTCAAGGGTGGCGAATCGATCCACCTGTTCTACGCGCGCACGGCCGACAAGCCCGAGGTGACCGCGCTCAAGTCGCACATCGTCTTCGACGAGTCGACCGTGGAGTCGCAACTGGCCATCGCCAAGGAGAACACCGACAAGCTGTCGCTGTTCGGACGCATCGTGCCGATCGTGCTCGGCATCCTCGGCGTGATCGCGCTGCTGGCAGGCCTGTTCCTCGGCCTGCGCGGCGGTAGCGCCCCGGCCCACGCCTCGCCGCGTGGCACCCGGCCCACGCCGGCACCGACCGCCGCCGACTCCGGCGCCACCCGCTGGGACGGCGACGAAGCGCCGACCACTCAGTTCCCGCGCGGTGACTACGATTCGCCGACCGAACAGATCGACACGAACAAACGCCCCTGAGGCAAGCGGTTCACGACGGCCCCGGTCACCGACCGGGGCCGTCGTCGTTTCGCGCGGCGCGCAATACGACCAAGGCGACGATCGTCGTGGTGACGGCGGCGACGCACACGGCGATGCCGATGAGCGAACCGATGCTGTCGGCGAAAGCGAGCATCACCGCGACCTCGACGGCCAGACCCACCCAGGTGACCATCGCCAGGCCGGTGCGTTCCACCGCGATCGCCGACAGCAACGCGCCCTGCAGAACGGCGAGCATGGCGCCGTGCAGCGCGAAAATCCACAGCATGCCCTGGATGGGCGCGTAGTCCTGACCCGCGAACAGGGGCGCGAGCGGGGCGGCCAGGGCGGCGCCGATGACCGCGACGACGCCGATCAGCGACAGCACAGACAGGGCGTCGCGGATGGCGCGAGCCGAATGCGTCGGCTGGGCCATCCGCGGGTACAGCACAACGCCCACCGCCTGCGGGAGCCAGAAGGCGATCTTGGTGGCGATGGTGCCGAGGGAGTAGCGGCTGGCGTCGGCGTCGTCGAGGACGATGCGCACGACGATCAGGTCGGCCGAGGACAGGGCCATCAGCGCGGCCTGCACTTGGACGGCACGCAAGACCGGGAGGACGCCGATCGCCCGCTCGCGCGGTTCGACGGTAGCGGTCCGCCCATCGAGCAACAGGTCTGCTGAATCGCTCGCGGTCGCCGATCGGACGATGCGGCCCGCGAGGAAGGCTGCGGCGACGAGTCCACCTGCCGCGGCGAGCAGAGCGCCCGCCGAACCGCCGCCGAGGGCGAGCGCGATCAGTGCGGGTGCGACGCGAGCGGTTCCCGCCAGGGCCAGCACCGTCGCGAGGGCACGGAACTGGTTGGCGCCCTGGAGGATTCCCTGTTCACCGGACAGGATCACCAGAGCGGGAGCGGCGCCGAGGGCAGCGGCCGCCGCCGGCACGCCGACGTGCAGCACTGTCGCGACAACCGGGATCAGCACCACCGCGACCGCCGCGACCAACGCGGCACACCGCCACTGCATCGCCCGCACCGCGCGCAGACCGGCGCCGCGCACGACTTCGCGCGCCACCACGTTCTGCATCGCCAGGGCGGGCACCGCGCACAACAGCTGGACCGCGAGCAGACTCGCGAACTCGCTGAAGCCGGCCACACCCAGCCAGCGACCGGCCAGCATCTGCAGCAGGTAACCGGCGACATTGGCGGTCATCGCGCCGGCCGTGACCCACGTCAGATCGGCAACAACAGGGGGGCGGCGGACCGAAGACACGCCCCATCGTCGCACCTCATCGCCCATGCGGTGGGCGGTACCCCGAAATGTGAGTCCGAGCGGACTCACCCTGAGCTTCGCTTCCGGAGCGCCGGCGCGCGCGAGGCGGGGCCCTTCGCGTTGTCGCACCCTCCGGTCGGTCCAGATCAGGGCGGGCCCGCTGCGCTCCCCGCAAGCATCTAGGGTGCTCTGATGTGACAGGTAGCGCGAGGCTCTGGGTTGCCGCGTACTGCGCGCTCCTCACGGCTGTGATCGTCGGCCCGCTGGCAGGCTCCGGGTACCTGCTGCTGCGCGACGCGGTGAGTACCCCGCGCTCCTATCTGACGGACTCCGCGCTCGGTCTCGGCGCGGCCGCGCCCCGCGCGGTACCCCAGGACGCGCTGCTCGCCGTCCTCTCCCCCGTCGTCGACGGCGGCATCCTGGTCAAAGCGATCCTGATCGTTTCCCTGTGGTCGGCGGGCTACGGCGCCGCCGTCCTCGCCCGCCGCTTCGTCAACGCGACCACCGGCCCCCAACTCGTCGCCGCGACTCTGGCCCTCTGGAATCCCTTCGTCGCCGAACGTCTTCTCCAAGGGCATTGGAGTCTGCTCGCGGGGTATGCGGCTTTGCCGTGGGTGGCATTGGCGGCAACGCGTCTGCGCGAGCCGGCGGTCGATTCGTCAGTCGACGTGCGCTCGTACGGGCGCAGCCACACCGAGGCGAGCCTCGCCTCTGGAGCCGGGTCGGGTACAGACTCGACCGCCGAGACCGGCGCCGGCAGAGGATCACCGGGCAGTCTCAGCGAGGTCGACTCGGCACGTGCGTCGATTGTCGGACGCGCATGGAGCAGTGTTCAGGCCCGCCGTTCCCGGGCGGGAGCACGTGTCGGTGCGTGGGCCGCGCTGGTCGCGGCGTTCGCGGCAGCCGGGTTGACGCCGACCGGGTCGTTGCTGGCGGCCGTCATCGGACTGGCGACGATCGGGCGGCGGAAGATGCTGCCCGCAGGCGTTCTGTGGGTGCTCACCTGTGCGCCGTGGTTGACCGCGACCGCATTGGGAGCCGGGGCCGAGCCGTCGGATCCCGAGGGAGTTTCGGCGTTCGCGGCGCGAGCGGAGCCGTGGTTGGGGACGGTGGGGAGCCTGGCCGGGCTCGGGGGGATCTGGAACGCGGAGGCGGTTCCGGGCAGCCGGACAACGCCGGTGGCGTTCGTCGCCACGATGTTGTTGCTCGGGATAGTCGCGCTCGGAGTGCGGGCGGTGTGGGCGCGGGGGCACCGGGCGCTGCTGGTCATCGCGGTGGTGGCCGTGGTCGTGCCCGCGCTCGGGGCGACCAGCGGGGGGATCGCGGTCGGGGAATGGTTGGTCGCGCACGTGCCCGGTGCGGGGTTGTTGCGTGACAGCCAGAAATACGTGGCGCTCGCGATGCCGGCGTATGTGTTGTGTGCGGCGGCCGCCTGCACCACCGTGCTCACCTTCGCCCGCAGGTTCGCGCCGACGATCCATGACGGCGTGCGAACCGGAACCGCCGCTGTCGCAACACTTTTCATCGGTTTGCTGATTCTCCCTCTCCCTGACCTGGCCTGGGGCGTCGGCGGCGAGATGCGCCCTGTCCACTACCCCGCAGGCTGGGAAAAAGTCGTCGAACACATCGACGCACCGGGTGACGTAGCCGTCCTCCCCGCAGGCATGTTCCGCCGATTCCCGTACAGCGGAACAGCTCCCGTCCTCGACCCCGCTCCCCGAATCCTCCCCAACGACGTCCTCCAAACAGGCGAACTCCGCGTCCGTGGCTACGCGGTAGCAGGCGAAGGAAACCGCGCCCGCACAGTCGAAACGGCCCTGCTCGAAGGCGCCCCCGCCACCGACCTGGCCGCCCTCGGCGTCGGCTGGATCCTCATAGAACGCACCACCCCCGGCCCCCTCGGCGCCTCCCAATCCACCTTGACCACAACCCAACTCACCTACGAAGACCCCGACCTAGCCCTCTACCGAGTCCCCAACCCAACCCCCACCGACACCGCAACCCCCACCCAACGCCGAATCTCCGTCACCGCCCACCTCCTCTGGGCCACCCTCCTCCTCGGAGCGCTCCTCACAGCCGCCCTCCGCCGAAACCCCAACTGACGGAGTGTCATCCGGCGATCCCTCGCGCGTCGCACAACACACCGCACCAATACCGTCACAAGCCATCGACGACCTATGTTCGCTCGCTATGGTCACCTCACAGCACGAGGCAATGCACCGGATCTTCCGGCACGACGCGCGCACCTTCGCCCGCGCCTTCCACGCACTCGACCTCCCCTTTCCCGACCCGATCGAGGTCGAACACATCTCGGTCGACCTCACCGAGATAGAGCCCATCGAACGCCGGGCGGACACGATTCTGCGGATCGTAACGGCGGAGTCCAGCTTCCTGCTCGTTGTCGAGGCTCAAAGCAAAGGAGCTGAGCCGCCCGCGCGCGTGGACCTACTACCTGGCCTATCTCGAAGCCAAGTACCAGATCCCTGCCGTACTCGTCATCGTGTGCCGCAGCGAGGCCACTGCACAGTGGGCCCAGGGTCCACACAACCTCGGCCACGCGACATGGCCCTGTGTGGTGCTGCGCCCGCTGGTGCTCGGCCCACACAATGTTCCCGCCGTCATGACGGCCGAAGCAGCTGCTGAAGACCTACCTCTTGCGGCCCTGTCAGCGATAACCCACGCCACGAGTGCTGAGATCGGTGCGATACTGGAAGCGCTGGCCGCTGCACTGCGGCTCGCGGGTGACCGGGACGATGCACAGATCTATGCCGAACTTGTCGAACTGGGCCTCGGCCGTACGCGAGGCGCCCGAATCTGGAGGAAGTTGATGTCGGTAGACCTGTCGTTCTTCCGCTCCGAGACGTCACAGCGGATTCGCGAAGAGGGGCGTGAAGAAGGCGTCTCAGAGAGCATCATTCGAATTCTGCGGCGGCGTGGAATCGCTGTTTCCGCTGCGGCGGAAAGCAAGATCGTGTCGTGTCACGACCGCGCGCAGCTCGGCGAATGGCTCGATCGGGCGATCGGGGCGCGGACCGTTGACGATGTGTTCAGTGATTGAGAGCTGACGGGGCTACGAGGCCGGTGGTGTAGGTGCCTCGGGCTGCGGCGGCGAGGACTTCGTAGACGCCGGAACCTGTTTGTTCCCAGGAGAATTCGTGGGCGCGGGCGCGGGCCTTTTCGCCCATCATGGAGCGGGTTTCGGGGTCGGCGAGGAGGTCGGCGGCGGCTCGGGCCAGGGCAGGGGCGTCGTCTACCAGCAGACCGGTGACGCCGTCGACGATGGAGTCGGTGAGGCCCCGGGAGCTGCGGTAGCCGATGGTCGGTACGCCGTGCTGGGCGGCTTCGATGACGGCAAGGCCCCAGCCTTCCTTGCGGGAGGGCATCACGTGCACCCACGCGGTGGACAGGATCTCGTGCTTGCGGCGTTCGTCGACGTGGCCGTGGAAGGTGACGGCGTCGGTGATGCCGAGTTCCTCGGCGCACGCGCGCAGGTTGGGTGCCCACCAGCCGTCGCCGATCACGTCCAGGTGCACGTCGGGGAAGCGTTCGCGCAGCGTGGCGACGGCGGTGAGGGCGTCCTCGATCTGCTTGTGCGGGACGAGACGGGACAGCACGGCGATGCGTGGATGGGTGGCGCGGGTGCTCGCGCCGCCGGGGACGACCTCGGCGGGCACCGGCTCGGCACCGTTGCGGACGACGGCGATGCGTTCGCGATCGACCCCGAGCACCGACAGCTCCTCGGCCGAGGGCAGCGACACCGTGAGGTACTGGTTGTCGCGGTGCACGCGCGGCGACAGCTTGGACTCGATCCACCAGCCGATCCGCCCGACCAGCCGCCCGGCGACCGGCCACTGCTCACGATGCCCGTGGTGCACGAGCACCACCGACGGCACACCGGTGACCGCCGCGAAGAACGGGATGCCGTTCTGGGTGTCGATCACCACGTCGGGCCGCACACCGCGCAGCGGGCCGACACCAAGCCGACCTGCGAGGATGGCGGCCAGCGCGCGCGGGTACACGGTGAAGCGGCCACCGGCGCGGCTGATGTCGATACCGTCGATCCGCTCGCGGCGCGGCGCACCGGGGTACCCGGCCGTACGCAGGGTGACCTTGACCCCACGGGCCGCCAGCTGCGCACCCACCTGCTCCAGGTACCGCTCACTGCCGCCGCCCTGTGGGTGCCCCGTGTCACGCCAGCACAACAGGAGGACTTCACGCACGGTCGGGCTCGCAATCGGATCGGCTTCGGACAAACGTCGGCCACCACCCTAGCGGGTGTGGCCCACGCGACACGGCAATATCACCGCCGAACCCGCACACGGCCGCGATGCGCCGCCGCCGAGCCCCTAAACTCCTGCCGTGCCGACCGCATCCCCGCCGAGAACCGACCAGCCGGGCCGAGCCCCCCGCTTCGCCCGTCGCGCCACGCTGCGCCGCTCCGTGCGCCTGCTGACGAGCTTCCGGTTCGAGCAGTCCGACCCGGCCAGGTTCTACGGCGGCATCGCCACCGACAGCGCCGAGCTGATCGACGACTTCTACGCCGACATCACCGGCCGCGATCTCGCCGGAACCGTGGTGCTCGACGTGGGTGGCGGGCCCGGCTACTTCGCCGACGAGTTCACCGCACGCGGTGCGCGCTATATCTCGGTGGAACCCGACCCGTCGGAGATGCACGCCGCGGGCCTACGGGTGGCCGGTTCGGTGCGCGGCTCGGGCATGGCGCTCCCGTTCCGCGACAACGCCTTCGACGTGTGCTTCTCCTCCAACGTCGCCGAACACGTCCCCGAGCCGTGGGCGATGGCCGACGAGATGGTCCGCGTGACCAAGCCAGGCGGGCTCATCGTCTACTCGTACACGGTGTGGCACGGGCCGTTCGGTGGGCACGAGACCGGGCTGTGGCATTACCTCGGCGGCGAGTACGCGGCGCGAAGGTACTTCCGTAAGCACGGTCGTGAACCCAAGAACAGATTCGGCAGGTCACTGTTCGCTGTCACCGCCGCCGACGGTTTGCGCTGGGCGGCAACGACACCGGCGGACGTGCGAACCGTTTTTCCTCGTTATCACCCGCGCTGGGCGTGGTGGCTGGTTCGGATTCCGGTGATTCGCGAGCTACTCGTGAGCAATCTCGTTGTGGTGGCGACGAAACGGTGATTCAGGCCAGCCAGCTCAATCGCCGCGTCCGGCGCACCGGCTCGGGTAACGCACTGGCCCAGGGAGATTCCTGAATCGCGAGGCCGACGGTCTCCAACGTGGTCAGGCCGACCTGATCGGCGAGCGCTCCTACCATCGCGACCGCTTCAGCGGCCTGAATGGCGGCAGTTGCCTGCTCGATCGTCAGTGTGCGGCCCGGAAGGAATGACACAACCCATCCTCCACTGCCCACACTCTTCGCTTGATGGTCGGTCTGGTCGCTGGTCATCAACGATCGGCCGATCACTTGCACAGCCATGAGTCGGTCTCCCCAATTCGCTGTAAAGGTCCGATGAATCGAGCGAGCTGATCAGTAGCTAAAGCATCCCCTTTTCACCACGAGAACGCAATAGTGCGTTTTCCCGAAAAGCGAACCGACGGGTTGGAATTCGTGCACTTCAGAGTGCCCACGACCAGGCAAAGTAGAACGTGTTGCAGACAATCCGGCCGCGAAACTGTAACGTGTTCTCATGCACTACGACAGTCTGTTCATCGGCGGCAAGTGGACCACCCCGGCCGGTAGTGACCGCATTCCCGTGGTCTCACCGGCCACCGAGGAGACCGTGGGCAGCGTGCCCGCGGTAACGAAGGACGATGTCGACGCCGCGGTCGCCGCGGCGCGCGACGCCTTCGACAGCGGACCGTGGCCGAAGAAGGATCCACTGGAACGAGCCGAGGTGCTCGGCAAGGCGGCGCGCCTCATCGAGCAGCGTTCCCCGGAATTGCTCGCCGCACTCACGGCCGAGATGGGCGCAACAACGGTAGGCGCCTTGACATTCAACCAAATTCCCGCCGTCGCGGCGCTCGACGCGTTAGTCTCGCTCGCTAAGACCTTCCCCTGGAACGAGACTCGGGTCGGCCCGTTCGGAACTACCCGTGTGTCACGGGAACCGCGCGGTGTCGTCGCCGCTATTACCGCATGGAATGTTCCGATGTTCCTCGCGGTGAACAAACTCGCGCCCGCATTGCTCGCCGGATGCACGATCGTGCTCAAACCGTCGCCACTCACCCCGCTCAGCGCGAATATCCTCGCCGATATCTTCACCGAGGCAGGTGTGCCGGACGGGGTGATCTCCGTACTGCCCGCCGAGGCCGAGGCAAGCGAATACCTGGCCGGTCATCCCGGCGTCGACAAGGTGACCTTCACCGGAAGTACCGCCGTCGGCCGGAAACTCGCCGCTATCGCCGGCGAACAACTCAAGACCGTCTCCCTCGAATTGGGCGGTAAGTCGGCCGCGATCATTCTCGACGACGTCGACCTGGCAGCGAGCATTCCCGTTCTCGCGTTCTCCGGTCTGATGAACAGCGGGCAGGGCTGTGTCGCGCAGACCCGCATCCTCGCACCGCGCAGCCGCTACGAAGAGATCCTCGACGCGCTCGTCGCCCACGTGAGCACGCTGAAGACCGGTGACCCCACCGACCCGTCGGTGCAGTTCGGCCCGCTCATCAGCGAGCGTCAGCGCGAGCGCGTGGAGGGCTATATCGCCAAGGGCAAGGCCGAGGGGGCGCGGCTGGTCCTCGGCGGCGGCAGGCCCGACGGGGTGGAGCGCGGCTGGTTCGTCGAGCCGACGATCTTCGCCGACGTGGACAATTCCAGCACCATCGCCCAGGAGGAGATCTTCGGGCCGGTGCTGTCGGTGATCCCCTACGACACCGAGGACGAGGCCGTCGCCATCGCCAACGACTCCGTGTACGGCCTGGCGGGCTCGGTCTGGACCACCGACATCGAACGCGGCGCGAAGATCGCCGCACGGGTGCGCACGGGCACCTACGCGATCAACTGGTACGCCTTCGACCCCACCGCGCCGTTCGGTGGGTACAAGAGTTCCGGCATCGGCCGCGAGAACGGACCCGAGGGCCTGGACGCCTTCTGCGAGCAGAAGTCGGTGCTGATGCCGATGGGCTGGACCGGCTAGTCCTCCGGCATCACTACCCGCAGCACCGGCTGAGCACCTACCTCACCGTTGGCGGGCAGGTCGACCACGTCGACGCGCCATCCGGGTGGCAGGACGCGCTGCAGGCGGCCTGCCACCCGGTGCAGTGGCGTGCTCGAGCAGGTGTCGTCCTCCGGGCGGGTCACCAGATCGGTCATGCGTCAACCACCTCTCAGCGTCGATCTCAACGGAGTTTGCTCGGGGGATGGTGCGACGTTCACAGAAACCTGACTGGGAATATAGGTGACGGCGATTCCCTTGCTCCAGCGACTCTCTGTCATCGAAATAGATACCCGAAATTCGCACGGGGGAATCGTCTTATTTTGTGCCCGAAAGGAAACTCCGCGTCGGGAAAGTGGGTCAATGACGCAATGAGCGTCGATATGCGGACGGGGTAAGCCCGGTGGCCGCACGCAAATGTTCGCGCAGGGCCGTCACACTGCCGAAGCCCGATCGCTGGGCAACCGTCTCCACGGTGAACGTCGTTCGCTCGAGCAGTTCCCTTGCCCGTCCGAGCCGTTGCGCGTCGAGCCAGGCGCGCGGCGTGGTGCCGACCTCGGCCTTGAAGCGGCGGATGAAAGTCCGCTCGCTCATCAACGCGTGCGCGGCGAGCGCTGAGACATCCACGGCGTCCACGGGATCGGCCGCTGCCCAAGCGAGCGTTGCCGCCAGGCCACCGTGCGCCGCGACGCGAGCGATCGGCCGCGGAATGTACTGCGCCTGACCACCTTCGCGGTGCGGCGGCACCACATTCCAGCGGGCGAGGTCGGCGGCGGCCGCGGCACCGAGTTCGCGGCGGACGATGTGCAGGCACAGGTCCAATCCGGCGGACAGGCCCGCCGAGGTCAGGATGTCGCCGTCGTCGACGTAGAGGGCGGTGGGATCGAGTTTCACGGCCGGGTAGAGCTGGGCGAATTCGTCGCAGTAGCCCCAGTGGGTGGTGGCCGGGCGGCCGTCGAGCAGCCCGGCCTCGGCGAGGACGAAGGCGCCGACGCAGATACTGGCGATGGTTGCGCCCCGGGCGGCGGCCGCACGCAGCGCGTCGAGCGCCGGGGGCGGGGTGGGCAGAGTCGGGAGGCCGATGCCGGGGACCACGATCAGATCGGCGTCGGCGAGCAGCTCGAGGCCGTGCTCCACCCGCAGCTCGAAGCCGTTCGGCGTCCACACCGGGCCGGGACGTACAGCGCAGGTCCGCATGTCGAAGCCGGCGGGCTCGCCGGTCCGGCCCGGTCCGTGGCGGAAGATCTGGACCACGCACGCGAGGTCATAGGTCATCACGCCGTCCAAGGCGAGTGCGGCCACCGAGATCACTCCTCGAGTTTGGCACGAATCCGGGCACTGCTGGCATGCCTGCCACTCGTTCTTCCCGCCCCGGTCCGGCTTTGCTTGACGCAGGCACGACAAGGGAGATCTGATGACGAATCCGGCAGGCCTCGACTGGACCTGGGCACAGCGCACCGGCGGGAACCTCACCTCGGCGCAGCGCCGTCGGCTGTTGGCGGCACTCGGGCGCACCGTACCGAGATTCGCGCCGGGACGGCTGCGCTTGGCACTCGGCAGGCGCGGCACCGGACGCGTCGAGGACGTGCGCCTCCCGGACACCCGGCTGGCCAAAGAAGCGGAACTACATGCGCGCGAGAAACTTTCGGACGCACTGCTGGCGCATTCCTTCCGCACCTACTTCTTCGGTCGCGCTCTCGCCGACCTCGACGGCGCCGAGTACGACGACGAAATCGCCTACGTCTCCTGCCTGTTGCACGACATAGCCCTCGAAACACCGACGCCTGGAAGGTGTTTCGCGGTAGTCGGCGGGGAGAGCGCAGTCGGCCTCGCCCGGCGGCACGGCGCCTCCGCCGAACGGGCCGCGATCATCGGTGCGGCCATCGCCGCCCATCTCACCCCCGGCGTCGCGGCGGACCTCGGCGATCCGGGTGGTTTCGTATCCGCGGGCGCGTCGGTGGATGTGCTCGGCGACCGGCTGGCCGACCTCGATCCCCGATGGGTCGACGAACTGCTCGCCCGGCACCCTCGTCACCAGCTGAAGAAGCACCTCGCCGCGGTGTTCGCCGCCGAGGCCGCCGCGGTCCCCGAAGGGCGGGTGGCCTGGCTGACGTCGACCGGATTCACCCAGCTCGTCAAGTTCGCACCCTTCCCCGAATAGCACGAAACCGCCCGCACCGGAATCGGCACGGGCGGTTTGTTGTTCGGGGGATCAGCCGAGGCGCTGCTTGAGAGCCTCGAACTCGTCGCGGACACCCGAGGGCAGGCGATCGCCGATGAACTCGAACCACTCCTCGATCGACGGGATCTCCTGGCGCCACTCGTCGGCGTTCACCGCGAGGGCCTCGTCGACGTCGGCCGGGTCGACATCGAGGCCGTCCAGGTCGAGATCGGCGGCCGTGGGGACGTGTCCGACGGGGGTGGACGACGCGCCGGTCGAACCCTCGATGCGGCCGACGATCCACTCCAGCACGCGGGAGTTCTCACCGAATCCGGGCCACAGGAAGCGGCCGTCGGCGCCACGACGGAACCAGTTGACGTAGAAGATCTTCGGCAGCTTGGTCGAGTCGGCGTTCTTGCCCAGCTCGATCCAGTGGTCGAGGTAGTCGCCCACGTGGTAGCCGAGGAACGGCAGCATCGCCATCGGGTCGCGGCGGACGGTGCCCACCTGGCCCTCGGCGGCGGCGGTCTGCTCCGAGCCCATGGTCGCGCCCATGAACACGCCGTGCTCCCAGCCGAACGACTCGGTCACCAGCGGGACGGTGGTCTTGCGGCGACCGCCGAACAGGATGGCCGAGATCGGCACGCCCTGCGGGTCGTCCCACTCGGGGGCCAGGATCGGGCACTGCGACATCGGGGTGCAGTAGCGCGAGTTCGGGTGCGCGGCGTGCGTGCCGGACTCGGGAGTCCAGTCGTTGCCCTTCCAGTCGATGAGGTGCTGCGGGTCGCCTTCCAGGCCCTCCCACCACACATCGTTGTCGTCGGTCTGGGCGACGTTGGTGTAGACGGTGTTGCCCGCGTCGATGGTGGCCATCGCGTTGGGGTTGGAGCTGTGGTTGGTGCCCGGCGCCACGCCGAAGAAACCGAACTCCGGGTTCACGGCGTAGAGGCGGCCGTCCTTGCCGAAACGCATCCAGGCGATGTCGTCGCCGAGGGTCTCGGCGCGCCAGCCGGGGATGGTCGGCTGGATCATCGCCAGGTTGGTCTTACCGCAGGCGCTGGGGAACGCGGCGGCGATGTAGTACGCCTTGTTCTCGGGGGAGATCAGCTTGAGGATCAGCATGTGCTCGGCCAGCCAGCCCTCGTCGTGGGCCATCGCCGAAGCGATGCGCAGCGAGTAGCACTTCTTGCCGAGCAGCGCGTTGCCGCCGTAGCCCGAGCCGTAGGACCAGATCTCGCGGTCCTCGGGGAAGTGGGTGATGTACTTGGTGTCGCTGCACGGCCACGGCACGTCGGCCTGGCCCTCGGCCAGCGGAGCGCCGACGGAATGCAGCGCCTTCACGAACGGACGGTCGGTGCCGAGCTTGTCCAGCGCCGCCTGACCCATGCGGGTCATCACGCGCATCGAGACGACCACGTACTCGGAGTCGGTGATCTCCACGCCCAGCTTGGGGTCCTCGGCGCCGAGCGGGCCCATGCAGAACGGCACCACGTACATGGTGCGGCCCTTCATCGAGCCGCGGTACAGCTCGGTCATGGTGGCGCGCATCTCGGTGGGGTCGACCCAGTTGTTGGTCGGGCCCGCGTCGGCCTCGGTCTTGGAGCAGATGTAGGTGCGCGATTCCACGCGGGCCACATCGGAGGGGTCGGACAGGGCGAGGAAGGAGTTCGGTTTCTTCTTCTCGTCGAGCTTCTTGAAGGTGCCCGCTTCGACCAGCTGCGTGGTCAGGCGATCCCATTCCGCGTCGGAGCCGTCGGCCCAGACAACGCGGTCAGGCTGAGTGAGCTCTGCGACTTCCTGTACCCAGGCGAGCAGTTCACTGTGCTCGGTCGGCGCGGTGCCGTCGGATCCACGAAGACCAGGAATGGTCGCTGAGGTCATGAAAACTCTCCTGAGATGGGCGGGGGCGCCACCGTGGCGGGAAGACGTCCGGCAGCGAACCAGCCACCGCACAACCCCAATGGACGGCGTACAGGGCCGCACACGGACGGAGCCGCGCATCGACTGGCACGGAGCAGGACGCCCAGGTTCCTGCTTAAAGGTTAACGCGATATGACGATCGATAAGGAATCGGGTTCGCCCAACCTAGTACCCATCGGCGGGTGGACCAATCGTTCTCGTCACACCTTGTCGAGTGTCTCGATATCGCGTTCGCAGGCGGAAAGTTGTGCGGGCCGCTCGGCGGCGAGGCGCCGGACGAGCGTGTCGAGCTCGGCGATGCGCCGGTCCACAGCCACCGCGCGGGCCGTGGATTCGCGCACGACGTGTTCGGCCAGCTCCGCCTCCACGTCCACCAGCACGGCCGCGACACGCTGCTCGAGCTGGGCTTTCACATTCACCAGCGCCTCCGACACCCACTGTGACATGTGACTGCGTTCGGCCAGTTGCCCGCGCGCACGCACCACCCATGCCGCCGCACCGGCGCCGAGCAGCAACGCCACCGGCACGCTCGCCACATCGAGCGTCGGCACCAGCGACAGCGGCGCGACGATCAACCGGCCTAGACCGACACCGGCCGACGCGCCGAGCGCGATCACCAGGTGATCTTCGACACCACGGTGCCTCGGCGTGGGTTCCGGACCCACTCGCGGCGCCGCGTCGTAGCGGCGCTGGGCGGGTGCGGCGGTGCCGACACGCCGCGCGGTCTCGAGCACGCGCTCGTCGATGACGGCGTCGACCGCGGCCGACAACTCACCGGCGGCCTGCTGCAAGCGCTCGGGGTAGGCGCGCAGTTCGGTGCGGTCGCAGCGGTCGAGTTCGGCGCGTGAGCGCATGTGCAGGGCCCGGACCATGGCCCCCACCTCGGTCGACAGGTCGACGCGGGCCAGCTGCACCTGGCTGCGCACCGCCGCGAGACCGGTCTGCCTGCCGCCGTCGCGCTCGGCGAGCAGAGCGACCCGCTCCTCCCGGATACGCGCGGTCTCGGTGCCCGCGCGCAGTGCCGTGATCTGCTCGGCGATGCGGGCCCTGGTGTCGGCGAGCACGCGGGCGAGCACGGCGGCACGGCGTCGGGCGCCGTCGACCGGGGTCTGCGCGGTGGCCGCGGCGAGGGCGGCGTGCAGGGCGCCGAGACCGGAGCGGTCGAGCAGGGCGGAGTCGTCGGCGGCGCGGGCGGCCGCGGCCAACCGGGCCGAGACGGCGAGAATGTCGAGGTCGTCGCTGCCGCGGGCGGCGAGCAGGGCGAGGCTGCGTTCGCGCATCGCACGCCAGTCCTGGTAGGCGTGGAAGCCGTTCATGGCGAGCAGGATCGGTGCGCCCGCGCCGCGCAGGCGGTCGATGAGGGCGAGCAGGTCGGCACCGATCACGCTGCCCGCGTCGAACAGGATCAGGGCCGGGGCGGGTTCGGTGGTCGGGGTGGCCGGGTCGATCAGGTCGATGCGCGGTTCGAAGCGGGCCAGTTCGGTACGCAGCAGGGTGGTGTTGGCGTCGTCGGGGGCGTAGAACAGCACGCTCGCGGCGGCACCGGAACCGGCCATCGCCCGCAGCAGCGCCTTACCCTGCGGATTCCATCGTTCGATGACGGCGTCGACGTCGGCGGGCAGTGCGGCCTCGTCAGAGTCCGGCACTGCTCATCCGCTCCCAGGCTCTGATGTACCCGTTGTGCACGCGCAGCGCGGCGCGGCGGGCGGCGGGCGGCATGTCGCTCGACACCACGGCCCGCCAGCGGGTGGCGCGCGAGAGCGCCTCGTCGGCGTCGCCGGGCGCGGGCGAGGGATATCCGGCGGCCAAGTGGGCGACCTGCGGGCAGGCCAGACCGGCGCACAGACCGATCCACAAGGCCTCGTCACCGGCCAGGTACTGCTCGATCAGCGCGCGGGCGCGGCCGCCGTCACCGGGGACGGCACGTGCCGCCAGCCGGACCAGCTCGTCGAGCAACTCGCCCCCGCGCACGGCTTCGACCTGCTCGTAGCGGCGGTGGACCAGCCGGTGCAGCGGGTCGATGCCGCCCGCGGAGTGCAGGATCTGGATCAGCGCGGCGGAGGTGAGATCCGGGTCGGCCCGCAGCGCGGTGAGCGCGCAGTCCACGCCGTAGAGGTCCCAGTTCTCGATTAGGCGCCTGCGGGCGTCCTGATCGGAACCGGCACCGATGAACAGGTCAGCGGCCAGCACCGACGGCACGTCCGGGCCGACCGCGAGCCTGCGCAGATCGCTCAGATCGGCTGCGTCGACACTGCCCGCCCTGGTGCGCGCCGCCAGCGAGGCGACCACCGGAACCACCGGCAAGCGCAGCTCACGGGCGAACCGTTCGGCGGCGGCTACGGCATCACCCCAGCGCGAACCCATCGCGTCGGCCTTGTTCAGCACCACGATGCTGCGGTCCCTGGGCAGCGTTTCCAGTACCCGCAGATCGGCCGCCTGCGGCGCGCCGGCCAGCACGTACACCACCAGATCACCGTCGAGCACGGGATCGGGCAGCTCGGGCTGATCGACCGGATCGGTCTCCTGCGCGGACAGCAGTGCCAGCGCCGCGAGGACGGTGGTCCGCCCGCTGAGCGCACGCCCCGCAACCTGGATCCGCAACGGCCTGCGTCTGCGGTGTACTGCCTCCACGAGCCGCTCGGCGATCACCGGGTCGGTTCCCCCACCTGCGCCGAGGTCCGAGATCAGCTGATCGAGCTGGTCGGATGGCCGTGTCTGTGCGGTCATGGTCCCTGTCGGCATTTGCGCGCACCCCCTTTTCGGAGGGCATTCTGTCAGATCCGGCGTGAGGCGGCTGCGACGTAACTCGGCGCATGCTGGACAATGGACGACGTGAACGACGCCGCCAACCACCCTGTCGAGTCGGTTCCCGGGCCGCCGTCCACTGCCCCGGAGCACCTGAAGCTCTCGGAGATGCCGAACGAAGCGGGCCGCCGCTCGACCACCGGCTCCCGGCTCTACCCCCGCGTGACGAGCTTCCGCTCGCGCCGAGGGGCATTGACGCCCAACCAGCAGGCCTCCTGGGAACGCACCTGGCCGGTGATCGGCCGGGACGTGTCCAACGAGCCCATCGACGCCGACGCCTGGTTCGGGCGCAGCGCCCCGCTGGTCATCGAGATCGGTTGCGGAACCGGCACCGCCACGGCCGCCATGGCCAAGGACGAGCCGCACCTGAACCTCATCGGCATCGAGGTCTACAAACCGGGCCTCGCCCAGCTGGTACAGCAGGTGGAGCGCGAGGAGATCGGCAATATCCGGTTACTGCGCGGTGACGCCGTCGACGTGCTGGAGAACATGGTTGCCCCGGAGTCGCTGACCGGTGTGCGCGTGTTCTTCCCCGACCCGTGGCCCAAGGCCCGCCACCACAAGCGCCGGCTGCTGCAGGCGCCGACCTTCGCGCTGATCGCGAGCAGGCTGAAGCCCGGCGGTGTGCTGCACGTGGCGACCGACCACGCCGACTACGCCGAACACATTCTCGAAGTAGGCTCACAGGAACCGCTGCTCACCGGCCTGAACGACACCACAGGTGGCGACAGCGCGGCCAACCGCGACACCGCGCCGATCGGCTTCGACCGGCCGGTCACCAAGTTCGAGGGCAAAGGCCTGCGTGCCGGAAGCGTCATCAACGAGTTCATATGGGGGAAGATCGAGAGATGAGCGTGAGTGAGATCGCCCCCGAGATGCCGGAACTCGACCAGTCAGGTGCCGGCGCCGAGGCGTTGAGCGGTTCCGGGCCCGACGTCCGGCGCGTCCTGCTCGTCTGGGACGCGCCGAACCTCGACATGGGACTCGGCGCCATCCTCGGTGGACGTCCCACGGCCGCTTATCGTCCCCGCTTCGACGCGCTCGGCCGCTGGCTGCTCGCCAGGACCGCCGAACTGTCGGTGGGTTCCAAAACCCGGATCGAAGCCGAAGCGACCGTCTTCACCAATATCGCCCCCGGCACCGCCGACGTGGTCCGCCCCTGGGTCGAGGCATTACGCAATGTGGGTTTCGCGGTCTTCGCCAAGCCGAAGATCGACGAGGACTCCGACGTCGACGCCGACATGCTCGCCCACATCGCCATGCGGGCCCGGCACGGCGGACTGGCCGGAATCATGGTCGCCTCCGCCGACGGTCAAGCTTTCCGGGAACCACTGGAAGCCATCGCCGCCAAGGGAACCCCAGCTCAGGTACTCGGATTCCGTGAGCACGCGAGTTGGGCTGTCACTTCCGATACTCTCGAGTTCGTCGACCTCGAGGACATCCCGGGCGTATTCCGGGAACCGCTGCCGCGGGTGAGCCTCGATTCGCTGCCCGACGAGGGCGCATGGTTGCAGCCCTTCCGGCCGCTTTCTGCGCTACTCACATCTCGCCCTGGTCAAGGAGTCGCTTAAGTGTTCACCCGCTGGGGCGATCTGGTCTATCGGTTCCGATTCGCCGTCATCGCGGTGGTCGGGGCCGCGTTGTTGGCGCTGGGCGCCTACGGCATGGGCCTCGGCCCGCGCCTGACGCAGAGCGGCTGGTTCGACCCAGGCTCGGAGTCGGTGCAAGGCGCGGAGATCGCCGACCAGTCCTTCGGCCGTGACCACATGGCTGATGTCATCGTCATGTACAACGCCCCCGAGGGCAAAACGATCGACGACCCGGAGTTCCAGCAGAAGGCCGTCGACAGCCTCAGCAAGGCTGTCGCCGATCACCCCGACCACATCGACAAGATCAACGGCACCTATTGGAAGGTGGGCGATGCGCCCGCGGTGCCGTCGGCATTCGGGTCCAAGGACAAGAAGCACGCATTCGCCTCGATAGCCATCATCGGTGACAACGACACCACCGTCATGGCCAACTATCGCGCTGTGCAGGGCGCCTTCGACATCCCCGGCGTCGATGTCGAAGTCTCGGGTTTGCAGCCACTCGGCGTCACCCTGACCGACACTCTCGACCACGACTCCAAACGCATGGAGCTGCTGGCCTTTCCGGCTGTGGCGGTGCTGCTGTTCTTCGTCTTCGGCGGCATCGTCGCCGCCGCCCTGCCCCTGATCATCGGTGGTCTGACGATCATCGGCGCGAACGGCCTCGTCATGGGGCTGACCAACTTCACCGAGGTCAACATCTTCGTCGGTGGCGTCGTATCGATGATCGGCCTCGGTCTGGCGATCGACTACGGACTCTTCATAGTCAGCCGATTCCGAGAAGAGCTGGCCGAAGGGTACGACACGGCTGCCGCCGTTCGAAGATCGGTGATGACCGCCGGTCGAACCGTTGTCTTCTCCGCGACCATGATCATCGCCAGCCTCGGCGGCATCCTGATCTTCCCGCAGGGCTTCCTGCGGTCGGTCGCGTACGGCACGATCGCCGCCGTCTCGCTGGCCGCGCTCACCGCGATCACGATCCTGCCCGCGATGCTCGGCATTCTCGGTCCTCGCGTGGACATGCTCGGGCTCAAGCGATTCCGCAAGACCAAGACCGCCGACCAGATCGAGAACGGTTTCTGGGGCAACACGACCCGCTGGGTCATGCGGCACCCGCTCAAGATCGCTATTCCGATCACCATCGGCCTGCTGCTGCTGATCATCCCGGTCAAGGACCTGGCATTCGGCGGCATCAACGAGAAGTACCTTCCGCCGGACAACTCGACCCGTCTCGCGCTCGAGCACTTCTACGAGGTCTTCCCGCAGAAGAAGACCGACCCGATTCAGCTGGTCTTCGTCTCGGACAACACCACCGCGATCGGCAAGGTGTGGAAGGAAGCCAACCAAGCGCCCGGACTGGTCGGCCCGTTCGAGGTCCCGGTCAAATCACCCACTGACGCAACGGTTTTCCGCACCTCTGCCACTCTCGTCGATCCCACGGGCAGCGCCGAGCAGACGATCGACTACATCCGCGCGATCGAGGTGCCGGACGGCGTCACGATGTATGTCACGGGTCAGCCCGCGCTGATGGCCGACAGCATCGACACACTGCTGGACCTGATGCCGTGGATGATCTTGCTCGTGCTGGTCGCCACGACCGTACTGATGTTCCTGACGTTCGGCTCACTGGTGCTGCCGTTGAAGGCCGCCTTGATGAGCGCGCTCGGTCTCGGATCAACGCTCGGCATCCTGACCTGGATCTTTGTCGACGGTCACGGTGCGGGCCTGCTGAACTTCACGCCTCAGCCGATCAGCGCGCCGGTCTTGATGCTGATCATCGCGATCATCTACGGCCTGTCGACGGACTACGAGGTCTTCCTGCTGTCGCGCATGGTGGAGGCGCGTGCGCAGGGGGCGTCCACCACGGAGGCCGTGCGGATCGGAACCGCGCAAACCGGTCGGATCATCACCGCCGCCGCGCTGATTCTCCTCGTGGTGACCGGCGCGTTCGCCTTCTCCGACATGGTGATGATGCAGTACATCGCCTACGGAATGATCGCCGCGCTGTTCCTCGACGCCACCGTTCTGCGCATGCTGCTCGTCCCGGCGATCATGAAACTGCTCGGCGACGACTGCTGGTGGGCGCCGAAGTGGATGAAGCGGATCCAGGAGAAGATCGGCCTGGGCGAACCCATCCTCGATGACGAGCGTCCGCAGAAGGGCACCGTCGTCGACCTGGTGAAGACCACCCCGATCACCGACCCGCCGACCATGCAGATGGTCTCCGTCCCCGACGCCAAACTGGCCAAGACACCGCGTCGTCCGCGCACGGTGGCCGAGATCGAGGCCGAGGCGCCGACTCAGCGCATCGACAAGATCACCGAGTCCGCCGAACCGGCCCGGCCGCGCAAGCCGATGTCGCCGGATCCCACGCGGCCGCGCGCGTCGATGCTGTCGGGTGAGCCGACGCGAGTGCTGCCGGTTGTGCAGCCCGGTTCGGCGAAGCCTGTCGGTGCCGATGACGAGCCGACGCAGATGCTGCCTGCTGTGCAGCCGGATTCCCCCGCCCCTGAGCCGGGCAACGAAAATCGCGCTGGCCGTGCGGATTCGGGCATGCCTACGGGGTCGTCCGAAGTCGGATCGAACCGTGGGGATACGGCTACCTCGGGGGAGCCGACCGCATTCCGATCGGAACGTGGGGAAACAGGCACTCCCGGGGAGCCGACCGCGTTCCGATCGGGACGTGGGGATACAGGCGCGTCCGGCGAGCCGACTGCGATCCGGCCGAATCATGGGGCGGTCGCGCCTGGGGCTCCGTCGGTTGGAAACCGTTCCGATAACCAGGTATTCGGCACTGGAACCTCCGTCCCGGGCTCGGCTGCCGGAGATGAGCAGAGCTACCCGAGCTCGACACCCGTCGATTCAGCCGCGGAGAATCATTCGGGCCGTGCGGAATTCGGTGTCGACGGTGTGATCGGCGGTTCCGGACCGGCCGATGCGGCAGGCCCCGCCGATGGTGTGATCGGCGGTCTCGACCTGCCCGATTCCCGGGGCAACGAGCCCGCGCCGCGCGGTTCGGAGCGGGTCAAGCCGCCTGCGGGATACAACCCGACGACGCCTCGCATCTCGACCCCCGGCACGCCTGTCGGTGGTGAACTCCCCGGAGACACACCGGAATCCCGACCGAGCATCGTCACGCCCGCTCGGCCGAGCACCGATACGCCGCGCCCGGTGGCGCCGTCGCCGAGCATCGTGAACACTCCGCCTCCGGTGACACCGCCATCGGGCATCGTGAACACGCCGTCTCCGGTGACACCACCGCCCAGCATCGTGCACCCACCGACACCGCGTCCGGTGTCGCGTCCTTCCGACTTCCCGGCGGGTGGAACCTTCAACGGGTTCACTCCGCTCCCGCGAACCGGCGAGGACGAGGCGGGTCGCGCCTGGGAGGATGCACCGGATCCGCAGGCACCTGGCGTCGACCGGATCAACCGACCCGCTACGGAAGATGCTGCGCGCGAACCGGACTCACGTCCGCAGGGTTTCGTTCCGCCCCGACCCGACCTGACCGCGACTCCCGGTGCTCACCGCGCGGACGCGCAGCAGGCCGCCGAGCCGGCGTCCGACCTCCCGGAATTCCCGGACCTCCCGATGCGCCGCCCCGCGCCCGAGGAGCGCGACGCGCAACCGCAGACCCCGGCTGCCCAGAACGTCTTCGGCACTCCGGTCCCCGTCGACCCACAGCAACTCCCGTGGACCGACGGTGTCCCGGGTGATGCGCCGACCGCCGAGGGAGCGGAACCGCCGATGTCGGCCGGTGCGTCGTCGATGTGGGCGTCGATCGACAATGCGCGACGGTCCGCGCAAATCGGCTCCCCCGACAACGCGCAATCGACCGAGAGCCGTACGCCGCAGGACCCTCCCGTCCGGGAACAAACTGCCGCACAATCGGATACGAGCCGCACGCCGAACGTTCTGCGTCCTCAGGTCGCACCGCCCGGATTCACTCCGGTGACTGCCCCGGACACCACGTCGCCGCAATCGCGTCCGGCCGACCCGGTGTACCCCGCGGACGACGAATCCGAAACCGCCCCCTTCACCGCAGCCGACGAGGCGGGCGATCAGGGTGCCACCGGTGGTCACGCGACCGGCGAAAGCCCGCGGACGGCAGGCGGATGGCAAGCGCCGCCCGGATTCACGCCGATCCCGAATTCCGATGCGGCAGAGCCGTCTTCACCGCCCGTCCCGGATACGAACGGCGCCGCCTCCTCGGAAAACGGCTCGACGGCAACTCCCGAGGACGACCCCCAGGCGGACACCCGCACGGAGATCGAGAACTGGATGGCGCAACTGCGGTCCTCCCGCCGCGGCAGCACTCCGGTCGACGAGGGCCGCCACCACGGCGACGACAGCCGCACGGTGAGCGTCAACGAACTCCTCCGCCGCCGCAACGACGAAACTCCGTAAGCCCCCCCCCGACCAGAACTCCGGCCACGGCCCCTCCGGGATCGCCGTGGCCGGAGTCGTTTCCTCAGCACATCCTCATGGTCCGACGCCGACTGGCTCGTGAGAACCACGCTCGCCCATAGACGACGAACCAGCGGCTATCCGCCGGGGCCGAGTGGCCCGATAGCTCCGCGAGATCCGGACAACTGATCCCCACGCTCTAGTGGCGGCATCGGCCGAGGGCTCGTGCCACCAGAGCGTGGTGATCGCCCGACCAGGAGGGCGCGGGGTGATGGGAGCGCGGTATGGGTGGGTTCGACGGGGTCAGGGCTTCGAATCGGTGTGGTCGGGGATGGCGAAGGCTTGGGCGTAGCGGGTGCCGGTGAGGAGTAGGAGGGTGCCGACTGCGAGGAAGGCTGCGACGCGGATGAGGCCGGAGAGGGTGGCCAGGTCGAAGAGGAAGAGTTTGGCGAGGGCCGCCGCGACCACCAGGAGGCCGGAGGCCAGGCACACTTTGGCGACGGCCGGGGCGGTGCGGAGGTTGCGCAGGCCGACGAAGAGGGCAGTGGTCGCGGCTGCCATCCAGATGATGGTCGCGATGCTGTGGCCGATGAGGAAACCCTGTGTGCCACTGAGGGTTACACCCGTCGAAACCGTCGCTACCAGGACAAAGTACAGGCTGGCGAGGCTGACGGCGACCCACGTTCCGGTGACGAGCGCGTCGTTTCCGCCGGGCAGTCGCCGCACGGCCCAGGCGACCATCGCGGCTGTGCCGAGGCCGAGCAGTGCGGCGAGCACCGTCGCACCGTCGAGATGCCGGATCGCGAGGCTTTGTGCCGCAAGGGTTTCCGGGTCGGCGATCGCGAAGAGCACCAGTCCGCCGAGCAGGGCGAAGGCAATACCGAGAACTGCGCAAACCCGGTTTCGGTCGGCTGCGGCGACACCGAGGAACGCGAACGCGGCCGTGAACAGCGCGGTCGGCAGGAAATGCGGATTGCCGCCGGTCGCCGTGATGCAGGTCTGCAGCAGCGCAACCGCACCGGTGAGCGCCGACACCAGAGCTGTGTGACGTGGAATATTCAGCCATGCGGCCATTTCCGGTCGCAATGCGGTCGCGGCCACCGCGAGGAGCACGCAGGCCAGCACGCCGGTGACGGACGCGGAAACCGCTCGATCGAACAGCGGCGCAGCGGCGAGCACCGGCAGTGCGGTGAGGGCGATGGTCACACCGGCGGTGATGTCCCCGGCGCGACGCCGCACCGTCAGCAGAGCACCGACGATCCCGACCACCGCACACGCGATCGCGGCCATCAGCAGCCCTTGCCGCTGCGCTGCCTCCTCCCCGGCAATTCCCGCCTCGAAGCCGCTGACGGCGATCAACCCGAGCGCGGCCAGTACCACCGGCAGGGTGCGCGCAACATGCAGCACCGGCCAGTCCCGCCGCAGCTGCACCGGCACCCCGGCCGCCTGCAACACCACGAGAAACGCGAGCAGCATCAACTCGCTCGCCACCGCGGGCGACAACACCGCCGCCCCGACCACAACCCCCACCGCCAACGGCTGCGACTGCCACCGCATCGCCAACCCGAGCCCCAGCAGCGCAACAATCAACGCCACCGCGAGCCCGACCCCACCCGGCACCCACCGGTAAAAGCCGGTCACCGCAACAACATCCAGATACAGCCCCGCGATCCCGGTGGAAACCAGCGCCAAACCACCGACCCGCCCACCGGCCCGCCCCATCACCCGGCAGCCCACCCCGACCAATGCCACCGAAAACACCCCACCAGCAACAACTCTCGCCACCGGCCCGAAGAACCCCGCCTGAGCCGCCAACACCAACAACATCAACACCCCGATCAAGGTGACCCCCGCCCCGGCCACCGCCAACACCTGCGCGATCACCCCTTCCCGCTGCCACCACGCAACCCGAGGCTCCACCCCACCCGTTCCCACCGGCCCCCAACCGGCCGGCCCACCGATCGGAGCACCGTACGGCGCCGGCATATACGTCCCCGCCGGTAAAGGATCCGTCACCGACCGCCCTGGCCCTGGAGATCCAGCCCTTCTCGCACTCCCCACCGCAGACCCGGGCACTGTGGTCCCAGCCGCGCCAAGCTGATGCACCGCCGAGCTGGACGTCACGTTGCCCTGCACCGCGAGCCCGGGCGCCCCCGCACCCTGTCCTGCGGATCCGGATGTCGCCGATCCAGTCGACGCAGACCCGAGCGCACCGGCCCCCGAATCAGGCGGGCTGGATCCCACTACGGACGCGCCGGAGCCCGAGGGACCTTGCGTGGGCAGACCTCCGGCCGCGTTCTCCCACCTTCCTTGTCCTTGCCCGATCGGATGGCCCACCGCATCCCGATCAGCACCATCGCCGGAACCAGACCTCGGGCGAACATCGTCACGCCTCGACGCGCCATGAGCCGCAGCCAGACGAGCCTGCGCGAGCAACCACCCGGCGGATTCCTGTCCAGTCGGCACTCGCCCACCGGTTTGCGTACCAACCGACTGCCCGGGCCGGGTCAACTGTTCGCGCAGAACACCCAGATCCGCACCGACACGACCCAACCGCGTCCCGAGGGTCGTCAATTCATCCGACAGGCGCGCGACCAGCGCAGGATCGATGGCGTTCATGACCCCATCGTCCGCGTACCCCGGTCGCCGGGGCATGAGTAGAACCACCCGGGTGGGTGGTTCTTCCTACCTGATCATTGGCCGAGGAAACGGCGCCATTGCACCATCAGGGGGTACTTGGCGGTGACGGAGCCGAAGCGCACGCGGCCGTGGACCACCAGGTGCAGTGGGCCGATGGGTGGGCCGGTGCGGACGCGGTTGTTGGCGCTGGAGCCGACGAGGGTGAGGCCGTTGAGGTCGACGGTCGCGGCGGCGGGGACGAGCAGGGTGAGGCTCGTGCAGTAGTCGTCGACCTGGATTTCGACGACCTGGGTCTGCATGACGGCCGAGGTGAAGTCGAGGGTCACCCCGGACATCAGGCCGTTGAGGTGCAGCCTCGGCGGCACCTGCCACGGCCCGCGCCGCTGCACGCTGGACAGCCTGCTGCGGATGACGGCCGGATTGGTGCCGCCCGGTACCGGGGTGTGGCGGGGTTTGGGCATGGCGGCCGGTTGTGGCGCGCCCGCGACCCGCATGCCGGGCAGGTCGACGAGGACAGCGTTCAGTTCGCCGCGCGTCTTGGCCGCGAGCGCGGTGTCCATCCGTTCGGTGAACTCGCCCAGCGACAGCATGCCGAGGCCGACGGCGCGCTGGAGCAGCTGGCCGACGTGTTCGCGTTCGGAATCGGAGACGCGCAGGTCGCGGTCGCCGACCGGGCCCGCCGTCGGCGTGCCGGGGACGAAGGCGCTGGGAGCGAAGAGGGAATCGGGACCACCCATGTTTCGAGGCTAGCCAGGAACACCGACCAGCGCATCAGGGCAAACCCCCAATTCCGTGTCCTACTCGAGGCCCTGTTCGATGGCGTACCGGGTGAGTTCCACCCGGTTGGCGAGCTGAAGTTTGCGCAGCGTGGCCTGCACATGGTTCTCGACGGTGCGGTGCGAGAGGTTGAGCCGCGCGGCGATCTGCTTGGCGGACAACCCTTTGGCGACCATCCGCAGCACCTCGGTCTCGCGTTCGGTCAGCGACGGCCGGTGTGGTTGATCGGGTTCGGTGGGTGCGGTGGCCATGCGCCGGTATTCGCCGAGCACCACCCCGGCCAGGCCGGGCGTGAACACCGGCTGACCGGCGGCGGTGGCGCGCACCGCGTCGATGAGTTCGGCGGCCGACGCGCTTTTCACCAGATACCCGCTGGCCCCGGCTTTGATCGCCTCGAGCACATCGTCGCGTTCGTCCGATGCGGAGAGCACCAGCACCCGGCTGTGCGGCGATACGCGCAGCACTTCGGCGGTGGCGGTCGCCCCGTTGCCGTCGGTGAGCTGCATGTCCATCAGCACCACGTCGGGTTGCACGGCGGCGGCGCGGCGGGTGGCGGTGCCGACCCCGTCGGCGGTGGCGGCCACGGTGAACCCGGCTTCGGTGAGGTCGCGCGAGACGCCCTCGCGCCACATCGGATGGTCGTCGACCACCATCACGCTGATGTCGCCCATCGCTGCTCCTAGCTCGCTCGGTGCGCCGCGTGGCGCGGGATCCGGAATTCCCATTCGGTGCCGAAGTCCTCGCTCAGCAGTTCGGCGGTGCCGCCGAGCGCCGAGATGCGCCCGACGATCGAGCGCGAAACACCCATCCGCCCTTCGGCAGCCGCTTCGGCCAGCCTGCCCGGTGCGATGCCGACACCGTCGTCGCGCACGCTCACCACCAGCATGTCACCGGTGTCCTCCAGCAGCACATAGGCTTTCGCCGCCGCGCCGGCATGCAACTCGACATTCGACAGCGCCGTCGCCACGGCAGCCGAGATCTCCTGGGCGACAACTCTTCCGACGAGCACCGGGTCGCCGGGCGTGGCCACCGAGACCTTCGGCGTGGCGCGCGCCGTGAGCAACGGCCGCAGGTCGACCTCGGCCGCACCGGAATCGGCCCGGTCACCCTGTTCGGAGAGCAACACCCGGAGCGCCACCTCCTGCTCACCCGCCCGCTGCGCGAGTTCGCCTGCCGCCCCGCCTATCTCGCCGCCGCGCCGTTTGATGTAGGCGAGCACCTGCAGCACTCCGTCGTGCACTTCACGCGCCAAGCGCTCGCGTTCCTGCGCGGCGGCGGTGATCCGCAGCGCCCGTTCGAGCTGACCCTGCGCACGCCGGGCCGTATTGGCCGCCAATCCGAGCGCCAACCCCACCGACACCAGCACGGGCGCGGTCGCATCACCCCACACGTCCTGACCCCACTGGTCACGCACGGTCACCACAACGGCCGACATCACAAGCCCGGCAACGACTCCAGCGACAGGTCCACGCAGAATCGCCATCGAGATCACCGAGTTGGCGATCCACAGCGTGGTCGGCAGGGTCTGATGCCCGTGATACCAGTCGTAGTCGGCGACGAGCCGGGTGGAGGCGATCAGCAGCACCGTCACCACCTGGTCGCCGACGACGACCCACCCGCGAATCCGGCTGGTCGCCTCCGGGAAATACCACTGCGACAACAGCAAAGCCGAGGTACCCGACCAAATCGCCATCAGCGCGATCAGCACCCAGCTCAGCTGTGGATGCTGGTAATAGGTCACCGACGCGATCTGCTGGCCGATCGCGTACAGCAGCGTGACCAGCCGGAATGCCTGGGCGGCCCGCCACAGGGGCGCGGTCGCCGCGTCGGCCGAGCTCAGCTCAGCTGTGTGGGTCCGCATCGCCGGACTCGTCTGTCGCCTTGCGCAACCGCGCGGTCACGTCGAAGCGGCCCGGCTCGGGTTTGTCGGGTTCGGCGTCGAACCAGCCCCCGTCCCCGGCGCCGGCGAGCTCGCCGTACGCCTCGTCGGGAGTGTCCGCCAGCAGATAGCGAATCGCGGTGTTGCCCACCGCGATCAGCGGCACGGCCAGCAGCGCGCCCGCGATCCCGCCGACGACCAGGCCGGCGGTGATCGCCAGCACCACCGCCAGCGGGTGGATGCTCACCGCGCGCCCGAGCAGCAACGGTTGCAGCACATGCCCTTCCAGCTGCATCACCGCGATGATGATGCCGAGCACGATCAGCGCGGTGACGAAACCCTTGGTGACCAGCGCGATGAACACCGCGACGAACCCGGCCACGACCGCGCCGATGATCGGGATGAACGCGCTGATGAACACCAGCGACGCCAACGGCAGCGCCAGCGGAACGTGCAGAATCGCCAGCCCCGCCCCGATACCGATCGCGTCGACACCGGCCACGACCACGGTGGCCCGCACGAAACCGACAAGGGTGCCGAAACCGAGTTCGCCTGCGGTGCGGACCTTTTCGCGATGCGCGGTGGGCACCACCCGGGTGATGAAGTTCCAGATCTGATCGCCGCCGTAGAGGAAGAAGATCAGGATGAACAGGATAAGGAACGCACCGGTGAGGATGTGACCGATGGTCGTGGCGGTGGTGAGCGCGCCACTGGTGAGGCTTTCGCGGTTGTCCTGGATGGTGCGCACGATGGTGTCGCCCGCGCTGCGGATCTGCTGGTCACTCAGGTGCGCCGGCCCGTTGATGAGCCAGTCCTGCACCTTGTGCACGCTGTTGGTGACCTCGTTGGACAACGCGGGCACACCGTCGACGAACTGTTCGACGACGAAGGTCATGATCCCGGCGAGCAACCCGATCGACCCGATCAGCGCCACCGACACGCCGATCGCGCGCGGAATCCCCACCCGCTGCATCCAGTCGACCAGCGGCGCGAGCAGCGCGGCCGCCAGCAGCGCGATGGCCAGCGGGATCACGACCGTCGCGAACTTCTGCACGATCATCCCCAGCGCGATCAGTGCCGCGAAGATGATCAGCAACCGCCAGCACCACGCGGCGGTTTTACGGACCAGCGGATGTACTGCCTCTGCGTCGGAACGCCACGGCGTGGACGCGGGCCCGGAATCCGGCTTCTGGACGGTCACCCGAGAGAGCCTATCGGTCGCAACGCTAGATTGGTTGTCGTGTCGGCGCCTCTGGAAGCGGTCAAACAGACCATGCGAACGCGCTGGCCGCTGTATCTGACCTCGGTACTGCTGGCCAATGCCTTCGGCGCGGTGCTGGTCTGGGCGTTCATCCAGTACGGTCTGCCGGTTCCCGAGGGTCATCAGGGTGGCGTGCGCGAAGCGGGTCTGCTCGCCCCGCTCGTCGTGTTCGGTGCCGCCGCGGTGCTCAGCATCATCGCCGCCGCCATCATGTTGCGCCCGGTGATGCGCTGGCAGATGCGCGGTGGTCCGCCGAGCAGGCGCGAACAGATGGCGGCGCTGCACGTGCCGTTGCGGCAGTCGATCGTGCACCTGGTCCTGTGGGTCATCGGCGGCGCCATCCTCGCCGCGCTCATCATCGCCGAATCGCCGGAGCTGGCGGGCGCGGTGATCGTCACCGAATGTATGGCCGCCACCATCGTGTTCGGCTTCACCTACATGCTCGGCGAACGCATTCTGCGCCCGGTCGCGGCCGAGGCGCTCACCGAGGGCACCTTCGACCACACCCTCACCCCCGGTGTCGGTACGCGCATGGCGATGACCTGGGGAATGGGCACATTCGCGCCGACCATCGCGATCGTGCTGCTGTGCGTCACCCAGATCTCCTCGGATGTGAAGTTCTCGGCGAAGTCGCTTGCCATCTCCATCCTGCTGCTGTGCGGCGTGGTGATCCTGCAGGCGCTCGCGCTGTCGATGCTCACCGGATCGTCCATCTCCGACCCTGTTCGCCAGCTGTCCCAAGCCATCAACAGGGTGCAGGCGGGCGCGCGTGACGTGCAGGTCGAGGTGTACGACGGCAGCGAGATCGGCCTGCTGCAGGTCGGTTTCAACCGGATGATGGAAGAGGCAGCCAAACGCCGCAAGCTGCAGGAACTGTTCGGTCAGCACGTCGGTGAGGAAGTCGCGCAGCGCGCGCTGGACTACGGGACCGAACTCGGCGGTGAGACCCGCTTCGTCGCGGTGCTTTTCGTCGATATGGTCGGGTCGACCGCCGCCGCGGCCGAACGTCCGCCCACCGAGGTGGTGAGCCTGCTCAACGAGTTCTTCCGGGTGGTCGTCGACGTGATCGACCGCCACCACGGCTTCGTCAACAAGTTCGTCGGCGACGCCGCCCTCGCCATCTTCGGCGCACCGCTCGACCGCCCCGACGCGCCGACCGCCGCCCTGGCCGCCGCCCGTGAGCTGCGTGAAGCGCTGCGGGAAGTGACCACTCTCGATGTCGGCATCGGTGTGTCGGCGGGGCTGGCGGTCGCGGGCAATATCGGCGCGGCGAATCGTTTCGAATACACCGTGATCGGCGACCCCGTCAACGAGGCGTCGCGACTCACCGAACTGGCCAAAGAGCACCCCGGCCGCGTTCTCGCTTCGGGTAGCGCGCTGTACTTCGCCTCGGAAAGCGAGCAAGACCATTGGGAGACCGGCGACGAGGTCCAGCTGCGTGGCAGACGCAGAAAAACCCGCCTGGCCTGGCCGAAACCGGTGGCGGCCACGCCCGGTGTGGACCAGGGAGAACAGTCGCGTTCGCTAGGCTGACATGGTGACGGCCGACGGCGACCTAGCAGGCGATCCCGCCGCGCATCCCGTCGCGCGCCGAGAAAACCGTTTTCGCTGGGTGAAATGGGTACTCGGCGCGATCCTGCTCGCGCTGCTGGTCGGCGAGGGCGTGTACCTGTGGCCCCGGTTGCACGAGTCGTGGCGCACGCTCACCGAGATCCACTGGGGCTGGGTGCTGCTGTGCGTGTTCGCCCAGGCCGTGTCCATGAGCGGGTTCGGGCGGGTGCAGAAGCAGCTGCTGCACGCGGGCGGGGTCGACGTGAGCCAGGGCAAGTCGGTGTCGGTGGTGTACGGCGCCACCGCCATGTCGCTGACCCTGCCCGCGGGCCAGGTGTTCTCCACCGCCTTCACCTATCGCCAGACCCGGCGCTGGGGTGCGAGCCCGATCGTGGCGTCGTGGCAGCTGGTGTTCTCCGGCGTGGTCGCCGCCGCCGGGCTCGCGCTGCTCGGGATCGCCGGTGCCGCCCTCGTCGGCCAGGGCATCGGCGTGAAACTCATCGCCACCCTGGTGCTGCTGGGTGCGGTGCTGGTGGCGGGCTCCTATCTGGCCAGGCATCCGGGCACGCTCGAGGCGATGCTGCGCAAGGTGCTGGCGCTGGTGAACCGATTACGGAAGAAGCCCGCCGGCCACGGCATCCCCAAGCTGGCCGAGATCCGGGCGCAACTGGAATCGGTAGACCTGGGCAAACGTGACGGCGCGCTGGTCGGGGTGTGGGCGCTGGTGCACCGGTTCGCCGACGTGGCCTGTCTCGGCGCGGCGTGTTACGCGGTGGGCGCCGATCCCAAGCTGTCGGGTCTGCTGATCGCGTTCGCCGCGGGCAAGGCGGTTGGTTCGATTCCGTTCGCGCCCGGCGGCATCGTCTACGTGGACGCCACCTTGATCTACGGTCTCACCGCCGGTGCGGGCCTGCCGGCCGCGCACGCGGTCGCCGCCGCGTTCGTGTACCGGTTCGTGAGTTTCATCCTGGTCGCGCTCGTCGGCTGGATCGTCTTCGCGTTCCTGTTCCGCACCAAGCAGGCCGACGACGAGGAATACGAGGCCGAGTTCAAACAGCGCCGGATCTAGCGCAGCGCACGCACAGCCGCCCGCCACCCGACCAGGAACAGCGCGAGCACCGAGGCCGCCACGATCATGAAGCTCACCGCGGTCCCCTGCCCACTCACGGCCCGCAACACCATCCCACCGACGAGCGTCGACCCCCAGATCACCACCCCACTCGGCCACAGCGCCGCCGGATCGAACCGCCTCCCCCGTGCGATGGCCCAGGCGATCCCCCACCCGACGAGAAGCCCGACCGCGAACGGCCACACCGTCTTCACCAGCCCGGCAAGCACATCCTCGTCATGACTACGCCGCCCGATCGCACAAAAAACGATCACCAGCAGTAAGTCGGCAGCAGCAGGCGCGAATCTCTTCACACTCAGCAGACTAGTTGTGCGCTTCTCAAGCGTCGGGGGTGGCCAGGGACTTCAGGAGGACGGACGCCAGGCGGGAGGTGGCGTCGCCGCTGTCGACGTCGGCGATGTGGACCGCGAACGCCAGGTCGCCCATCGTGGCGAGCAGCCAGCCGTCGGATCCGCCGGTCGCGGCGAACGCGGTGACGTCGCGGAAGCCACGCAACGCGGCGGTTTCCGGCTTGTCGATGCCCTCGTGCATCATCGCGCGCAACCGGTCGACGGCGGGTTGGGGCAGGGCCGGGATCGGGTTGTCGACCTTGCCCGGCTTGCCCGCCTCGATCATCGGCGCGGCCACCTCGCCACGTGCGATGGCGGCGGCGGCGAGCGCCATGCCGAACGGGCTGGCCAGCACCGCATCGGATCCGGCGCCCTGACGCACCTGTTCGGTGCTGCGCCCGGGTGCGGCGATCCGTCCCGTGACCTCGTCGAGCCCGGCCACCTTGAAGTCGACACCCACGCCGAGCGCGGCGGCGGCCTCGGCGGCTTCCTGCACCGAAACATCCTGCGGCGCTTTGTTCTTCGTCGCGGCGGCGACCGCGCGGAACAGTTCCATCGTGCCACCCGCCGGGAACAGTCCGGTGAACGCGATGGGCCCCTTCTCGGTGGCGTAACTGTTCTGTGCCACCGCGACGACCGCACCGGTCGACGGCTGGATCGCCACCACCGAGGCAGGTGTGCCGACGCTGACCACCGCGTCCTCGGCGGCCCGCTGCAGGCGCTGGTCCATGGTCGCGGCGATGTCGGGACCGGCGGGGCCCTGGTATCCGGCCACCTGGTTGACGAACCGTCCGTCGGCCTCGAAGATCTGCACGCCCCAGCCGGCCGTGGCCTCCAGGCTGGCCTTCCACACCTCGCGCAGCGAGTCGAGCATCGGCGACCAGGTGCGGCGGTCGGCGGAGATCAGCTTGGGCTGCTTTTCCATCACCACGCCGGGCACCTTGGCCATCCTCGGCTCGAGAATGGCGAAATCGCCCTCGCGCAGATTCACCGCGACCACCGGCTTGCCCTGCGAGGCAGCGAGCTGCTCCATCAGGTAGGGCCCGGTGATGAGCGGGGCGACGGGTTCGATGGCCTCGGCCAGTGCGTTGGTGGAGGCGACGAGGTCGCCGGTGCGGGCGGGGTCGATCTTGATCACATTGATGATCTGTTCGGTCATCAGCGGCTCGCCCGCCAGGTCGATCACGCGCGGCGGCGGCTTGGCCGTGGTTCGGACGAGCTTCACGGTGCGGTTGTTCGCCAGCTGCGGCATCACCACGGCGGGGTCCCAGGTGATCCGCCAGCCGATGGCGAGCTTGCGGACGGTGCCCTGCAGCGTGTAGCTCCAGTCCTTGTTCTCGCCGAAGTTCCAGGCCACGTCCATGCTGAAGATGGCCGACTGCGCGTCGAGGTCGATGACCTGGGTCTTCTCGTAGTCGACAGTGCCCGACTGCAGACCCTCGAACATTTGCTTGATGGTTGCCGAAGCGGCGGCCGGGTAGGAGGTCAGGTCGGCGGCTTTGGTGTAGTCCTGTTTGTCGAGCAGGTCGGTGAACCGCTGGACCACGGTCTCGGACTCACTCGTCTTCCCACCCACGCCGCACGAGCACAGTGCTATCGCGAGGGTCGCAACCCCCGCGATCGCCATTGCGCCCCGGACGCGAAAGCGGCGGGATCCCCACACATCCATATCGCCCACTCTTCACTCTTGCCACTCCGGTAACAAAACAACCGTACCGGAAGTTGACCCGTCTCCGATGCCCCGGTAAACGGGACGCTATCCGACCTCAGCACCTCGATTGTGCCCGAACTCCGACCCCGTGAGGGGGTGATTTCGAACCTCGCCCTGCCAGTGGCAACAACTGGCGCGCTTACCGTACCGGCAGGCCCACACACTTGTGAGTATCTCGCATCGTCTGGCGATTCACAGCGAGGGTACCCATCGGCACCGACAACCAATCGCGCGCCACCGGCCGTCCGATTTCGCGTTCACCCACGGCACAATCGCGCACCCGAATTTCGGCGTAATCTTGTAATCACTGCAACACATGCACTCTCCGACAGCAGGTGATCATCATGCGCAACGCCCATCGCGAACGCGGATTCGGCCGTCCCGGCGGCTGGCAACAGGCCGACCTACCCGACGCGGCCGACGCCGCCGACTGGTTCGCCGGGCGATTGCCCGCCGACTGGTTCACCGGCCCGCCCGAACTCGAGATCGACCGCGACGAGATCGTCGTCGTCGGCGAACTCCCCGATCCCGGCGACGCGGACGCACCCGCCTCGGCGGCGACCCGCGAGGGCGCGCTCGCCCGTTTCCGCGAGTCGACCCGCCCGGCGCGTATGCGCATCGCCGACGAGGCTCAGCGCCGGTACGGGCGAAGTGTCGCCTGGGGCGTGCGGGTGAACGGTGAACGAATCCTGTTCACGCACTTGGCCGTTCCGGTGATGACGCGCCTGCGCCAGCCCGAGCGCCAGGTGCTCGACACCCTGATCGACGCGGGGGTGGCCCGTTCCCGCGCCGACGCGCTGGCCTGGACGGTGAAGCTGGCGGGCAAGCACGCCGAGAGCTGGTTGGCCGAATTGCGCGAAGCCATGCGCAAAGTGGACGACCTACGCGCGGAAGGCCCTACCGGCCTCTGAGTTCCGCGGTCCCGGCACACGCGACGTCCGACCCGGCGACGGTGCGACGGCCCGAGGCCGGGGCCGCGGGTTAGGCTCGACGCATGGAGACGTCCGTGCAGGCCACCGGTCCGATTCTCGTACTGAACGGGCCGAACCTGAACATGCTCGGCACCCGTCAACCACAGATCTACGGTTCCGACACCCTCGACGACGTGGTCGCCCTCTGCGAGCGCACGGCGGCCCGCTTCGGGCGCGAGGTGGTGGCCTTCCAGTCCAATCACGAAGGCGCCCTGATCGATCGGATCCATCAGGCGCGCGGCGTCGAGTCGGCCATCGTCGTGAATCCCGGTGGCCTCACCCATACTTCGGTCGCCCTGCGCGATGCCCTGGTGATCCCGGAGATCCCGATCGTCGAGGTGCACATCAGCAATGTGCATGCCCGCGAGGAATTCCGGCACCACTCCTTCGTCTCCCCCATCGCCACCGCCGTCATCGCCGGACTCGGCATCCAGGGTTACGCGGCGGCGATCGAGTTCCTGAGTACGCGGGTCTAGGCCAGGCGGAAGACGGGGAATCCCGGCGCGATCGCGGCGAGTTCCTCGTCGGTCGAATCCTTGCCGACCCCCTCGAAGAAGGCGCCGACCTCCCAGCCGAATTTCTTCAGGTAGAGGCGCAGTACCGGCACCTTGTCCGCATCGGGAACCTCGGTGGCCGAGAAGGTTTCGGCCTTGCGGCCGAGTCGCAGTTCGCCCCCACCCGCGACGCGCAGATTGCGCACCCACTGGGTGTGGCCGCGCGGCGCGACCAGATAACGCGTGCCGTCGGCGTCGGTGAGCACGTTCACCATGGTGGTGCGCCATTCGCCGCTGGTGCGGCCGCGCACGGCGAGCAGCCGCGAACCCATGATGCTGATGCCGAGTCTCGGCAGCCAATTGACGACTCCGAGCAGTGTCGCCTCGATACCCGAGGGAGCCAGGTAGCGACTCGCGTTCTCCATGCCCCAAGCATGTCAGCCTTCGATCAGGAGCGAGCATCGAGATCCGATTTGCCCGATTTCGCGAAAGCATTGCCACGATGAAATGTAGTACCTATGCTACATCTCATCGAAGGTCGATGACTGGGAGGAATCATGGCTTCGAGTAACGGCGTCGTTCTCGACGTCCAGCGGTTGCGGATGCGCTACGACGAGGCGGATGTGCTGCACGATGTGACATTTCAGGCCACGCGCGGGGAGGTGCTCGTCATGCTCGGGCCGAACGGCGCGGGCAAAACCACCACGATCGAGATCCTCGAGGGGTTCCGCAGGAGGTCGGCCGGTCAGGTCGATGTGCTGGGGGCCGATCCCGAACACGGTGACGAACACTGGCGCGCCAGGGTGGGGGTGGTGTTGCAGTCCTGGCGCGACCACGCGAAATGGCGTGTGCGCGAACTACTTCAGCACCTCGGCACCTACTATCACCCCTACGCCACGGCGAAAATCCAACGGCCCTGGGAAACAGACGAACTCATCGAACTCGTCGGCCTCACCGAGCAGGCGGGCGCGAAGATCGCCACCCTCTCGGGCGGGCAGCGCCGCAGGCTCGATGTGGCCATCGGCATCGTCGGCAGGCCCGAACTGCTGTTCATGGACGAGCCGCCCGCCGGTTTCGACCCGGCCGCGCGCCGCGACTTCCACGACCTGGTGCACCGGCTGGCCCATCTGGAGAACACCACCGTCCTGCTCACCACCCACGATCTCGACGAGGCGGAGAAGCTGGCCGACCGCATCCTGATCCTGGCCGGTGGGCGGGTGATCGCCGACGGGTCACCCGACGCGCTCGCCCGCTCGATCGCGGGGGAAGCGCAGGTGAGCTGGACCGTCGACGAGCAGCGGTTCGTGCACACCACCACCGAGTCGACCAAGTTCGTGCACGAGCTGTTCACCCAGCACGGCGCCGACATCGCCGACCTCGAGGTGCGCCGCGCCTCGCTGGAAGACACCTATATGGCCCTGGTCCGGCGCGCCGAGTCCGGCGCGACCGTCCACGCCCTCACGGAGGTGACCCGATGAACACCGCTCTGCGCGCCGGTTTCGCCCGCGGCCTGATCGAACTGCGGCAGGTCTACACCAACGCACCCGATCTGATCGGCCAATTCCTCACCCCGGCAATCACTCTCGGAGTGCTGTTCCTGCTGCGCGACCGCGACTACGGCGACAGCGGGCTCGGTATCGCCGAGCTGGCGGTACCCGGCCTGCTCGGCAGCATCATCGCCTTCAACGGGATGTACGCCATCCTCAATGTGCTGGTGCTCGACCGCGAGGACGGCACGCTGCTGCGGGCCAAAGCGGTGCCCAAGGGCATGGTCGGCTACTTCGTCGGCAAAATCGTGAGCACAACGGGGGCGGTGGTGGCGCAGGTGGTTATCGTGCTCGGTGTGGGAATGGCGATCATCGGCGGCTCGTCGCTGAGCGGACCCGGCGCGGTGGCGACCTTCGCGTGGGTGCTCGCGCTCGGTCTGCTGGCCGTGCTGCCGATCGGCGCCATCCTCGGCAGCGTGCTCGACACCAGGACGGCCTTCCTGCTGACCATCCCGCTGATGGGCCTGATCGCGATCTCCGGCGTCTTCTACCCGATCACGGCGCTGCCCGGCTGGTTGCAGGTGCTCGGCCAGCTGTTCCCGATGTACTGGCTCGCCCTCGGCATGCGCTCGGCGCTGTTGCCGGGCGAGGCCGTCGGCATCGAACTCGACCAGTCCTGGCGGCATCTGGAAACAGTTGGGGTACTCGGCATCTGGGCTGTCGTCGGCCTGGCCCTCGCACCCCTCGTGCTGCGGCGGATGGCCAAGCACGAGTCGGGTGCCACCATGGCGACGCGACGGGAAAAGGCGATGCAGCGTGCCTTCTGAGGTCATCTACAACCGCATCGCGATGTTGCGCGCCGAGCGTGGCATCTCCCGGCGGGACCTCGCCGAAGCACTCGGCGTGCACTACCAGACCATCGGCTACCTCGAACGCGGCGAATACAGCCCGAGCCTGCACCTGGCGCTGCGCATCGCGGCCTATTTCGAGGTAGCCGTGGAGGTGGTGTTCTCCACCGAGCCCTTCCCCCGGCTCGGCACCGGAACGGCCTAGAACGAGCGAACCGTCCGACCCCACGTCGGACGGTTTCGCCGCTGTCTCAGGAGTTCTCGCCGCGCATCAGCTCATAGGTCGACACAGGCTTGCCCGCGGCCTCACTGGCCGCGATGGCTTTGCGCCAGAACGACTGCGCCAGGTGCGAGAACGCGGCATCGACACCGACTTCCTCGCTGGCGTCGATGATGTGCTGCGCGCCGGCGTCCATCATCTTCAGGCCGGCCAGGTCGGCCCAGCCGCCGTTCTGGTTCGCCACCGAGAACTGCTCCATGAAGTACGGGAACGCCTCGCTGGCGCGGACCGCGAACGGAACGAACTGGGCGATGTCGTGACCGGACTTCGAGATCACGGCGGTGGCCTGGTCGAAGGCGAGCAGCCAGGGGTGGAAGATCACCAGCAACGCCTGGTAGAAGACCTGCGCCAGGCCGTCGTCGGCGCCGAGGTACTCCTGCGGGCTCAGCGGGCGCAGCAGGTCGGCGTGCGCGTCGAACACCGCCTTGGGGCCGCTGTAGAAGATGTAGGACGCGGGATGGGCGATATTGTCGCCCGCCGACATCACCCCACCCGAGAAGAACTCGGCGCCACGCTCACGCACCCACTTCGCACCCGCCCGCGCCTTCTCCGGCGAATCGGAGGACAGGTTGGCGATCACCTTGCCGGGCAGGTGGTCGACCGCCTGGCCGAGCACGTCGTACATGGCGTCGTAGTGGGTGAGGCTGAGCACCGACACCTCATTGGCGTCGAGCGCCTCGGCGACGGTCTCGGCCCGCTTGGCGCCGAGGGCGACCATGGCGTCGACCTTGGCGGTGCTGCGGTTCCACACGGTCACCTCGACGCCCGCCTCGAGGAAGGCCTTGACCATGGACTGACCCATCGGGCCCAGGCCGAGAACGGAAACTGATCGGGTACTCATGGTGTAGCCCTTCGCTTTTTCGATACGGATTGGTTCGGCGCCGGTTTCCATGGTGTCGGCGTCGGCAGCGCGCGGGAAGACCGCACGTCGCAGTGCGGTTGCTTACCTATAGGTTCGAAATACGGTCAGAAGGGTGCGCAGACGATGAGCAGTGACGCAGATCACCAGGTGTGTGGTATGAGCCTGGCTATCGACGTGGTCGGTGGCAAATGGAAACTGCACCTGATGTGGGTGCTCGGCGAGGGGCCGCAGCGATTCGGCAACATCCGGCGGCTGCTCGACGGGGTGAGCGAGAAGGTGCTCACCGAGAACTTGCGCCATCTCGAGGCGGCCGGGGTGGTGCGTCGCGAGATCTTCCCGGAGATTCCGCCGCGCGTCGAATACTCGCTGACCCCGCTCGGCGAAACATTGCGCGACGCGCTCGCCCCGCTCGAGGCGTGGGGCGACCGGCACCGCGCCGTGCTGGTGTGACAGGGCTACAGGTGTTCGCGGGCGATGCGCTCGCCGATGCGCTCGAGTAGCTTCCCGGCGGTCAGCATCGACCGCGCCGCGTCGGGTTCCAATTCGCTGAGCGGATAGCAGGCGGCGAACCCGGCGGCGCGAATCTCGCCCGGCGACAGCATCGTTCGCCCCACCGCCGCCACCACCGGCACCCGCGCCGCGTTGGCCGCCGCCGCGACACCCACCGGTGCCTTGCCGTGCATGCTCTGGTGATCGAGCGACCCTTCACCCGTCACCACCAGCGTCGCCCCCTTGACCAGCGCGGTGAATTCCAGCAGCTCGAGCAGCACGTCGATGCCACTGCGCACCTCGGCGCCGAGGACAGCCAGCGCCCCGAAACCGGTGCCGCCCGCCGCGCCCGCGCCCCCGATCTCGGCATAGCCGGTGCCCAGGATGGCAGCCCAATTCGTCAGTGCCGCTTCGAGTTTCACCATCATGTGCCGGTCGGCGCCCTTCTGCGGCGAGTACACCGCCACCGCACCGGCCGGGCCGAGCAGCGGGTTGTCGACATCGCAGGCGAGGGTGAACCGTGCCCGCGCGACAGCGGGATGCAGGCCGGCCCGGTCGACGGCCGCCACCCGGCTCAGCAGGGTGACGACATCCATCGCGGTGCCGTCCAGTTCGTCGTTGTTCTCGTCGAGCAGGCGCAGGCCGAGTGCCCGCAGCAGACCCGACCCACCATCGGTCGAGGCACTGCCTCCGAGCCCGAGCACGATCTCGCGCGCCCCCGCGTCCAGCGCGTGCGCCACCACGACGCCGAGACCGAAGGTATCGGCCCGCAACGGCGCGAGCCTGCCGCCGGGCAGTTTCACCAACCCGACCGCCGCGGCCAGCTCCACCACCGCGGTCTCGTCGCGCATCGCGTACACCGCCCGCGAAGGCTCGCCCGTCGGCCCCGGCGCGTCGATCTCGACCCGCTGCCACCCGGCCGCCGCGAAGGCCTCCACCATTCCGTCCCCACCGTCGGCCACCGGCACCGCCCGCACATCGGCCCCGGGCGCCCGGCGCCTGATTCCCACCCCCAACGCGGCCGCCACCTCGGGCGCGGTCAGCGAACCCTTGAACTTGTCAGGGGCAAGCACCACTCGAGGACCACTCATCCCGACATTCTCCGGGCAAACCCCAGAACCCGCCACCGTCTTCGACAACACCACTGCGCTAGAACGCACCACCCCGCCTTCCCTGCCCCGCACTCCCCGACCTCGAGGAGGGGACGCCGCGAAGCGGCGGTTCGCGGCCGTCCCGACGATCAGGTGCCGTGGCGTAGGCGACGAAGGAGCAAGCCACGGTGCCTGATCGTCGGGACCGGCGGGGCCGCGAACTCGAGCGCGCCAGCGCTCCAACAAACACTGTAGCTTCTACCCATGGCGACCGAGGTCCGCGAAAATACCGCGCTGGAGCGGTTCGAACTCATCTCCGACGGTACCCCCGCCGGCTACATCGAATACCAGGACACCGGTGCCGAACGCGCCCTCGTCCACACCGAGATCTACCCGGAATTCCAGGGTCGCGGGTTGGGAAACACGCTGGTCGAGTCCGCGCTGACGACCAGCCGCAAGGACGGGTTCGAGATCCTGCCGATGTGTTCGATGGTGCTGCACTTCATCACCGAGAACCCCCGCTACATCTCCCTGGTCCCGCAGGGAGCCAGGGAGATGTTCGGGCTGCCTCAGTAGTTTGCGACGGCGCCGTCGACGGCGGCTTGCAGTTCGTCCTTGACAAGGCGGGCGATATCGCCAGGTCGCGCGGGTAGCTCCAGTACGGGCGTACGGAAGTAGAAGCTCGACGACACCACCTCGTCGGCGCCGGGCTCGATCGCGTCGGCGGGGCGTGGCCCGTAACTCAGGCCGATGGCGACCAACGCGGGCGGGGCGCCGAGTTTGGCGGCGCGGAAGGCGATGTGCCCGATACCGCTGCCGACCGGCTGCACCGTCTTGTGGTCGACGAGGTTGCAGGTGCCCTCGGGGAAGACCGCGAGGTGATCGCCGTCGTCGAGGCGCTGGGCGCACACGTCCATCATGCGCTGACCTGCCGCGTTCACCGCGCGAATGCCGTGGTCCTTGCCCCGGAACACCGGGATCCCGCCCATCATGTCGACCTTGCGGCGCTGTTCGGGGTCGGCGAACAGCTCGTCCTTGGCCAGCACACGTACCCGGCCGATCTTGGCGCGCAGCGGGGACCGCCAGGCCGCGGCGGCGACGGTGTACGGGTCGCTCGTGGACAGGTGATTGATGGCGTAGATGATCGGCCGCTTGCCGCGCACCAGCGCGGCGACCTGCGCCTTGGCGCCCTCGGCGTAGCTGATCCTCGGCCGGAACCGCCGGGCGAGCACCGCGTAGGAAGCCAGCGCCTTCCACCGGTTCTGCCGATGTCGCAGGTAGTAGTCGTACACGGCGTCGCTGTCGTCGAGCAGGACTTCGGGCGTGTGCATGACGCGACCCTACCGGGCAGCGCCGGGCCGGTCGGGGCGAGATATTTCCGGCTCTCCCCGGGTCGAGGGAAGCGCGGGACCCCGATCCAATGCGATGATGGGCCGGTGGCACGCGGAGACGACCCGGACGAACGCCGGACTCGCGACGGGCACGGCGACGACCGACGGCGCGGACAGCTCGGTGCCCGCATCCGTGCCGGTAACCTGCTGGTGTCCGCGATCGACCTGGTAGAATCTACTTTTCGGCGGACAGTCGTGTACGTCATCGAGCACAACGACGCGGGCAGTCTCGGCGTGGTGCTCAACCGCCCGAGCGAGACCCCGGTGCGCGATGTGTTGCCGCTGTGGGCCGACCTGGTGGCCGAGCCGACCGAGCTCTATATCGGTGGACCGGTGAAACGCGACGCCGCGCTGTGTCTCGGCGTGCTCCGGGTCGGCGCCGAGATCGGCGAGGTGCGCGGACTGCGCCGGGTGGACGGGCGCGTCGTGCTCGTGGACCTGGACGCCGATCCCGACGAGATCGCCCCGCTGGTGGAGGGCATTCGCGTGTTCGCCGGGTACGCGGGCTGGTCGATGGGTCAGCTCGAGGGTGAACTCGACAACGACGACTGGGTGGTGGTGTCGGCGTTGCCGTCGGACCCGGTCGCGACCGATCGCCACGACCTGTGGGCAGGGGTGTTGCGGCGTCAGCCGTTGCCGCTGTCGCTGCTGGCCACCCACCCGATCGAGCTGGAACGCAACTGAAAGTCCGGCCACCCCTGGCGAGGTGGCCGGACCTTGTTGTCTCTCAGCGGGTTTGCTTGCGGAAGATCGTCCTCGACCAGAGGAACCCGCCACCGGCGATCACCGCGCACCAGGCCAGCGAGACCCAGCCGTTCCCACCGATCTCGGTGCCCATCAGCAGCCCACGCAGGGTTTCGGTGATGGGCGTGAAGGGCTGGTACTCGGCGAACTGACGCAGGCCGACCGGCATGGTGTCGGTGGCGACCAGACCGCTGCCGAGGAACGGCATCATCACGATGGGAAACGGTGCGTTGCTGGCGCTTTCGGCATTCGGTGACAGCAGACCGAGGGCGATGGCGAGCCAGACGAAGGCGAAGGTCACCAGCGCGAGCAACCCGAAGGCCGCCACCCATTCCACAGCGTTGGCGTTGGGCCGGAACCCGATGAGCAGCGCCACAGCGGTCATCACCGTGACACCCGCCATCGCTTGGATGAGTGCGCCGAGCACATGGCCGGTGAGCATCGAGGATTGCGAGATCGCCATCACCCGAAAGCGGTTCACGATGCCCTTGCTGGCGTCGGTGGCTATCGAGACCGCCACCGACACCGTCATGTAGGCGGGTAGCAGCAAGAGCATGCCGGGGGCGAGGTAGTCGATGTACTCACCGCCGGAGGACTTTTCGAGCGCCCCGCCGAACACGTAGTTGAACACGAGCAGCAGCACGATCGGCATGATGATGATGCTGAACGTCATGCTCGGATAGCGCTTGGCGTGGGTGATGTTGCGGCGCAACATCGTCATGGTGTCGGCGAACGTGTGATCGCGCCGGACGGTCTGGGTGGTCATCGCACGGTCTCCTGAGTGGTCGGCTTGCCGGTGAGGGTGAGGAACACGTCGTCGAGGTTCGGGGTGTGCACCGAGATGCCGCCCGCCTCGATCCGATTGGCGTCGAGCACATCGAGCACCGCGCGCAGCGAACGCACGCCGCCGTCACCTGGCACGGCGAGCGTGAGGCCGTCGCCGCCTTCGAGCACCTGCGCCGAGGAACCGAGGGCGAAGCGCGCCGCGTCGAGGCGGGCACGGTCGGCGAAGTCGATGCGGATGTGTCCGCCGGGAATGAGTCGTTTGAGTTCCGCCGCGGTGCCTTCGGCGACGATGCGGCCCTGATCGAGCACCGCGATGCGGTCGGCCAGCTGGTCGGCTTCCTCCAGGTACTGGGTGGTGAGGAAGACGGTGACGCCGAGGTCGTCGACGAGCGTGCGGATGATGTCCCAGATGGAGCGGCGGCTGCGCGGGTCGAGGCCGGTGGTCGGCTCGTCGAGGAAGATGATGCGCGGATCGCCGACGAGGGTCATGGCCAGGTCGAGCCTGCGGGTCATCCCGCCGGAGTACGTGCTCGCCGGCTTGTCGGCGGCCTCGACGAGATCGAACCGCTCCAGCAGTTCGGTGGCGAGACTGCGGATCTCCCGCTTCGGGAGGTGGTTCAGGGCACCCATGAGCTCGAGGTTCTCGCGGCCGGTGAGCAACTCGTCGACGGCGGCGAACTGACCGGTGACTCCGATGAGTTCCCGCACATCGTCGACCGAGGCGCGTACGTCGTGGCCACCGACCCGGATCTCGCCGTCGTCGGCGCCGATCAGGGTGGTGAGGATCTGCACGGTGGTGGTCTTGCCCGCGCCGTTGGGGCCGAGCAGGGAGAAGATCGTACCCTCGGCGACGGTGAGGTCGATGCCGTCGAGAACTGTGTGCTCGCCGTACGCCTTACGCAGGCCGCGGGCGGTGATGGCCGGGTGAACCATGGTCGTCCCTTTCCAGAAGATTGCATTCATTAGTGCGAATAAGTGCATGTTTTAGCCACACCGCCCCTCGGGGCCGCGGTGTCGATGAGAGTTGTTGTGGTGCGCTAGATGTCGAGGTCTTCGATGCGCGGGTGCGCGGTGACTTCTTCGACCTTGCGGTACAGGTTGTCGGGGATGCGGTCCTTCAGGTCTTTCAGATCGTCGAGGATCTCGTACTCGTAGTCGCCCCAGTCGGTGGCCTGGTCGCCGATGCCGAGCAGGCGCCGCCAGTTCTTCCAGTCCTTCAGGTCACCGAGATCGTCGGACGGGTAGTCCTTCCACTTCGCGGTGTGGGTGGCGAGCACGAACTTGCCCTTGCGGCTGCGATACACCTGCTGGTGCAGCGTCCGCTTGTCGGTCATATCGCGCCATTCGCCCAGTAGAACGCCCTGGAAGCGCACCTGCCGCACGCCGTCGCGACCGACCCTCAGGACGACCTCGTCGAACCCGGCCGCACGACCCTCCTCCGCCTCGATGAGCTTGCGCAGCGCGCTGACCACCGTGCTGGAGAGGTTGCCGCCGACGAGCTCCTGTGCCCGCTGGAACACCGGCAGATCGTCGTCGGATACGTAGATCGTTTTGTTGGGCATGAACTCAATATACATAGATGTATACGTACACACAAGGGATGGTATTCGCCCACCCTCTGAACTCGGCGTCGGGGTGCCACGTAATTCGAGGTGACGGCGGTGGTCACCGCCGTGTTTCGCATGGCGGAGAAGGAGTGCCGATGCCGGACCGAGTGGTGGACTACCTGGTGCGGGCGGTGGCCGACCGGGGCATCGGCCAGATCTTCGGCGTCGACGGCGCCAATATCGAAGACCTCTACGACGCGATCTTCGACGCGGGCGGCCACCCGGCCGGGATCATCGCCAAACACGAGTTCTCGGCGGCGACCATGGCCGACGGGTACGCGCGCACCACCGGTGGACTCGGGGTCGTCGCCGCGACCTCGGGTGGTGGGGCGGTGAATCTGGTTGCGGGGCTGGCGGAGTCGTTCGCATCGCGGGTGCCGGTACTCGCGCTGGTCGGTCAGCCGCCGACGAGCCTGGAAGGTCGCGGCGCGTTCCAGGATTCCAGTGGTCTGTCCGAATCTCTCGACGCGGCAGCGTTGTTCGCGACCGTGAGCCGATATTGCGCGCGTGTCACCGAACCGGCGCAGGTGCCTGGGCAGTTCGCCGAGGCAATCGAGGCAGCCGAGAGCGGTGGACCTGCGGTGTTGTTGCTTCCCAAGGATATTCAGCAGCAATTGATGCCCGATCTGCTTGCGGCACACAGCAAGGGTCAACGGCCCGCGACCGTCGGCCGGGCAGTCACCGGACCGACCACCTCGGCCATCCACCAGCACAGCGCCCTTGCCGAGCCCGCCGCCATCGACGAGCCGGGCGCGCTTGCCGAGTCCGTCACCTCGGTCGGCGCCGACCACGAGCACAACGCACTGGCCGAGCTCGCCTCGATCAACAGCACCCTTGCCGAGGTCGCCACCCAGCTCGCCGCCGCTCGCAGGTTGGGAAAGGTCGTGGTCATCGCGGGCGATCAGGTCGCCCGCGATGATGCCCGCACCGAACTAGCGGAACTGGTCGAGGCACTCGATGCCTCGATCGGTGTGGCACCGGACGCGAAGGACGTGTACTCCAACACCGGCCCCGGCTTCTGCGGTGTCGCGGGCAGCATGGGTCACGCCGACTTGATCGAGGCGCTCGAATCAGCGAGTGCCTGCCTGCTGGTCGGCACCCGCCTCCCGGTCACCGCCCGTGCGGGCCTCGACGACGCCCTCGCCGGACTACCCCTGCTCAGCGTCGGAGCGCTGACCCCCTACCTGCCCGCCACGCACGCGACCAGCACCGACCTCGCGACCGCGCTGACCGTCCTACGTCCCGAGCGGCACCACCCCGTGGTCGATCACGACTCAGCCGTAGTTACACGCACCGAACCGCACAACACCGACCTCACCCTCATGTCCGTTCCGGCCGCCGACGGCCCCGGCCTGCGCTACCGCACAGTCGTGGAGGCGATTCAGCGCGAACTGCCCGAGGGCGCCGACATTTTCGCCGACGCGGGTAACACCGGCGCCTCGGTGGTGCATTACCTACGGGTGCCCGAGGGTGGACGATTCGTCGTCGCACTCGGCATGGGTGGCATGGGTTACGCGTTCGGCGCCGGAATCGGTTCGGCGTTCGCCCGCGGTGCCGCCCACCGCACCGTCGTGATCGCCGGCGACGGGTCGTTCTTCATGCACGGCATGGAGATCCACACCGCCGTCGAATACGACCTGCCGATCACCTTCGTGGTGTTCAACAACAACGCGCACGCCATGTGCGTCACCCGTGAACAGATCTATTACCGAGATCGCTACAGCTTCAACCGTTTCCGCACCACGCGTCTCGGGGCGGGCATCGCCGCCATGTTCCCCGAATTACCCGCCCACACCGTCGACGAACCCACCGAACTCGACGCGACCCTGCGCCGCTGCCTGACCACCGACGGTCCGTCCTTCGTCGAAATCCTTTGCGACCCCGACGAAATCCCGCCGTTCCTGCCCTTCCTTTCCTGACAACGAGGAGAACACCGTGACAACTAGTGCCCTGCCCGCACTCAGCGACATTCCCGGCCAGACGGTGCCCGGCGTGCTGCGCATCGAGAACTCGGATCGGGAGGCGACGACCCCGATCATCATGGACATGCTGCGTTCGGTGTACCCGCACGACCAGATCTTCGGTGACTACTGCCCGGTCCAGACCTATATCGACGCACCGCCACGCGAGGTCTTCGAGTATCTCGCCGACACCCGCTCACTCGAGGAATGGACCTACAGCCTGCGCGGATTCACCGAAACCGACGAACCCGGCCTGTGGCTTTCCTACGACCGGCTCGGTGACGAGACCAAGTGTTTCACCCGCACCGTCGCCCATTCCGACGCGATGACCGTCGACTATCACTGTGCCTGGGACCAGTCCGAACACCTGTGGATGATCTACCTGATGCGGGTGGTCGACGCGCAAGTGGTGTTCCACAAGCCCGGTTCGGTGGTGCTGTGGGTGAACTGCAAGCACCCCTTCTACGACGAGAACGGTTATCCCGAGACCGCGCCGCCGAAGCGGCCGGTGTGGGTCGGCGATTTCTGGGAGATGTTCTCCGCCGGTCACCAGCTGGAGCTGGACAACCTCAAGGCCATTTGTGAATACCGCGCGGCCAACGGGCTGCCGATCAAGCCGGAGTGGATGCAGTGAGTATGCCGTCAGTGAGTCTGGTCGATGTCGCGAGTTACCTGCCCGGTGACCCGGTGCCGACCGAATACTTCACCCAGTTCTCCCGCTCGGAGCGGATGGCCAAGAACGTGATGTTCCGTTCGCCCGCAGGCCGCCACCATGTGGCGCGCGACGAAACCGCCGTCGACATGGCCGAACGCGCCTTCGACGTGCTGCGCGAACGCCACGGCGCCGACCTCGCCACCGTGATCGACATCATCATCACCCATACCCAACTGCCCGACAATCCGGTGCTCGGCGCCGCACCCGAGCTCGCCCGCAGGCTCGGTGCGCGCCCCTCGCAGGTGCTCGACGTGCACAACAGCGGCTGCGCGGCCTTCGTGCACATGATGGCGATGGCGCGGATGATGATGGCGACGAGCGACGCGAAGACGGCGCTGATCGTCGCGGTCCAGAATTGCGCGGGCCCGGTGTTCACCCAGCCCGATATCCGCAAACTCGCGCAGGCCCCGGTGCCCGGCGACGGTTGCGGAATCGGTCTGCTGCGCAAGGACGATTCGGCGCCGATTCTGGATATCGAATGCCGCACCTACCCCGAGTTCGCGGGCGATATGGACTTCACCACCAACGGCACCCGTAAGTACTGGGAACCGGGTGAGGGCCAGGGGTGCGTGAGTTTCTCCGAATCGAAGATCACCAAAGTGTTCGCGCGTGGCAACCGGCTCGTCCCGGAAGTGGCGCTCGCGGTGTGTGATCGGATCGGGGTGAAGAGCCGCGATATCGATACCTTCGTCACCAATCAGCCCAATCGGCTGTTCCTGCGCAATTGGCACGACGCGCTGGAATTGCCCGCCGACCGTCATCCGGACACCTTCGACCGGTGCGGAAACCTTTTCGCCGCAGGCATTCCCGTGACGCTCGACGTGGAGAACCAGGCCGGACGATTGCGCAACGGTTCGGTTGTGCTGCTGTCGGCATTCGCGCACGCGGGTGACTTCGCCGGTGCGGCGGCGGTGCGCTGGGGAGCGGCGTGATGAGTGTGCGGTTGGTCGAGCCGACCATCCCGTCGCAGCGGTTCGGCAGCGAACCGGTACCGACCGTGTTCGACCTCGGCCTCAGCGAGAACCCCTTCCCGCCTCTGCCTTCTGTGCTCGCGGCGGTGAAAGACACACTCGTGCAGGCCAATCGGTACCCCGAGTTCCTACCGCAGGAACTGCCCCGGATCATCGCCACGCATCTCGGTTTCTCCTCCGCCGACGTGGTGGTCGGCGCCGGAGCCACCGGGGTAGCGATGCAGGTGATGCGCGCCCTGGGTGGCGGTGAACTCGTCACGGGCACACCGACATTCGACGGGTATCCGATCATGGCGGAGATGGCCGGGATGACGGTCGTCCCGGTGCCGCTCGATCTCTCCGGCAACCAGGACCTCACCGCCATGCGACGCGCGGTGAACCGGCGGACGGCGCTGGTCGTGCTGTGCAGGCCGCACAATCCGACCGGGACGGTGCTCGACGCGGGCGCTGTTCGCAAGTTCGTCGCGGCGGTGCCGCAGCGGGTGCCGGTGCTGCTCGACGAGGCCTACGTCGAATTCCTCGCGGCGGGCGATCGGCTCGATCTGCATGCTCTGCTGGCCCGGCATCCGAACATGCTCGTCCTTCGGACGTTCTCCAAGGCGTATGGGCTGGCGGGGCTGCGTATCGGCTACTGCGTCGGGCGCGGTGCGCTCATCGAGCGTGTCCGCGCGCAGCAGTTGCCGTTCGGGGTCGCCACCGCCTCGGTCGCCGCCGTGCGGGCCGCCTACGCGGCAGGGGAGGAATTGCGCGAGCGGGTGGAGCGCATCAATCGGGAACGCGATGTGTTGCGCTTGTCGTTGCGGGCATGCGGTTTCGACATTCCGGAAAGTCACGCGAACTTCCTGTACCTGCCGGGGCCCGGTGTGGCGACGGCGCTGCGCCGGGCCGGGATCGAAGCCAAGGCCTATCCCGACGGCAGCGCCCGCATCGCGGTAGGCGATCCGGCGGCGGGACGCGCCGTGCACGCTGCCCTCGCCTGGCTGCGCGGAGGTGGTTTCATGACGACATGATCCGCAGGTGTACCCGAGAGTTCGTCGCCAACCCGGCTCCGGCGGTCGGCACCGCCAGTCGTACGCTGCTGCGCCTGCGGCTGGCGGGCCGCGACATCGTCGTCCGCCGCACCCGTATCGTTCCCGGCGGCACCAGCGGCTGGCATTTCCACGACGGAACGTTGTTCGTGCTGGTCACCCGTGGTGTGCTCGATCATCCCTACCTTGCTCGCGGACCTGCCGAATATCGCCGGTTCCGGCTGTTCCGCGAGCCGAGCGGGCCGGACAACGCCCACGTCGCCCGCAACAACGGGACCACCGAGGTCCGCATTCTCGTGCTCTACGTGAACCCGGCGGGTGCGCCGCTGTCGCATCAGGTGCCTGCCCCGTCGGGCGGCTGATATCAGCAGCTGCCGCCTCCACCGCAACTGCTACTGCTGCCCCCGCCACAGCTGCTCGACGAGCTCGAACCGGAGTCACAGCTGCTCGACGAACCGCCGTCCGACCAGCTGCTGGACGAGCCGCCCGAATAGCCGCCGCTCGCGTAGCCACCGTTGTAGGTCCAGTCGCTACCACTGGACCAGCGGTCGTTCCGATTCCGGCGCTGACGCGGGCCCGGCGGGTACTGCCGAGATCCCGAAGCGAGGGCCGCCTGCAAGATCGCGACGAGAATGGCCAGCGGAACGAACACCACCATCGCCACAACCAGTACAGCGACGCCGACACTGAGAACCGTGCCGACGAGATCGACAAAACTCATGGCTCCTCCTGATTCGGGATCTGCCTCTCGATCCCGAATCTAGGTGCGCCACCTTGCGATTCACTTACCGCGAACTAGCAGCGGCACCTGGTCAGCTGCCGCCTCCGCAGCCGCCACCCCCGCCGCAGCCGCCACCACCGCCGCCATCTCCGGAGTGACCACCACCGCCACCGCCCCAGTCGAAGAATCCCGCCGCCGACCAACCGCCACCACTGGCACCCGCCGCACCGGCACGACGAGCCTGCGGCTTCGTCAACAGGACCCGCTCACGCCTGCTCTGCACGATGCCGACGACGAACAGCACCCCCGCGAGCACGAACAAGGCGATGCCGAGCCAAGGAACGAAGCTGACGGCGACCACGCCACCGAACGCTACGAGAACCACCACTCCGAAAATCATCATGAACCCCCCGGTAAGTACCTACTTCCGTTGTACCGGAAGGGCGGCGGCGGGACCAGGAATCAGTTGGCGGGGGCGCAGGTGTCGCGGAGGGAGCAGCTGCCGCAGGAGGAGCCGCAGCCGCCGGCTGGGGCGGGGGGCAGGAGGGGTTCTACCGTGCGGGCCGCGGCGGTCGCGCCTGCGCCGAGGGTGAAGATCGCGATCACGGCGACGGCGGCGGCTACGCCGAGGGCGGCGAAACCGCCCGCGACCAGGACCACGAGGCCGCCTGCGAACAGCAGGGCGCCCGCGCCGACGGAGGTCGGGGCGGCGATGCGGTTGGCGATGCGGAAATTGTCGTCGCTGTGCAGGGCCGCCTCGGTGGTGACACCGAGGAAACGATTGCGGGGCAACTTGCCGAGCAGCCCGAGCACACCGGTCATGATGGCGACCGCGGCCAGCGCGAAGAGCAGAAGAGCGACGACGACCATTCATGCAGGCTAGCGCACCCTTGTCGAGTACCGATCCGGTGCTCCCCGCCGAGGTGACCCGCCGCACAGCGCGCCTCGCTGCGCGGCCCTTCGGAAATGAATTCGCTACGACGTTCTACCCTGTTAGACGATGTTTACCCCTGATCGGCGAGAACAAGAAGGCGGGACCGTGCAGGACACTCGTGCGACCGAGAGTGACGTACCTCAGCACCGGTACAACGCCGAGCTGGCGGGGCGGATCGAACAGCGCTGGCAGCGCAACTGGGCCGAACGCGGCACCTTCAACGCGCCCAACCCGGTCGGGCCGCTCGCGGGCGACACCCCCGACGACAAGCTGTTCATCCAGGACATGTTCCCGTTCCCGTCGGGCGCGGGCCTGCACGTGGGCCACCCGCTCGGCTACATCGCCACCGACGTGTTCGGCCGCTACCACCGCATGCGCGGGCGCAATGTGCTGCACGCGCTCGGCTACGACGCCTTCGGCCTGCCCGCCGAGCAGTACGCCGTGCAGACCGGTGCGCACCCGCGCGTCACCACCGAATCGAACATCGCGACGATGCAGCGTCAGCTCGACCGGCTCGGCCTCGGTCACGACCCGCGTCGCTCCTTCGCCACCACCGATCCCGAGTACTACCGGTGGACGCAGTGGATCTTCCTGCGCATCTACAACGCCTGGTACGACCAGGAGGCCGGTCGTGCCCGGCCGATCGCCGAGTTGGAAGAGCAGTTCGCCGGCGGTGCGCGTCCGGTGCCCGAGGGCGACTGGGCATCGCTGAGCGCCACCGAGCGTGCGGCCCTGCTCGACTCGTATCGCCTGGTCTACCAGTCGGATTCGATCGTCAACTGGTGCCCGGGCCTCGGCACGGTGCTGTCCAACGAAGAGGTCACCGCCGACGGGCGAAGCGAACGCGGCAACTTCCCCGTGTTCCGTAAGCGCATGTGGCAGTGGATGATGCGGATCACCGCCTACGCCGACCGCCTCGTCGACGACCTGGACGAGCTGGACTGGCCCGACAACGTGAAGTCCATGCAGCGCAACTGGATCGGGCGTTCGCGCGGCGCGCAGGTGCGTTTCGACGCACCCGAAGGCGAGACCATCGAGGTCTTCACCACCCGGCCCGACACCCTGTTCGGCGCTACCTATGTGGTGCTCGCGCCGGAACACGAGCTGGTCGACAAGCTGACCGCCGCCGCCTGGCCCGCCGACACCGACACCCGCTGGACCAACGACAGCGCCACCCCGGCGGAAGCCGTTGCGGCGTACCGCAAGTCGATCGCGGCCAAGTCGGATCTGGAGCGGCAGGAGAACAAGGAGAAGACCGGCGTCTTCCTCGGCTCCTACGCCACCAACCCCGCCGACGGCAGCCAGGTGCCGATCTTCATCGCCGACTACGTGCTGAGCGGCTACGGCACCGGCGCCATCATGGCGGTACCCGGCCACGACCAGCGCGACTGGGATTTCGCCTCCACCCTCGGCCTGCCGATCGTCGAGGTCATCTCCGGCGGCGACATCACCGAGGCGGCCTGGTCGGGTGAGGGTGAGCTGGTGAATTCCGGCTTCCTGAACGGACTTTCGGTCGACGAGGCGAAGGCGGCCATGATCGGCCACCTCGAAACGGAGGGCCACGGCACCGGGAAGATCCAGTACAAGCTGCGCGACTGGCTGTTCGCCCGTCAGCGGTACTGGGGTGAGCCGTTCCCCATCGTCTACGACGCCGACGGTGTCGCACACGCCCTGCCGGAATCCATGCTGCCCGTGGAACTTCCGGAGATGGAAGACTTCGCGCCGGTCACCTTCGATCCCGACGACGCGAACTCCGAGCCGTCCCCGCCGCTGGCCAAGGCCACCGACTGGGTGAACGTGGAGCTCGACCTGGGCGACGGCCCCAAGCGGTACCGCCGCGACACCAATGTCATGCCCAACTGGGCGGGTAGCTCCTGGTACCAGCTGCGCTATGCCGACCCGACCAATACCGAGACGTTCTGCGCCGAGGAGAACGAGAAGTACTGGCTCGGCCCGCGCACCGACAAGCACGGGCCGAACGACCCGGGTGGTGTCGACCTGTACGTCGGCGGTGTGGAGCACGCGGTGCTGCACCTGCTCTACGCGCGGTTCTGGCAAAAAGTGCTGTTCGACCTGGGCGATGTGTCGGGCAGCGAGCCCTACCGCCGCCTGTACAACCAGGGTTACGTGCAGGGCTACGCCTACACCGACGAGCGTGGTGCGTACGTGCCGGCCGCCGAGGTGGTGGAGCGTGACTCGAAGTTCTTCTGGACCGGTCCCGACGGTGTCGAGATCGAGGTTTCCCAGGAATACGGCAAGATCGGCAAGTCGCTGAAGAACGCCATCTCGCCCGACGAGATGTGCGATCTGTACGGCGCCGACACCTTCCGGTTCTACGAGATGTCGATGGGACCGCTGGACACCTCGCGTCCGTGGGCGACCAAGGACGTCGTCGGCGCACACCGCTTCCTGCAGCGGGTGTGGCGACTGGTGGTCGACGAGGAGACCGGCGCGGTGAAGGCCACCGATGCGGCACCGTCCGACGAGACGCTGCGCCTGGTGCACCGCACCATCGCCGGTGTCGACGAGGATCTGGCCGCCCTGCGCGACAACACGGCGGGCGCGAAGCTGATCGAGCTGACCAACCACCTGACCAAGAACTACCCCGACGGCGCACCGCGCGCAGCCGTGGAACCTCTGGTCCTGATGCTCGCTCCGCTGGCGCCGCACATCGCCGAGGAACTGTGGGAACGGCTGGGCCACAACACTTCCCTGGCCCACGGCCCCTTCCCGACCGCCGATCCGGCGCTGCTCGTCGCTGATTCGGTGGAGTACCCGATTCAGGTGAAGGGCAAGGTGCGCAGCCGGATCCAGGTGCCCGCCGACGCCGACCCGGCCGCGATCGAGGCGGCAGCGCTGGCCGATGAGAAGGTGGTAACACTGCTCGAGGGAGCCGCACCGCGCAAGGTGATCGTCGTGCCGGGCAAGATGGTCAACATCGTACTGTGACCGCCTCCCCGGGTCTTTGGCCAGACTCGGGCCCGGGGAGAGTTGGGGACGCGGCAAGCTCTTGTGCAGTGGCGGGTTAGTCCGTACCCGGCGAGTTACCCATGTTCGTGCGAAACCACGTCCACCGGAACACGACCATCAGCTGCGGACTTCCAGGACGTCGTTCAGCGTGACGAGCGACAGGTTGCGCTCGCGGATGATGTCGACGAGTTGTCCGTAGCAGTGGGTGACCGGCGGGAAGTTGGCGTGGCCGATGATGATGGTCTGCGCGGCGAAATACTTTCGGGCGCATTCCATCAGGTATTCCTCGGTGATGAGACCGGAGTCGGACAGGGAGCCGTACCACATGGTCGGCACGGTGTAACCGAGGTCGGCGGCGATCTTGTCGACCGTGGCGTTGTGGTAGCCGAAGGGCGGCCGATAGAACGGGGTGCCGTCGACACCGAAGTTGTTGCGCAGGAAGGTTTTCGTACGGCTCAGCTGGCCGACGACCCCGTCGGCACCGATCTTGGTGAGTGCCTCGTGGCTCCAGGTGTGGTTGCCGAGCTGGATCTGACCCGAGTCGACCAACGGGCGCAGGGCATCGCGGTGGATGGTCCAGGCCTCGAACGAACCGGTGACGAAGAAGGTGAAGCGGGCGCCGGTGTCCTGGGCCCACTTGATGTAGGCGCCGACCACCTCCGGGCTCGCGCCGTCGTCGACGGTGAGGGCCATGCTCGAGCCCTGACCGGGCAGGGCGGTGATCGTCTCGGCGCCGATGATCGACTTCGGACCACCCGGCGGCGGAGGCAGCACCGGTTGCTTCGGCGTCGGTGCGGGCGGCGGTGGGACCGGCACGACCGCCTCACCGACAGGGGCGGTCTCGCCGCCAGCGCTGGCGCAACCGGCCAGTGCCCCGACCGTCCCCGCGGCGAGCAAGGTCAGCATTCGACGTCTGTCCATCCACTCCTCCTCACGACCACATCGGCACAGCTCAGCGGACCGTAACCCGAGATTCCCTCGAGCAGAAGAACCAGGGAGCACATTTGGACGAACACCCATGCTCAGCAGGCCTGACCTGTTCTCGGCGCGCCTCCACCTCGGGAGCGACTGGAGGGCGCGACGAAGGAGTGCCTGGAGGGAGCGGAAGAGGCGGAGTCAAGCGCCGGGAACCGCGGCGCCAGCCGCCAATGTCTCAGCGAGGGCGAAGAACGATCTCCGTCGGATGCGCGTCGCGCGGTGTGTCGACGGCGTTTCGCACCGCCCGCGCCACCGTTTCAGCGGTCAGGAACTCCTCCGGCCGATACTCCCGCCCCTCCTCGACCACGATCGCCTGCTGCATATCCGTATCGATGCGACCGGGGAATACCGAGGTGACGCGCAACTGCGGCTCCTCCAGCCGCAATGCGTCCGCGAAGGCCCGCAACCCGAACTTGCTCGCCGCGTACGAACCCCACCCCGCGTTGGCCCGCAGCCCCGCGCCCGAATTGATCAGCACCACATGCCCGTTCGCGGCGCGCAACGCGGGAAGCAGCAACCTGGTGAGTTCGGCGACGGCGATCAGATTCACCTCGAGGGTGTTGCGCCACTGGTCGAGCGAGGATTCGGCGACGGTGCCGAGGTCGGCGATGCCCGCGTTGTGTACGAGCACGTCGAGTCGCTCGATGCGTGCGGCGGCCTCGGCGACAGCCGGATAGTCGGTGAGCGGCACCGGCCAACCGGTCGCACCCGGCAGCTCGTCCAGGATCGGCGTGAGCGCGTCGGCGGAGCGGGCGCCGAGCAGTAGATCGTAGGCCGGGGCGAGGTCGCGCGCGATGGCGGCGCCGAGACCGCGGCTCGCGCCGGTGATGAGGGCAATCGGGGCGGGAGTACTTGTCACCGTCATAGGTCCCACGCTAATCCGGCGCATGGACACCGACACCCTGTGCGTTCCTCGGGCGGATGTCGGCGTGCACTAGTACCGTCGCACTATGACCGATCCCCGGTACAACTACGGACCCTCGGACCCGCAGTATCCGCAGCAGCAGGGCCAGCCGCACTACGGCCAGGGCCAGTACGCCCCGCAGCCGGGCGAACCCCAGGAGCCCAAGGTGAATGTGGGCAAGCTGTGGGCGGGCGGCATCGGGACGGCCGTCGTCGCCGCGCTGCTCGCGGTCGTCGCGATCATGCTCGTGCGCGGTGTGCTCGGCATCGCGATCCTCTCCCCGGAAGGTGCGGGCGCCTACGGCACCGTCTCCACCACGTCGTATGCCGTCGCCGCCGCGGGTGCCGCCCTGCTGGCCACCGCGCTGCTGATGGTGCTGCTGCTGGCGATGCCGAGTCCGATGACGTTCTTCACCTGGATCTGCCTGTTGCTCACGGCTGTGGCGGTGATCCTGCCGTTCACCTTCGTCGCCGATATCGAGGCCAAGATCGCGACGGCGGTCATCAACCTGGTGCTCGGGTTGTGCATCACCACCATGCTCAGCTCGGTCGGCACGGCGTCGCAGAATGTCACCCGCGAGACCGGGTACTGATCGTCACAGTCATGTCGGGATGCCATCGGTGCTGCTCCGCCGCAGAATAGGGAGATGACCGACCCGGGTTTCACGCCAACGCAGCTCGCGGCACGCGCCGCCTACCTTCTGCGCGGCAACGACCTGGGCACCATGACCAGTGCCGCGCCGCGCCTGTATCCGCACATGTGGAGCTGGGACGCGGCGTTCGTCGCGGTCGGGCTCGCACCGTTGAGCGTGGAGCGGGCGGTCGTCGAACTCGACACGCTGCTGTCGGCACAGTGGAAGAACGGGATGATCCCGCACATCGTGTTCGCCAACGGTGTCGACGGGTATTTCCCCGGGCCCGCGCGTTGGGAGTGCCGCAGGCTGGCCGCCAACGCCCCCGAAGGGCCCGACACCTCCGGCATCACCCAGCCGCCGGTGCACGCCATCGCCGTGCAGCGCATTCTCGACCATTCGCGCAGGCACGGGCGTTCCACGCGGGCGGTGGCGCAGGAGTTCCTGAATCGGCGGTGGCCGGATCTGGTGCGCTGGCACCGGTGGCTCGCCCATGCGCGCGACCCCAAGGAGAACGGCCGGATCACGCTGTACCACGGGTGGGAATCCGGCATGGACAACTCGCCGCGCTGGGACCGCGCCTACGCCAATGTCGTTCCCGGCGTTGATCTTCCGCCGTATCACCGAGCCGACACGGCCATCATCTCCGACCCGACCCAGCGGCCGAGCGACCGTGAATACGACCGGTACCTGTGGCTGGTCGAACAGATGCGGCGCGCCAACTACGACGACTTCCAGCTCACCTCGGTGATGAGTTTCGCCGTGGAGGACGTGTTCGTCTCCGCGATCTTCGCACTGGCCTGCGAGGTGCTCGCCGATATCGGCGAGGAGTACAAGCAACCGCATTCCGATGTGCGTGAACTGCACGGTTGGGCGGCCCGCTTCCGCAAGGGCGTGGCGGCCACGGCCGACGAACGGACCGGTGCCGCAAAGGATTACGACGTGCGATTGGGCCGGTGGATCAACACCGAGACGCTGGCCATGTTCGCGCCGCTGATCTCAGGCGGCCTGTCCCGGCCCGCCGAACGCGCCCTGCTCAACACCTTCGAGGGCCCACGCTTCTGCGGCCACCCCGACCTGCGCTACGCCCTGCCACCGTCGACGTCCCCCGTCGCCAAGGACTTCCGCCCCCGCGAATACTGGCGCGGCCCCGTCTGGCCGGTCATGAGCTGGCTGTTCTCCTGGGCGTTCGCCCGCCGAGGCTGGGCCGAACGCGCCTACCTCCTGCGCGCCGAAGGCCTCCGCCAAGCCGCCGACGGCAGCTTCGCCGAGTACTACGAACCCTTCACCGGCGCCCCGCTCGGCAGCATGCAACAGTCCTGGACGGCCGCCTCGGTCCTCGACTGGCTGGGCTAGCTTGCATCGACGCGGTTTATGGTCATACTTGTGACTATGAAGCTGGCTGAAGCGAAAGCAACGCTCTCGGAGCTGGTCGCTCGGGTTCGCGGCCAGCACGAACGGGTGACGATCACTGTGCACGGCGAGCCTGCAGCAGTGTTGATGGCCGTCGACGACCTCGCGTCGATGGAGGAAACGATCGAGATTCTGTCCGACCCGGAAACGGTCGGTCGGCTAATCTCCTCCGATGCCGAGCTGGCGCGTGGCGAGACCGTCACCGCCGATGAGCTGGCCGAGGCGATGGCGGTGCGACGCGCGATGTCACACCGCAGCGCGTGAGCGAATACGCGCTCGAGACGACGCCGACGGTCCGGCGGATGCTGACCGAAAAACTCCCCGAGAATGTGGCGATCGCCGCCTACGAATTCATGACCGGACCGCTGATCGACAATCCTTACCGGGTGGGAAAACGGCTCCAGCCGCCGCTGGACGACCGCTTCTGCGCCCGACGTGGCACCTACCGAGTGATCTACCGCGTGGACGACAAGCGCAAGCTTGTCACCGTGGTCGATGTGAATCATCGGCGCGATATCTACCGGACATGACAAAGCCGCTACCCGCCCAGTCGGGTAGCGGCTTCGTCAGCAGATCGGGTGTCGGCGGGGGTTAGACGCCGATGCGACCGCCGTTCTTCTTCCAGACCACCGCGACCGACGGGCGGGGTTGGGTGGTGCCGCCGTCGGGCCAGTTCGACAGGGGCTTGTCGACCGTGGCGTCGTCGGACTCGCCGGGGTGCTGGACGGAGACGATGACCTGCTTCTCGGTGATGATCGGGCCGCAGGTCTCGCCGCCGCGGGGGACGGTGAGGAACTGCTTGGTCTCACCGCGGTTGGGGCCGTCGAGGACCACTGCGAACAGGCCGTCGTTGGACTTCAGGGCGTTGCCGTCGGTGGAGATCCACAGGTTGCCGTAGGGGTCGAAAGCCAGGTTGTCGGGGCAGGAGATGGGGCTGACCTTGGACTTGTCGAAGCCGCTGAAGTAGGTGTCGGCGGCGGCGGGGTCACCGCAGACCAGCAGCAGCGTCCAGGTGAACTCGGTGCCGGTGTGGTTGTCGGTGAGCTCGAGGACCTGGCCGTTCTTGTTCAGCTTGCGCGGGTTGGCCTCGTCGGGGCCCGGCTTGCCTTCCTCGCCGCGCTTGGTGTTGTTGGTCAGCGCCACGTACACCTTGCCGGTCTTCGGGTTGGTCTCGAAGTCCTCGGGGCGGTCCATCTTGGTCGCGCCGACCTTGTCGCCGGCCAGGCGGGTGAACACGGCGACCTCTTCGGCCGACATGCCGTCGACGAACGACTTGCCCTTGCCGTCGGCACCGGTCTCGAGCAGGCGGATCCACTCGCCCTTACCGGTGAAACCGCCGGTGGGGACCTTGCCGGAACCGTCGATCTCGGCGGCGTGGTCGCCGGTGAGCTTGGCGACGTAGAGGGTGCCCTCGTCGAGGATGGTCATGTTGTGGCGCATGCTCGACGCACCGACGCCCGGCTGCACCTTCTTGGCGGAGACGAACTTGTACATGTAGTCGAAGCGCTCGTCGTCACCGCTGTAGGCGACGACGCTGCCGTCGGCGGTCACGTGGATGGTGGCGGCCTCGTGCTTGAAGCGGCCGAGCGCGGTGTGCTTCACCGGCGCCGAGGACGCATCCCACGGGTTCACCTCCACGACGTAACCGAACCGGTTCACCTCGTTGAGTTCCTGGGTGAGGTCGAAACGCGGGTCGAAGGTCTCCCAGCGACGCTCGGACGCACCGCCCTCGATGCCGTAGCGCTTGAGCTTCTTGGCGACGTCGGCGTCGGTCACCTTCTCGGCGTTGCCGAAGTACTGGTTGAAGTTCTCTTCACCGGAAAGCACAGTGCCCCAAGGGGTTACACCACCGGAACAGTTGTTCAGGGTGCCGAGCACCTTGGTGCCGGTCGGGTCGGCCTTGGTCTTCAGCAGCGCGCTACCGGCGGCCGGACCACGCACCTCGAACTCGGTGGTCGCGGTGATGCGGCGGTTGTACTTGCCGAACACCGGCTTCAGCTGACCCGATCCGGCCTGCCCGTGCACCTCGACAACGCTCAGGCCGTGCGAGGCGAGGGCGATCTCGAACTGCTCGCGGGTCGGCGCGTCCTTGTTGTAGCCGCGGAACATCATCGGCTCGGTGCTGTACTCGTGGCTCACCACGAGCACGTACTTGTCGGCCTCACCCTCGATGGGCAGCAGGCCGGCGAAGTCGCAGTTGTAGCCGAACTGCTGAGCGGCGGCGGCCGGGGTCTGCTTCTCGAAGTCGAAGGCGGGCGCGCCCTCGATCACCGCGTCACCCCAGCGGATCAGCACCGACTGCTCGTAACCCTCGGGGACGACGACGGCGTCTTCCTTGTTCGGCGCGACGGGCGTGAAGCCGGTGCCGGTGCCGGGCGAACCAGTCGAACCGGTCTCGGAGCTGTCGTCGCCACAGGCGGCGAGCATGCTCGCGGCGCCGACGGCGAGCACCGCCGCGGCACCGCCCTTGATGAGTCCGCGACGATTCAGCCGGGCGACGATGTCACCGAAGTACTCGCCGTCGGAGGTGTTGGGGACCTCGTGGAAGCAGGCATTGCCACACTTGTATTCGCAGGTGATGGCCGAGCGTGACGACTGACCGTCGTGGGTGACGAAAAGGGCGAGCGGTTTCAGACTCACGATTACTCCTGATTAGTGCGGTTTCCGGCACGGTAGGCAGCGCAGGCGAGGCGTCGGGAACGTGAAGGTGAACGCACGACCAAAACTCGGCGCGTGGGCAGCACGCGCCGAGTGGGGGGTGGGTCAGGCGTTGATGGGCAGTGAGATCACCACCTCCTGTTCGTCGCCGGGCAGGTAGTGGACGCCGATGATGCGTCCCACCTGCACCGATCCGATCGCGGTCGGTGGCAGGTACTTCTCGGCGCCGGTCTGGAAGGTGCTGCCGTCGGGGCGGGTGACGACCAGCCCGAGCACCACCTCGGTGTAGCCGCCACGGATGCGACCGGGCACATCGAGGCTGCGGACCACCGCCTGGGCGGCGATGCCGCGTTCGGCGATGTCGAGCTTGTCGCGGGTGGTGATGCCCTTGCGGATGAGCGATTCGTTCATGGCGCGCTGGGCGGCGCCTGCGTCGCCGGAGCGGTCGACCTCCACCTTGTCGGTGCGGCCGGGCAGGTATCGCACCGGCAGGACCACGCCGGGACGCAGCAGGGCCAGTTCGGTGAGCGGCACGATCATCTTCGCGTGGGAGTCGAAGGTCTTGCCGTCGGCGCCTTCGACGCGGAATTCGATCCGCACCTGCGGCTGGTCGTTGACCGACACCCCGGTCTGGCGGAACGAGGTGATGGTGCCGATACCGATCTCACCGCTGCGGAACTCCGAGCTGTTGTGACCGGTGAAGGCCTCGAAGATGCCGTCGCCGGTGAAGGCGAAGACCATCGGCACGATCGTCAGCGCGATGATGGGCAACGCCATCTGCGGGCCGACCCAGCCGAGCATGGAGCCGGTGAATTCGTCGGGCGTGTAGGTGAGGCCGTAGTAGAGGTAGTAGCCGATGGCCAGGATTCCGAAGGCGACCGCGGCCGCACGCAGCTTGGATTTCATGATTCTCCTCGGGATGGATGCGACCGGATCGCGATCAGGGGGTCAGGTCAGCCGACGATGGTGGAGCAGGCGAAGGTGATGTCGAACTTCACCGTCGACGGGCCGGCCAGCGGGTTGGTCATGTCGGGGGCGCCGACGCCCTCGCCGGTGACGCGGAAGGTGTTGCCGTCCTTGGCGAGGGTGGCCGAGCCGCCGGGCTGGCCGTTGCCGTAGCCCACGGCGTACGGCATGCCGCTCGATCCGCCCTGGCTGCCCGCGATGGCGACGGCCTGCACCGTTTCGCCTTCCAGCGTCGCGCTCACCGAGAGGCTGCCGTAGGTGGCGTTGGCCGTATCGGTGAGGGTGAGCGCCAGGGTTCCGCCCTGTTCGGCGCAGGTGGTGTCGAACTTCGCGGTCAGTTCCTTGCCGTCGACGGTGGCGGTGGACTTGCCCGCGGCCGGCGCGGGGGCGGCGGTGCTGGACGGGGTGCTGGTGGAGTTGCCGGTGTCGCTGCAGCCGGTGACGAACAGGGCGGTCGCGGCGGAGGCAGCGGCGAGGGTGGCGATCAGCTTGGTGTTCATGGTGTTTCCGTTCTCTCTCGGTGTGAGCGGGTCGGTGAACCCGTTGAGAGAAAGGTAGAAATCCCGCGCCGCCTACCGATCCCAAGTTTTCTCTCGGACAGTCGGCTGACCTGCGGTTACCCTGGTCGAATGCGAAGACCCCGCGCCATGGTGCTCGACGAGGTGTGGCGCGGGCTCGACGGTGTCGACGCCTTGAGCGGACCACAGGGTGCGCCGTTGCGGCGCACCGTGAAACTGATCCTCGACCCGCTGGTCATCCGGCCGGTGCAGCATCCGCTGTGCGCGGGCAGCGTTCTCGACGCCGACGGCGTCACCTTGCTGACGTCCCTGGTACTCGCGCGTTCCGATGCGCTGCGGGCGTGCGCGAGCTGGTTCACCGTCCTCAAACAGGCGCGGCGCGCCTTACGGATCACCGAGGGCAACGCGCAGGATCTCTACTTCCAGCGATGCTTCGAGCTGGCGACTCTGCACGGCGAACCGGGAGCGGATGCCCGCGAGCTTGCCGCCGCGGTGCTGCGCGAGGTACACGAGGGAACGGGCGGGCGCACCACGACGGCGCTGAAAAACCTTGTGACCGAACCGAACCGACTTGCCGAGCTGACAGCGCTCATCGAGTCGGCTTGGCGCGCAAGACCATTGGTGAACACCGGTGCGCGCGACCTCGCCTCCGCGCTGACCGAACTACTCGACGCGAGCACTCTGGCCCGCGAGGGTGATCCCGCCGACGCCGGCCCGCTGCTCGACGAGCTGATCGAGGACAAGGTGGGCACCCACCGGGGCATCGCGCTGTGGCGCCCGCATCCCAGGTACGGTGCCGACGACCTGGGCCTGACCGCGCACGAGTGCCCACCACGCCCCGCCGTCGGCGCCACCGCCTCGACCGCCACCCTCGCGCTCCCTTTCGACCGGAGCATCTACGAACGTGTCTTCACCGTTCTGCAAGGCAGCATCGACCGGACCGATCTGCCCGACCTGCCGACGTTGGTGAGCACCGAGGTGACCCGGAGTTGTTCGCCGTGGGGATTGCTCGACGAGTCTCTTCGCGTGACAGCGGCGGCTGGTTGTGAACTGGCCCTCGGGCTTTCACCGTTGGGTGCGGCACCTCTGAGGCGGGCCCTGGTCGGGACAGAGTTGTCCGGCGCTCGTGGCGAACGTTCTACGGATGGCGGGGCTGCCCAGTACGGCTCGAAGGGGCAGTGGGCGGACGCCGGCGAGCCCGGCCGCGGGTCGCGGGCGCACGCGGTGGTGAACGCGCGTTGGCGGCGGGAAGCGTACGTCCTGCAAGCGCGGCGCTACTCGGTGCACCTCGGTGAGGCGGTGAACGGACCGCTGGCGGTGGTCGCCGCCGAACTGCAGACACCGTGGCGGCCCTATCTGCGCAGGCTGTGGGTTCGGTTGCACGGACGTGACGTTCGGGAGCTGGCGGTGTTCGATCCGGTCGAGCTGTGGGATCTGCTCGACGGGGTCGCGCGGTCGGTCATGCTCGACCATCGGACGCGAGTAAAGCAAGCGCTCACCGTGGCCATGGACGACGTCGAGGAGGCGAGGGCCAGTTGATGATTCGGCTCAGTCGCTCCGATGGTCTGCTGACCATCACTCCTGGTGAAACTCCGCTGGTCACCGACACCCTGGCTCCCTTGGATGCGATGGTTCTCGAAGTGGTTGGTGGGCACCTCAGTTGGAGCGTGCTCGATGATCGGCGGCTGCCCGCTGCTGTGCTCGACGATCCCGAAGCCGCGCAGGAGTGGCTGTGGGCGGTCTATGGGGAGAATGTCGCGATCGCAGTGGCCGACGGGGTGGACGGCGAAATCGCCACTGAAACGGTTCGGCCCGAGCTGGTTGCCGCCTTGCGTCGACTTGCTTACGCGCACTGGGCTTCTCGATGGTGGCCTGCGTCGACTGTCGACGGTATTCCAGCTCTCGACCGTCTCTTACTGGACGAGGAGATCGGGCAGCTCAGCGAGATGTGCGAAATAGCGCTCGCAGATTCGGAGTTGCCCGAGTTCACTCCAGGTGATGCCGAGGGGTTGATCTCTGAGCTGAGTTCTCGTCGAACCGCAAGTCCCGAGTCGAGCTCCCTGCGAGGCCGCCCTGTTGTCGAATCCTCCGCTCGCGCTGATGATTACGCTCTGGCGGCAGGTGGAAATCAGCCCGGTGACGGGTTGATCGTCGCACATGGGAGCGGTGACTGGGACTGGCGGCGATGCCCACCCGGGATTCTCGACGCCGGCGCCGATGCGCTGTCCTGGACGGTCTCCCGGTCCTCGGGAATTTCGACGGCACGGGTCACCGTCGTTGCTGCGCCGGACTGCCCGCTCCACGTACCCGAGCACCTTCGCCCACATGTCCGCCTCGAGGTAGACAACGGAACCGAGGCCGCCGCCGAGCTGCATCGGCGGACGGACAGCTGGTCGGCGGAGATACAGCTGGCCGAGAGCGCCGAAACCTTCACCACGCTCTCGGTTTTCGTCCCCGGTGTCGGCCCTGCGACGACATATCCCGACGAGTCGGCCATGCGTGCGCGCATCCGCGACTTCGCCCGCAACCGAGTCACCGGACAGGCGGGTGACCAGCTGTTGGCCGCCGAATCCGCAGCCGCCGAATCCGATGACGACTTCTGATGCGTGCACGGATCACCGAGCGCGCCCGGACGACAAGGAGCCGATGCGATGGCAGCGACCGGTAGAACATCGGACGGCGACGACGACCAGCTCGCCGCGGGTTACGCGGCCTACCAGCGTGGTGACGTGCTCGGGGCGCTGGAGATCTTCGAGCGCGCCGCGCAGGACGCGCCGCCCCGACTGCGCAGCGCGGCGCTGATCAATGCGGCGAGCATGGCCGACGAGCTGGGTGAACATCGGCGGTCGGTGAGTCTGATGCGGACCGCGCTTGCCGTGATGCCCACCGACGTGGCTCATCAACGACCGGCCGCCCTGGTCAATCTTTCGCAGGCCTACCAGCATCTGGGTGAGCTCGATTCCGCCCAGGAAACGCTGGAAGAGGCCCGGTCGCTGCTCGCCGACGGCACCGACCAAGGCCTGTTGCCGGTGGCGTGCCTGCTCTCGCTGACAGCGGTCGCACTGCACCGTCAGCAGTGGGCGCGTGCCAATGAGCTCGCCGCCGAGTCGCTCGAGGTGACCCGCCGGTTGGCGCCCGAGCTGATCGGTCATCCGTTGATGAATCTGGCGGCCGCGTCGTTCGAGATCGGCCGACGTGAACTGGCCGTCGACTTCGCGAAGCAGGCGCTGGCCGCGTTCGAGGCGGCGGGCGACGCCGCGGCCGTGGCCGAAACCCAGCAGAACCTGGCCATCATGTTCGTGCGGTCGGGCCGCTACGACGATGCCGAGGAACCGTTGGGAGCCAGCCAGCGATTCTTCGAGTGCGCCGAGCTAGAGCATCGCGCGGGTATAGGCGCTAAAACCTACGGCTACCTGGCCGAAAGCAGGGGTGACTTCGATACCGCGCGGGCCCGATATCGGCATGCGCTCGACTGTTTCGACAAGGCCGGTGCGGTCCTCGACGCGGCGGATGTGCGGTTGCGGCTGGCCACCGTCGCCGCCGCAGAGGACGACCTCGCCCTCGCGGAGGAACTGCTCGCGATGTCGTTCGAGGTCTACGCCGAACACGGTCTCGGAATGCACTGCGCCCAGCTCGACTACTGGCACGCCGAATTGCTGCACCGAACGATCGCGGCCGACGCTCATCCTGATCCGGTCACACTGTCGCGTGCGCTCACCCTCGCGGTCCCCGCCGCGCTGGCCATCGATGCGGTTCGCCACACTCTGCCCAACGGGAATCAGCGCGAGCACTGGCACCGCACGGTCGCCGAACCAGCCATGCGACTGGCCTTTCAGTGCGCGGCCCGCACCGGCGACGGACAATTGGTTGCCGACCTGGTCGACAGCCGTTGTGCGGGAACAGCTCTCGATGTCGAGTCGGTGATCGAACCACGCTCAGCCACCCTCGAATTCGAGCTGCTCGACCCACCGGCTTCCGACGACTCGGCCCCCGCACTACACCTGGGTACGGCCCTCGCCGACGTAGCCGCCGCAGCGGGAATCCGCGTCGCCCCACCACCACGCCTCTCTGATCGCGGTCGAATCGTGCTGTCGGACTACATCTCCCACGCCGAGCAGCGATATGGGCGTCTGATCCGCGACCACCGGGTGATCGCGCTGTGACGGAACAACCGACCGCGCTGATCCGGATGGCCGACGCGGGCGATGTGTATGTGTCCTGGCGGTGGGTCGACGACACCTCGGCGCGCGGGGTGGCGATGCTGCCGCGCGACGATGTGCGTGCGGTGTTGCGGCAGTTGGCCGCCGCGGTGCCCGATCCTGGTCGCCCGGACGAGTTGAGCCGGGTGATGACCGAGGGCGCACTGGTCGATCCCGAGGCGGAAAACGCACTGGCACAATTGTTGTCACGCGCGCTGCTGCCGTACGGGCTCGCGGTGCAGCTGTACGAGCTGTCGCAGCGGGGCATTCGGCCGCATCTGCGGATTCAGCCCTCGCCGCGGCTCGCCCAGGTTCCGTGGGAGATCATCGCGCCCGATCCGGCGATCCGGCTGCTCGATATCGCCGATGTGAGCCTGCTGGCGCCGGTGTCGGTGGTTCGGGCGCCGGATCGAATGGTGCGGCGCTGGAGCGAGACTCGGGACCTGCCGGTGGTGGCGGTGCTGGATCCGCGAGTTCCCGGTTTCCGCGCGGACTCCGAGCTCGGGTCCGTGCTCGGCCGCCCGAGTGCGGATTCCATTGTGGCGCAACATTTCAGCACCTACAGTGACCGCATCGTGCCCACGGTCGCCGATCCGGTGGAACTGTTCCGGCGCACTGATCTGGACCGCGACTGGCTGTCCGACGCACTCCGCGCGGGCGCGAGCCGGCTGATCTACGTCGGCCATGTCACCGCGCCCGCACCGGAGTCCGGGGAAAGCGAGCACGCGCAACTGCACCTGGCGTGCACCACCGACACCCGCGGCTTCGCGGCGCCGACCCGCTCACATCGCCCGCTGTCGGCCAAGGACCTGCTGCTCGGCACCTACACGCTCGACCCCGCACCGGTCCCCGGCCGCGACCTGTGGCCGATGCCGAGCCGGGTAGCGCTCATCGCCTGCGAAAGCGGTGGCGACCTGCGCTTCACCGAGGCCCTCGGCCTGACAACCGCGGCCCTGTCGGCAGGCGCCGAACTGGTGACCGCCACCCGCTGGCCACTCCCCACCGACCACGCCTTCCACACCCTCACAGCGACGACCGGCCACCCACTCCAATCCGCCATCCGAGCCGTCGACACCGCCCACAACTCCCCCACCCCGGTGACGACGCTCCTGGACTGGCAACGAACCCAGCTCGCAGCATGGCAAACCACCCCGACCCCTGAGAACTCCCCGCTCCTCTGGTCAGCCTTCGCCACTGTCACCGATTGACGAGCCTGCACAGGCCGCGACGGGCAGCCTCGACGGCGACGTCCTCGGCTCAGCCGCCCTCGCTTTCAGCGACATCCTCGAAGACCCGCAGTGGCTCCTGCTGCCCTTCGTCCTCGGCTTCTGCCTGGTCACCAGCTCCAGTGGCACGACGGCCTGCCAAGGGCCCGGGGCATGAGCGGTCAGTGGTCGTCGTAGTGCCCGTCGTGGGGTGCGTGGCGGTGACCGTCGTGGATGTAGTCGACGTGGTCGTTGTGCGGGACTGCGACGTGCCCGCAGCCGGGGCCGTGGACGTGGTCGTGGTTGGAGCAGGCGACGTGGGACGAGGGTTCGCACTCGTCGAAGTGGCCCTCGTGCTCGCGGTGTAAGTGCCCGTCGTGGACGTAGTCGACGTGGTCCTGGTGGGGGACGGCGACGTGCCCGCAGGTGGGGCCGTGAACGTGGGTGTGCTGCGGATGTTCGGCGTGCGCGGTGGTCATCTGCTCTCCTCCGGATCGAATCGAGCTTGCAACTCTTCCGACATTAGCAGTTGCGCATGCGTTGCTGCGAGCCCTTCGTGCTGGTCAGAGGACCTGATCGAGGAAGCGGCGCAGACGCGGCGTCTTGGCGTCGTCGAACAGTTCGGCGGGCGCGCCGGTCTCCACGACCTGGCCCTGGTCCATGAACACCACGCTGTCGGAGACGCTGCGCGCGAACCCCATCTCGTGGGTCACCACGATCATCGACATGCCGCCGGCGGCGAGGTCGGCCATGAGCGCGAGCACTCCCTTCACCAGCTCGGGATCGAGCGCGGAGGTTGCCTCGTCGAAGAACATCAGTTCCGGTTTCATGGCGAGGGCGCGGGCGATGGCGACGCGCTGCTGCTGCCCACCCGACAGCGATCCGGGTCGCGCGTCGGCCTTGTCGGCCAGGCCGACGATCTCGAGTTGCTCCACCGCGAGTGCTCGCGCCTGTTCAGCGGAGAGCCCGCGCAGTTTGCGCGGCCCGAGGGCGATATTGTCGGCGACCGTTTTGTGCGGGAACAGGTTGAACTGCTGGAACACCATGCCGATGCGCTGACGCAACCGGTCGGGGTTCTCGCGCAGCACCGATTCGCCGTCGAGCAGGATGTCGCCGGAATCGGGTTCGTGCAGGCGGTTGAGCACCCGCAGCAGAGTCGACTTGCCGGAACCGGACGGCCCGATGACGGTGGTGGTCCGGCCCGCGTCGACGTGGATGTCGACGCCGCGCAGGATGTGGTTGTTGCCAAGCGTCAGATGCAGGCCGGTACCGGTCAGGGATGCACTCATCGAGCTGTAACTCCTTCGCAAGCGCGGGCGGGCGTGGCGGTCATGCGCCCCGGCCTTCCGTGATGACGGCCTGTTCTAGCGGATCGACCGGGGGAACCGGTTTTCCGGTGCGCATCCGGCGGTCGATGTAGTTCACCAGGTGGGTGAGCGGGATGGTCAGCACCAGGTACATCAGACCCGCCGCGACCAGCGGGGACAGGTTGCCGGTCTGGGCGTTGAGGTCGCGGCCGACGGCGAACAGCTCGCGCTGGGAGGCGAGCAACCCGAGGAAGTAGATGAGCGAGGAATCCTTGATGAGGGCGATGAACTGGTTCATCAGCGCGGGCAGCACCCGGCGCACGCCCTGCGGGATCACGACAAGGGTCATCGCCTGGCGGTACCCGAACCCGATCGCGCGGGCCGCCTCGAGCTGACCCGGCTCCACCGACTGGATACCGGAGCGGAAGATCTCCCCGATGTACGCCGCTGCCAACAGCGCCAACGCCACCGCGCCGAGCCAGTACGGGTTGCCGCCGGTGACATTGCGAACCACCGGGCCGATTCCGAGCCCGATCAGCAGGATGATGACCACGGCGGGCAGGCCGCGGAAGATGTCGGTGTACACGCGGGCGGGCCAGCGCAACCAACGGGTGCGCGAGATACCCATCACCGCGAGCAGCATGCCCAGCACGGTGCCGAGGACACCCGAAACCACGGCCAGGATCAGCGTATTCGGCAGACCTGTCTTGATGAGGTCGGGGAAGGCCTTGGTGTAGAGCGACCAGTCGAAGAAGGTGTCCTTCAACTGCTGAATGGTCGATTTCTGCTGTGCCACTTCGGCTTCGCCTGGCTGCTTGCTCGCGGCGATGGCGGCGAAGTCCGGAAGATCCGGCGCCGGTGCGGCTTTGGAGCCCGGCTTCCAGCCCGGTGGCAGCTCGCGCGGTACCCAGTCGGCGTACAGGCGCGCGTAGGTGCCGTCGGCGATCACCGCGTCCAAGCCCGCGTTGAGGGCGTCGATGAGCGGCTGGTTGTTCTTGGCGACCGCGTAGCCGACGAAGTTGTCGAGGCTGAAGGTGTTCTCCGACACCACGATTCCGTCGCCCGGTTTGATCGCGCCCTCGGCCTGCGCCGACGGGGCGACCCAGGCGTCGACCTGGCCGGATTTGAGATTCGCGTACGCGGTGTTGTAGTCGGGGAACTTCACCGGGTCCAGGCGCAGCTGGTTCACCACGAACTCGTCCTGCACGGTGCCCTGCACCACCGCGATCCGCGAACCGGCGTTCAGGTCACCGAAACCCTTGATCGCCGAACCCTGCGGCACGACCAGCGAGAAATAGCCGAAGTCGTAGCCGTTGGTGAAGCCGACGAGTTCGCGCCTGGCATCGGTGGTGGTGATGTTGGACGAGCCGACATCGAAGCGCTTGCCCGCCACCTGGGCGAGCAGCCCGGCGAACTCGGTGCCCGAGAACTCCACCTGCAGGCCGAGTTTCGCGCCGATCTCGCGCAGCAGTTCGTTGTCGAAGCCGGTGAAGGTGCCCTGGCCGTTCACGCAGATGCTCGGCGGCGCGTCCGAGAGGGTGCCGACGCTGAGCTTGCCCGGACTGAGCAGGCCGAGCTTGCTGGTATCGATCGATTCGAGCGGCACCGTGGTCGGGGTCGTGTAGCGGTCGGTGCCCGCCGTCTCGGAGGAGGCGAGGTTGGTCGGCGCCGCCGCCGCCGCGCTCTGGCCGGGAGGCGAGCACAGGTCACCCGTCGACGTCTCGCCACCGGAGCCACCGCATCCGGTCGCGGCTACGCCGACGAGGAGCAACAGCGCGGCAATCCGCGCCCGGGTTCGCACAGCACGCACACCTGCCATGCCGATAGACCCTAATGCCCGCCCGGGTCCCCACTCGCCACCCGCGCCTGGTGTGGTGCATCCGGGCAGGTCAAAGATTTTAAGCGAGGCCTTCGAGTAATTCCGGGTTCACTTCGTCGCGCCACTCGATCGCGCGGCGCACCTCGGCGAGGTCGTAGTCGGGACCGGAGACGCCGATGGTGAACAGGCTCACACCCGCCGCGCGCAATTGTTCGGCCTGCGCCCGGCCCTGCCACTGCACCGACCGTTCGATCCGGCTCTCGTCGGTCCCGACGGCGGCCGCGTGCTCGGCCAGGATCTTGTTCTTGTGCGCCAGCGTCTCCACGTCGACGAAGGAATGCCAGATGTCGGCGTACTCGGCGACCAGACGCAGCGTTTTGCGCTCCCCGCCGCCACCGATGAGGATCGGGATATCACGCACCGGCGGTGGGCTGAGCACGCGCAGGCGGGCGGTGAGCCGGGACATGTTGTCCTTCAACAGGTTCAGCCTGCTACCGGCCGTACCGAAGTCGTACCCGTATTCGGTGTAGTCGCGCTGGAACCAGCCCGCACCGATGCCGAGGATCAACCGGCCGCCGCTGATCCGGTCGACCGTGCGCGCCATATCGGCGAGCAGATCGGGATTGCGGTAGCCACCGCCGGTGACCAGCGCACCGAACTCGACCCGCTCGGTCTGCTCGGCCCACGCGCCGAGCATGGTCCAGCATTCGAAATGCGCGCCCGCCGGATCACCGGTGAGCGGATAGAAATGATCCCAGTTGAAGACGATGTCCACCCCGGCGTCCTCGGCCCGCAACACCGCGTCACGAATCAGCCCGTAATCCGGTGCGTGCTGAGGCTGAAGCTGGACTCCGATACGAACTGGACGACTCATACCGCACTCCTCGGTACTCGGTGGGCTCCGGGACCGAGGCTACCGCAGCACGTCCGGAGCACCGGGCCGCTACGATCCGAGCCGACCCTGTTCTCGGATCGTCCGGCACGTTCCTGCCGGGATGGGAAGAATGATCTACGCATGGCTACCGTGACCTTCGAAGGCGCCACCCGGCTCTACCCCGGCGCGGGCAAACCCGCTGTCGACGCCCTCGACCTCGAAATCGCCGACGGCGAATTCCTCGTTCTCGTCGGGCCCTCCGGCTGTGGCAAGTCGACCTCGCTGCGCATGCTCGCCGGCCTCGAGGAGGTCAACGGCGGGCGCATCCTGATCGGCGACAACGACGTGACCCACGCCGAACCCAAGGATCGCGACATCGCGATGGTGTTCCAGAACTACGCGCTGTACCCGCACATGTCGGTCGCGGAGAACATGGGTTTCGCGCTCAAGCTGGCCAAGGTGTCCAAGGCCGAACGCGACGAAAGGGTGCGCGCGGCAGCCGAATTGCTCGACCTCACCGAGTACCTGGACCGCAAGCCCAAGGCGCTCTCGGGCGGTCAGCGCCAGCGCGTGGCGATGGGGCGCGCGATCGTGCGGCAGCCGCAGGTGTTCCTGATGGACGAGCCGCTGTCGAACCTCGACGCCAAGCTGCGCGTGCAGACCCGCACCCAGATCGCCCAGCTGCAGCGGCGGCTCGGGACGACGACGGTGTACGTCACCCACGACCAGGTCGAGGCCATGACCATGGGCGACCGTGTCGCCGTGCTCAAGGACGGGCTGCTGCAGCAGTGCGCGTCGCCGCGCGACCTGTACCGCGACCCGTCGAATGTGTTCGTCGCCGGGTTCATGGGCTCGCCGGCGATGAATCTGTTCACGCTGCCGGTCACCGACGGCACCGTCACCATCGGCGGTTACCCGGTGCAGGTGCCGCGCGCGGTGGTCGACGCGGGTGCGGGTTCGGTGGTGCTCGGCATCCGTCCCGAGCATCTCGAGGTCGGCGGTCAGGGGATGCAGATGGAAGTGGACGTGGTGGAGGAACTGGGTTCCGACGCCTACGTCTACGGCCGGGCACTGTCCACCGGGGCCGGCGGCACGTCCGGGGAAACCCTTGTGGCGCGGGTGGATTGGCGTAACCCACCGGCCAAGGGCGAGCGGCTTTCGCTCACCACCGATCCGGCGAACCTCTACTTCTTCAGCGCGGAGAACGGTCGGCGGCTGCGCTGATCCGCCGCTCGACGGCCTGACATGCCGACCGCATCATCGGTGCGGTCGGCATGTCAGGCACCGGTGTCGTTCGGTGGGCGGCCTGCCTTCTTGCGGGCACGCAGGTAGTCCGGGTTGACGCGAACGCTGAGCTGTTCGAGTTCGACCGGAGTACCGGTGGGGGTGGTGAGCCGAGCCCGCACCGGCTCGCCGGTTTCGGTGTCGACGCGCAGCAGTGGCGCCGGGCCCGGCTGGAGGTAGGTGTCGCCCCACTGCCACAGCGCCACGACCACCGGGAGTAGGTCCCTGCCCATCTGGGTGAGGACGTACTCGTGCCGGGTGCGCTTGCCTTCCTCCTGGTAAGGGCGCTTTTCCAGGATTCCCGCCGCGGTGAGTTTGCGGAGCTGGCTCGCGGCCGCCGCGTCGGTGATGCCGACGCGGCGGGCGAAGCCGTCGAAGCGGGTGGTGCCGTAGTAGGCCTCGCGCAGGATGAGGACGGCCGAGCGGGTGCCGATGAGCTCCATGGCTCTGGCGATCGAACAGCCTTCGGTCTCCCACCTGCTCAGATCGGCCAAGGGTCCTTCCATCACCGCTGCCATAGCCGACATCATACGCCTCTCTGACTTGAGCAGATGATAGTTAGCGTCTAGTCTGGCTATTGTCTGACATAGCCAGAGGGAAGAGGGCTCCCATGCGAGACGCGGTCATCGTCGAAGCGGTACGCACCCCCATCGGGCGGGGCAAACCCGACGGCGCACTCCACGACGTCCATCCCGTCGACCTGCTCGCGCACAGCCTGCGCGCGGTGATCGAGCGCAGCGGCATCGACCCGGCACTGGTCGACGACGTGATCGGCGGCATCGTCACCCAGGTCGGCGAGCAGGGCGTGAACATGACCCGGCGGGCCGCACTGGCCGCCGGATACCCCGAGTCGGTGCCGGCGACCACCGTCGACCGGCAGTGCGGAAGCAGCCAGCAGGCCATCCATTTCGCCGCGCAGGGCGTGATCGCGGGCGCGTACGACATCGTCGTCGCGGCGGGCGTCGAGTCCATGGGGCGAGTTCCGATGGGTTCCAGTGCGCTCGGGGCCGCCGACCTGTCCGGGGTCGCCTTCGCGCAACGGTATCCGGAGGACCTGGTCCCCCAAGGCATCAGCGCCGAGCTGATCGCCGCCAAGTGGGGGCTGAGCCGCACCCAGCTCGACGAGTTCGCGTTGAGCAGCCACGAAAAGGCCGCCCGCGCAACGAAAGACGGGCTCTTCACCGGCGAACTCGCCCCACTGAACGGGTTGACCGCCGACGAGGGCATCCGCGTCGGCTCCACACTCGAAACGCTGGCGAAGCTGAAGCCCGCCTACTACGACCCGGCCATGGCGGCGCGCTTCCCGCAGATCGGCTGGGAGATCACCGCCGCCTCCGCCAGCCAGGTCAGCGACGGCAGCTCGGCCGTGCTCATCATGTCGGGCGAGCGGGCCGAGCAGCTCGGCCTGCGCCCGCTCGCCCGGCTGCACAGCTTCGCCGTCGCGGGCGACGACCCGTTGCTCATGCTCACCGCGGTGATCCCCGCGACCGAGAAGGTGCTGCGCCGGGCGGGCCTCGACCTGTCCGACATCGACCTGATCGAGATCAACGAGGCGTTCTCGCCCGTCGTCCTGGCCTGGGCGCAGGAAACCGGCGCCGACCTGAGCAAGGTGAATGTCAACGGCGGTGCCATCGCCATCGGTCACCCGCTCGGCGCCTCCGGGGCCCGCCTGATGACAACGCTGGTCCATGCCCTGCACCAGCGTGGCGCCCGTTACGGCTTGCAGACCATGTGCGAGGCGGGTGGGCTCGCCAACGCGACCATCATCGAAAGGTTGTGAGGCTCAGCCGCGGGTAAGTGAACCTTTACGATCGGCGACGTGGACTTCGAGACCTTCGTTTATGCGATTCCGCTGCGTACGCGGTTTCGGGGGATCACCGTGCGCGAGGGGATGTTGATTCGGGGGGAAAACGGGTGGGGGGAGTTCTGCGCGTTCCCCGAGTACGACGATCGGGAGGCGGCGGGGTGGTTGGCTACCGCTGTCGAGCAGGCGACGATCGGGTGGCCCGCGCCAGTGCGTGAGCGGGTACCGGTGAATTGCATCGTGCCTGCCGTAGATCCCGAGCGTGCGGCGCGAATCGTCCGTGAATCCGGATGCGCGACAGCGAAGGTGAAGGTCGCCGATCATCCTGATTCGCTAGCCGAGGACTTGGCGCGGGTGGCGGCGGTGCGGGCGGCGCTCGGGGATTCCGGCGCCGTCCGGGTCGATGCCAATGCGGTGTGGGATGTCGAGACAGCCGTGCGGCGAATTCGGGAAATCGATTCGGCGGCGGGCGGATTGGAGTACGTCGAGCAGCCGTGCCGGAGTATCGAGGAACTCGCGGAGGTACGGGCGCGGGTTTCGGTGCCGATCGCGGCCGACGAGTCGATTCGGCGGGCGGAGGATCCGCTGCGCGTCGCGGTGGCGGGGGCGGCGGATGTGGCGGTGCTCAAATGCACGCCGCTCGGTGGGGTGCGGCGGGCGCTCGCGGTTGCCGAGGCCGCCGGACTGCCGACGGTCGTGTCGTCGGCACTGGAGACGAGTGTGGGGCTGGCAGCCCAGATCGCTCTGGCCGGGACGCTGCCGGATCTCGAATTCGCCTGCGGGCTGGGCACTCTCGCGCTGTTCGAAGGTGATCTGGTCGCGGATTCGCTGCGCCCGGTCGACGGGTGGTTGACGGTGCCGACCAGTGCGCCGGAGCCCGATCCGGTGGCGATGGATCGATACCGGCATCCGGATGCCGAGCGGGTGCGGTGGTGGCTGCGACGGTACGAGCGGGTGCGCGCGTTGCTCGAGGACACGCCGACGTCCGGCTCCGTTTCGTAGACGCCGACCATACCGGTACGACCACCGACCGGCGAGCACTCGACCTAATCAGTTGTACACAACTTAATTGTGCGCTACAGTTGCCCACATGACCGACGGACTCACCCTCGACGAGCAGCTGTGCTTCCCGCTCTACGCGGCCTCGCGAGCGATGACGGCGGTCTACCGTCCGAAACTGGAACAACTAGGACTCACCTACCCGCAATACCTGGTGATGCTGGCGCTGTGGGAACGCGACGGCCGCAGCGTCGGCGAACTCGGCAGGGCGCTCGATCTCGACTCCGGCACCCTGTCACCACTGCTCAAGCGACTGGAAGCGACCGGGTACGTGCAGCGCAGACGCGCGGCCGACGACGAACGCCGCGTCGACATCGTGCTCACCGATCACGGTCGGGCCGTCCGCGCCCGAGCTTGCGCCATCCCCACGGAAATGGCTCGAGCAGCGGGTCTGACCGGCGACGAAGCCGCCGCCCTCCGCACTCTGCTCCGCAAACTGACCGATTCCCTCATCGAGAAATGAGACTCCCCATGCAGGTTCTCTACACCGCCGAAGCCCTTGCCACCGGCGAAGGCCGCACCGGCTCCGCCCGCACCACCGACGGCAAGCTCGATGTGGTGCTCGCCCCGCCGAAAGAAATGGGCGGCGACGGCGCGGGCACCAACCCCGAGCAGCTGTTCGCGGCCGGTTACGCCGCGTGCTTCCACTCCGCGCTGCGCCTGGTCGGTAAGAAGGCAGGCGCGAATATCGCCGATTCCGCGGTGGGCGCGCAGGTTTCGATCGGCCCGAACGACAAGGGCGGCTTCCAGCTCGCCGTCACCCTCGAGGTCACCCTCCCCCACCTCACCCGCGAGGAAGCACAGCAGCTGGCCGACCAGGCGCACCAGGTGTGCCCGTACTCCAACGCGACCCGCGGCAATATCGACGTCGACGTCCAGGTGGCCGACGACTGATCGGCAATATCCGTCGAATCGAGGTCCCGGTGCTCGTGCGCCGGGGCCTCGAGGCTTATCTATAAGCGGCCCTTGAGAATTCATTAGCTCCCCTCGCGCACGATGAACTCGTAGCCGAGAACAAAGGGGAAACAATGAAGACAGCAATTGCCGCCGCGATGATCGCCGCGTTCAGCGTGATGGGGGTCGGTGTGGCCGCTGCGGTGACACCCGAGCAGACGAGTTTCGCCGCGGCGCACGGCTCGCAGGGCGGTGGTGGGCGTGGTGGTTCCACGAGCGGTTCCCCCTGCACGGACAGCAAATCCTGCACCTCTCCCGCCCCGGGCGGACAGGGGTCGGGCGGACGTGGCAGCGCCCCGGGTAGCACCGGCAACCGATAGGGCGACTCACCCGAAGCGGACTCCGCAACCGGCGAATGTCGCCCGGATCAGCAGAGCCGCTTCGGGACCGATCACGCCGTCGGCCAATTCCGCATAGCGAGTGCAGAATTCGGGTCCGTGCGACACTTCGTCGGGGGTCGGCGCCAAATGATGGGCGAGTTCGTGCAGAACAACGAGTTCGCGCAGCGCCCACGCGGTGGCGCCGGTATGGAGTGGGACGGCCAGCACGGCAGCGGCACGTTCGTAGTGTGCCGCGGCCGTGCCCGCCCGCGCACGGACCCGCACCGAAATCACCGCCCGATCCCATCGGGCTCGAACCCAATTCAACGCGAGCACCTTGTCGACATAACTCTGCACCGATTCCACCGACGCGAATCGCCGCTCGACCGGCAAGGTCACCTGCGATCCGTAGATATCGACAGTGCGATGCCCGAATTCCTCGGCGCGATCGAAGACACCGCGCACCAACTGCTCGGCGTCGTACACCCGCGCCCGCTGGGTGTCGCGTCGTGGAGCCGGACCGGAGACATCGTCGGGCTCGCGGTTCATCCCGTGAGTTCGCCGCGTGCGGCGGGTAGTTCGGTGGAGGGGCCGAGGCGGGCGTTGCGGCCCGCCCGGTCGCCCGCCTGCCTGGCCGCGGCCGAGTGGCCGGTGGAGGTCTGCGGTCCACGCCAGGTGCCGCGCGCTTCCGAGGTGGCGGTGTAGAAGTCGGTGAGGGCGAGTTCCTTGTCGCGCAGCGCGAGTGCGGTTCCGGTCGACTCGACCGCCGATTCCTCGGCGACCACCTCGGCCTTCACCTCGGCCAGTCGCGCGCCGATCCGCGCCGCGAACGCCATCTGGAAATTCAGTCGCGCTGTCACACCGGCGACGGGGGCCTGCACCTTGCGACGCACCGTGCGGCCGAACCGCTTCTCCGTGACCACCTTCACCACCGTGGCCTCGCGATACGCACCCGACTTGATGTAGTGATCCGAGGCCCGCACCATCTGCACCAGCAGACTCGCGTACAACGCCTCGCAGGCGTCGATATCGGCGTCGAAACCGTAGGCGTAGACCTGCGTGGAGGTGCGCGCGACATCGCAGCGCACATCGTTGGCCGTGGCGATGGCGACGAACAACTGCACGTACGTGCGCAGCCCTTTCCGCCCCGGCTCCCCGATCGGGATGATCCGCTGCACCGGGGTGGACCTGCGTTCACGCCTCGCCACATGCGAGCGCGCCACCGCCAGATCGATCGACGACTTCGTCGCCAGCCGTTGCGCGGCCGCGAGAAACGCCTCCGCCTCGTGCTCGTTGTCGGTGGCCTCGGCCTTGCGCAGCAAACCACCGATCCGGGACAGCATCCGGTCGGGTGCGGACGGCGTGGGGCTGGTCACGGAACGAGCCTAGGACACCGCACCGACACCGGCCGCACACCGAACTGACCGCAAAGTAGCCGAAGTGACGGGACGATCGGACGCGGCGGGCCACACCATGTATGTTTGCCCCTGCACCGACGCACTGTGCTGCTGCTCACTGTCTCGACCCTGGAGTGTCTGCGATGGCCTTGAAGTTTGTCCCCAGAGCGACGATGGCTGCTGCCTCGATTGCGTTGCTTACCGCATCGTTCGCCAGCGCCTGCTCGAGTGACAACGGCGGCAACGCCCTCGACCAGAACCTGACCGGGCGTGGACCGATCACCTACGTCGAGGGTAAGGACGTCTCCGAGACCGGCATGGTCAAGCAGCTCATCGACCGCTGGAACGCCGCGCACCCGAACGAGCAGGTGACGTTCAAGGAGCAGTCGGCCGACGCCGACCAGCAGCGCGACGACATGGCCGAGCACTTCCGCTCCAAGCAGGACGGCTACGACGTGGTCGCCCTCGACGTGCCCTACACCGCGGAGTTCGCCGCCAAGGGCTGGATCCAGCCGCTCGAAGGCAGCTTCGCCATCGACACCGCGCCGCTGCTGGCGCCGACCGTTGCCAGCGCCACCTACAACGGCAAGCTGTACGCCGCCCCGCGCAACACCAACGGCGGCCTGCTGTACTACCGCAAGGACCTGGTGCCCAACCCGCCGCGCACCTGGTCGGAGATGCTCAGCCAGTGCCAGATCGCGCGCGACAACAACATCGGCTGCTACGCCGGTCAGCTGTTCCCCTACGAGGGCCTGACCGTGAACACCTCCGAGGTCATCAACGCCTACGGCGGCAGCTTCGTCGGCGCCGACGGCAAGACCCCCACCGTGAACAGCCCCGAATCCAAAGAGGGCCTGAAGGTTCTGGTCGACGCCTACCAGCGCGGCGACATCCCCAAAGAGGCCATCAGCTTCAAGGAAGGTGAGAGCGCGAACGCGTTCGAGTCGGGCAAGCTGCTGTTCCTGCGCACCTGGCCGTACCTGTACGGCCAGGCCAACGGCGAGGGTTCGATGGTGAAGGACCGCTTCGGCGTGGCACCGCTGCCCGGCAAGACCGATGTCGGCGCCTCGACCCTCGGCGGCTACAACGTCGCGATCAGCGCGTTCTCCAAGAACAAGGCCACCGCCGCCGACTTCGTTCGCTTCATGGTCAGCGAAGAGGCACAGCAGATCGTCGCCCAGGGCGCCTTCCCGCCGGTGCGTACCTCGCTCTACGACGACCCGGCCCTGATCGCGAAGATGCCGTACCTGCCCGCACTGAAGGAGTCGATCGCCAACGCGGTGCCGCGACCGGTCTCGCCGTTCTACGAGGCGGTGTCAAAGGCCATCCAGGACAACGCATATGCTGCCCTGAACGGCACGAAGTCCGTCGACGACGCAGTCGCAGGCATGCAAAAGGGCATCGAGACCGCTGGTTCGTAGCGGTACGCGCAGCGGACCCGACCAGACCGTAGGAGAGTAGAAACGGTGTCGGATCCTTCGGGAGCCAAGCAGCGCGGGCTAGCGCTGCAACTGAGGCAATCACGGCGGGCGTGGCTGTTCGTGACGCCGGTGATGGTGGCGCTGGCCGTGGTCATCGGTTATCCGGTGTTCCAGGCGCTGTGGATGTCGTTCCGCAAGGACGCAGGCATCGACCCCGCCACCGGCATGTTCGTCGAGGGCGGCAGCGCGGGTTTCGACAACTACACCCATTGGCTACTGCAGCAATGCAATTCGCTGATGGGTACGGTGTCGTGCCCGACCGGCACACTCGGGTCGCAGTTCTGGGCGGCGGTCGGGGTCACCCTGTTCTTCACCGTGGTGACCGTGACGATCGAGGCGACCCTCGGCCTCGGCATGGCCATCGTGATGGGCAAGACCTTCCGTGGCCGGGCGCTGTTGCGGGCCGCGGTACTGATCCCGTGGGCCATCCCCACCGCTGTCACCGCGCGGCTGTGGGAGTTCATGTTCCAGTACGACGGCGTGGTGAACCGGGTGCTCGGCACCGAGATCCTGTGGACCTCGGATGTGTGGGCCTCGCGGTTCGCGGTGATCGTGGCCGACGTGTGGAAGACCACCCCGTTCATGGCGCTGCTGATCCTGGCCGGGCTGCAAGTGATCCCGAACGACGTGTACGAGGCGGCCAAGGTCGACGGCGCCTCGGCCTGGCAGCGGTTCGTGCACATCACGCTGCCGCTGCTCAAGCCCGCACTGCTGGTCGCGGTGCTGTTCCGCACCATGGACGCGCTGCGCATGTACGACCTGCCCGCGATCATGACCGGCGCGAACCCGGCCACCAGCACCCTGTCGATCCTGGTGGTCGACCAGGTGCGCCAAGGTCCCAACAGCGCGGCCGCCCTGTCGACGATCACCTTCGTGCTGGTGTTCGCGATCGCGTTCCTGCTGGTGAAGGTGTTGGGCGCCAACGCCGTTCGCACGCAGGAAGAGCAGCGGAAGGCGAACTGATGAGCATCTCGATGACCAAAGAGCCCACCGTCGAACGCGAACCTGTTGCGACACAGCCGGTTTCGTGGCGCAAACGGCTCGGAACAGTTCGCCTGTACCTCGGTGTGGCGATCGTGCTCGTGTGGGGGCTCGGACCGTTCTACTGGATGGCCGTTGTCGCGTTCCGCGACCCGGCCCACACCTTCGACAGCACGCCGTGGCCGACCCACGTGACGCTGGAGAACTTCCGCAACGCCTTCGACACCAGCCGCGGCAACGACTTCGGCAAGGCGCTGCTCAACAGCGTGATCATCGGCTCGGTGACGACGGTGGTCGCGTTGTTGCTCGGCGTGCTCGCCGCGTACGCGCTCGCCCGGATGACCTTCGCGGGCAAGTACCTGGTTTCGGGGCTGATCCTGTCGGCGTCGATGTTCCCTGCCGTCGTGCTGGTGACGCCGCTGTTCCAGCTGTTCACCGACCTCGGCTGGATCGGCCAGTACCAGGCGATGATCATCCCGAACATCTCGTTCGTACTGCCGATGACGGTGTACATCCTGGCGTCGTTCTTCGCCGAATTGCCCTGGGAGCTGGAAGAAGCCGCGCGCATCGACGGTGCGAGCAAGCTGCAGGCGTTCCGGTTGGTCATGCTGCCGCTTGCGGCGCCCGCGGTGTTCACCACCGCGATCCTGGCGTTCATCGCCTCGGTCAACGAATATCTGCTCGCCCGGTTGCTCTCCGGTGAGCAGACCAAGCCCGTGACGGTCGCCATCGCGAGCTTCTCCGGCAACGACCCGCTGGTCCAGCCGTACGCGGCGATCATGGCGGCCGGTGTGATCGTCACCGTGCCGCTGGTGATCATGGTGCTGATCTTCCAGCGCCGCATCATCTCCGGCCTCACCGCGGGCGGCGTGAAGAGCTGACGGGCGTGCTCCTCCCGGGTTATGCCGGTGCAGGCGGGTAAAGTCGCCTGCACCGACGGGAGGAGATGGTCGTGGCCGGCAGGCGCGGGCGTTCCGACGAGGACGTGCCGTATACGTCGATCGCAGGCTTCCGGGATCCTCTGCGCGAGCAGCAGCCGCGCAAGGGTGCGGCCCGGCGAGCCCAGGCTGCCCGGCTGGCGGGCGACGACGACCCGGAACCCCGCCAGCCACGCACCAGGGCGCAGCGGATCCGGCGGCTGGTCTTCGCGCTGTTCGTGATCTTCGTGTGTGTGCCCGCGCTGCTGTTCTTCGCGGTGTACTGGAGCTCGGAGATCCCCGAACCGGGCGAGGTGGCCGTCGAGCAACCGGCGACGGTGCTGGCCGCCGACGGCACAACGGTGCTGGCGAAAATCATTCCGCCGCAAGGCAACCGGATCCCGATCCCGCTGACCGAGGTGCCCATGCACGTGCGGGAGGCGGTGCTCGCGGCCGAGGACCGCACCTTCTACACCAACGCCGGTTACTCCACGAGCGGGTTCCTGCGCGCGGCACGGGACAACCTGGCCGGGCACGACAACGCCGGTGGCGGGTCGACGATCACCCAGCAGTACGTGAAGAACGCCTTCCTGAGCTCCGAACGCACCGTCACCCGCAAGATGCGCGAGCTCATCATCGCGGCGAAGATGTCGCGGCAGTGGAGCAAGGACGAGATCCTCGCCGCGTACCTGAACACCATCTACTACGGTCGCGGCGCCTACGGCATCGCGGCGGCGGCCAAGGCGTACTTCGGTAAGCCGGTGCCGGAACTGACACTGGCCGAAGGCGCGGTGCTGGCCGCGGTGATCCGTTCCCCCTCGGTGCTCGACCCGGAAACCCACTTCGACCAGTTGCGGGCCCGCTGGCAGTACGTGCTCGACGGGATGGTCGAGATGCGCGTACTCGCTCCGGGCGACCGTGACGCGACGGTGTTCCCCCCGATCCTCGCCCTCGACGACGTGGCGACCGAACCCGAGGCATCGGGGCCCGAGGGCCACATCCGCACCATGGTGCTGCGGGAACTGCGCGCCGCCGGGCTCACCGACGCCGACATCAATACCGGCGCCCTGCAGATCACCACGACCATCGATCCGGTCGCGCAGGCGGGCGCCGTCGACAGCGTGCGCGCTCGATCCTCTTGGCAGCCACCGGAATTGCGGGCGGCCGTAGTGTCGATCGACCCGCGAAGCGGTGCGGTGCGCGCCTACTACGGCGGCGAGGACGGCACCGGCTTCGACTTCGCCCAGGCACCGCTGCAAACCGGTTCGGCCTTCAAGGTTTTCGCGCTCGTCGCCGCCCAGATGCAGGGCATCCCGGTGACGCGGGCGATCGACAGTTCGCCCATCACCGATCGTGGTACGACCATCAAGAATGTGGACGGCGACTCGTGTGGACGGTGTTCGCTGGCCGAGGCGCTGAAACGCTCCCTCAACACCAGTTTCTACCGGCTCACCATGACGATGGCCGACGGTCCACGCTCGGTGGCCCAGGCGGCGCATCTCGCGGGCATCCCCGAGCACATTCCGGGGGTCGAGGGCGAGACGCTCACCGAGAACGGCGAGCCACCGCTCAACGGAATCGTGTTGGGGCAGTACCAGGTTCGGCCGATCGATATGGCGTCGGCGTATGCCACGCTCGCCGCGTCGGGGGTGTACCGGCAGCCGTACTTCGTGCAGCGAGTGACCACCGGCAACGGTCAGGTGCTGCTCGATCGCGGTCCGCCGGAAACCCGCAGGGGCAAACAACTTCCGGAGCCGGAGCAGCGCATCAGCCCGGCCATCGCCGACGCGACCACGCGGGCGATGGAGCCGATCGCCAACTACTCCAACGGCCACGGCCTGGCCGGGGGCAGGCCGTCGGCGAGCAAGACGGGGACGACCCAGTTGGGCGAGACCGGGGCCAACAAGGACGCCTGGATGGTCGGGTACACGCCGTCGCTGTCGACGGCGGTGTGGGTGGGCACGGAGCATCCGCAGCCATTGCGCGACGGACGCGGCAACCCGATCTGGGGTTCGGGGCTGCCCGCCGACATCTGGAAGCAGACGATGGACACCGCGCTCGCCGGTTCGCCTGCGGAGGAATTCCCGACTCCGCCGCTGGGCGGCAGCGGGTCACTGGTACCTGCTCCGCCGCCCTCGTCCGGTGGCGGCGGTGGTGGTGGCTTCGACATCCTCAACCCACCGAGCGACACACCACGCAATCCGGCGCCGATCATCATCATCCCGCCCGCTCCGAGCCCGAGTACACCCGGCGAATGGTTCCCCGGACTCGGTGGTGATGCACCGCGATAGATCACGGATTGGACAGGCGTGACCACACATCTGCACGAACATGGCAACATCGTTGGCCAGTGCGCATCCGGAGATCGGGCGCCGGCGGAATCCCGGCGCGGAACCTGTCGTATCCATGCGGGAAGATGTGCGCTCGAGCGACGACGAGACTAGACATAGGGGCTACGCAGGTGGATTTCAATGTCGTTGACCGTCCCGAGATGCTGATCGCGGGCACTGTGCTGCGCAGTCCGGCGCTCGCTGTGGAGGGGCCACGACGCGCCAAAGTGGTGGAAGCGTGGCAGCGGCTGCGGGCACGACAGGACTTACCCGGACCGTTCGCGACGGGGTACGTCGACTTCGCGCCCGAGATCAACTCCTATCTCACCCACATCGTCGGCTACGAGTGCAAAACCCTGGCCGACCTGCAGGTGGGTGACGTGCTCGCCCGCATTCCGGCGGGCCGTTACGCGCGGTTCGTGGCGCACGGTGACGAGATCGGCGACACCATCGTCGCCCTGTGGCGGCAGGTGTGGGACGCCGAGGCCGCGGGTGAGTTCGTGCGCGCCTACACCGGCGACTGTGAGCAGTACCCCGACGAACGCACCGTCGAGATCTTCGTTTCCTTGACCGACGCGCAGAGCGGGGACAGCCGATGACCGCCGACTTCGAGATCGTCACCCTGGACAACAGCCTGATCGCCGGACTCACCGTCCCGCTGGCCGGTCGCGAGGTCACCGCCCGCGATCTCGACCTGGTGAACTTCACCTGGGACCGCTACCTGTCCCGCGAGAAGCCGGTCACCCGGACCGCCGCCTACATCGGCCAGAACGACCACGCGGTAGCCGTCCTCGGCTACGAGGTGGCCGGCCTCGACGACGTGGACGAAGGCGACGTCCTGACCCGCATCCCCGCGGGCCGCTACGCCAAATTCGTCGTCTCCGACAAGCCCTACGACCTGCTGCGCACCGCCTGGGCCCAGGTGATCAAGGCCGAGAACGCCGGAACCATCACCCGCTCCCACACCGCGGAACTGGAGCGCTACACCGGGCCCACCTCGGTCGAGGTGTACGTCTCCCTGGATTGAGTCCCACGAAAAAGGCCGGGCACACCATCGGGTGCCCGGCCTTATTCGTTCAGTGACTAGTCGGCACCGATGATGAACGCCTCGAGCTGAGTGCGCGCGACGTCGTCGGCGATCTGCTCCGGCGGGGACTTCATCAGGTAGGCCGAGGCCGGGATGACGGGTCCGCCGATGCCGCGGTCCTTGGCGATCTTGGCCGCGCGGACGGCGTCGATGATGATGCCCGCCGAGTTCGGCGAGTCCCACACCTCGAGCTTGTACTCCAGGTTCAGCGGGGCGTCACCGAAGGCGCGGCCCTCGAGGCGGACGTAGGCCCACTTGCGGTCGTCGAGCCACTCCACGTAGTCCGAGGGACCGATGTGGACGTTGCGGTCGTGCACCTTGCCTGCCAGCGAACCGGTGAGGTTCGAGGTGACGGCCTGGGTCTTGGACACCTTCTTCGACTCCAGGCGATCACGCTCGAGCATGTTCTTGAAGTCCATGTTGCCGCCGACGTTGAGCTGGTAGGTGCGGTCGAGCACCACGCCGCGGTCCTCGAACAGCTTGGCCATCACGCGGTGGGTGATGGTCGCGCCGACCTGGGACTTGATGTCGTCACCGACGATCGGCACACCGGCGTCGGTGAACTTCTTGGCCCACACCGGGTCGGAGGCGATGAACACCGGCAGCGCGTTGACGAACGCGACATTCGCGTCGATGGCGCACTGGGCGTAGAACTTGTCGGCCTCTTCGGAGCCGACCGGCAGGTAGGAGACCAGGACGTCGACCTTGGCATCCTTCAAGGCCTTGACCACGTCGACCGCCGGAGCCTCGGACTGCTCGATGGTCTGCGCGTAGTACTTGCCGATGCCGTCGAGGGTCGGGCCACGCAGGACCGTCACGTCGGTGGGCGGCACGTCGGAGATCTTGATGGTGTTGTTCTCGCTGGCGAAGATGGCCTCGGCCAGGTCGAAACCGACCTTCTTGGCGTCGACGTCGAACGCGGCGACGAACTTCACGTCCTTGACGTGATAGGGACCGAACTTGACGTGCATGAGGCCGGGAACGGTCGCGCTCTCGTCGGCATCCTTGTAGTACTGCACGCCCTGCACCAGCGACGATGCGCAGTTGCCCACACCGACGATCGCGACGCGTACTTCGCCGGATCCAACCTTGTTGACATCACTCATGGCCGCTCTTTCCCTCTTTCTGTGGTGCCGCCTTCGTCGATTGCTCCGCCGCAATCAACTCGTTGAGCCAGCGCACTTCGCGCTCGCTTGATTCCAATCCGAGCTGGTGGAGCTGGCGGGTGTAGCGATCCAGCGAGCCACTGGCCTTCTTGATCGCTTCCCGCAGACCCTCTCGGCGCTCCTCGACCTGGCGTCGCCTGCCCTCCAGGATCCGCATCCTCGCCTCGGCGGGAGTGCGGCTGAAAAAGGCCAGATGAACACCGAAGCCGTCATCGGTGTAGTTCTGCGGACCGGTATCGGCGAGGAGTTCTTTGAACCGTTCCCGCCCGACCGGCGTGAGCCGGTAGACGCGGCGCGCACGGCGCGCGGTCGCGCCCTCCGGTATCTCCTCGGCGATCAACCCGTCGGCCTGCATCCGGCGCAGCGTCGGGTAGAGCGAACCGTAGGAGAAGGCCCGGAACGCCCCGAGCAGGCCCGTCAACCGCTTGCGCAGCTCGTAACCGTGCATGGGCGCGTCGAGGAGCAGGCCGAGAATCGCCAACTCGAGCATGCCGACCTCACTCCCTGACTATGACGGCCTGACAGGCCGAACGGACCTAACCGATGGATGCGACTTCCCACTATATCGGAGCGATACATCAGGGTGCAGTCGTATCCCTCACACGGGTGGGGGACCGACCGTCGGGGCCGAGCGGATCAGCAGGTCAGGAGTCTGCCGGGTACACCGCGATAGGTTCGCCGCTGAGCCGGATCTTCAGATATCCGCTCTGCTCGGCCTCGTTCTTGACGTAGATGCTGATTTCCGGCTCGGCATCTTTGGCGCCACCCGGTGGAAACCGGACGAGCACGTGCGACACCCAGCCACCGGGCACGCGGGTGGTCTGCGGGGCGCCTGACATCAGGCGCGCGTACTTCGCCGGGTCGACCGTGGCCAGGTCGAACGAGCGGGTGCCCGGCGGTCGCGAACCGGACGAACCCCACCGGTCGAAATCGCCGCGATATTGCAGCTCGTCCTGCTTGCCCGGCTTCCCGGAATCGCGCTCGACCAGCGCGTACTCCGGATAGAGCGTCAACTCGTCGGCGAGCGCGCTTCCGTATTCGGCGCGGTAGTCGGCGAGGAAATGGGCGAAGCCGTTGCCGGTGGTGAGATCGGGCAGCGGCGGCGCGAGGACGGTGCTGCGGCCGAGCAGACCGGCACCTGCGCCGACCAGGCCGGCGAGGACGACCGCGCCCACCGGGAGCCACCAGCGGCGCGGGGCGCGGGGTACACCGCGCGCGACCGGGGTGGCGGCCAGCCCGTCGGGGATCTGCAGGTCGTCGACGAGGCGGTCGAGGTCGCCGAAGGTCTCGGCGCGCATGGCGGTGGCGGTGCGCTTGCCGTGCTCGGCCTCGGTGAGCTGGCCGTCGGCCAGGGCGGCGTCGAGCAGGGCGCACACGTCGGCGCGGTCGGCGTCACGGGCCCGCAGGTTCTTCGCCGGGGAGGTGGTCTTCATGGCGTCATCTTTCGTACGGGTAGGTCTTCAGCACTTCGCCCGAGAGCGCGAGGACCAGATGCGCGGACTGGGAGACCTCGTTGCGCACGTAGACGGTGATCGAGGGCCTGCCGACCCAGGTGTCGTTGGCGATCCGGTAGTGGGTGACCACGCCGTCGCGGACACCGAGGGTGGCGGCGGCGGTGTTCAGCACCGCGGCGAGGGCGTCGGTGTTCACCTGGGCCAGGTCGATGTCGACCGCCTTGCGGTCACGGGTGGTGACCTGCGAATTCGAGCGTTCGAAACCGCCGCGATAGGTGTAGCTCACGGTCCAGTCGCCGTTGTCGGGTGCGCGGCGGACCGCCGAGGCGTGCTCGTCGTGCAGCACTGCCTCGTCGACGACGGCGTCGCCGAACTTGATGCGGTAGTCGTCGCGGAACTGTACGAACCCGGCGACGGTGTTGAGGTTCGGGGTGGGGATCACCAGGGGCGGCGCCGCGTCGTAGTCGACCGACGCGGCGGTTTCCTTCGCGGCCGGTTCGTCGTCCCGGATCGTCCAGGCGAAGCCGCCGACCGCCGCGAGCACGACGGCCGCGATCGTCACGATGCGGAAGGTGTTGCGCGCCTTGGGTTTAACCGGTGGCGCCGGGCGCTGCTGCAGCTCGGCGACGAGGGTGGTCAGCTCACCGAGCGTGCGCGCTTCGGCGGCCAACTCGGTCATCGCTGTGTGCTCCTCGGCATCGAGCTGACCGTCGGCGCGGGCGGTGTCGAGGGCGGCGATCGTGCGTGCCCGGTCGTCGTCGCGCGCCTTGGTCCTGGCCGGGTACTCGCCGGAATGCTTGCGGCCGAAGCGCTTCCGTTCGGTGGTCGGACCGAAGACCGCCGGCGACTGCAGATCGGCGGTCAGACCACGCAATTCACCGAGTGTGCGCGCCGAACCGGCCCGTTTCACCCGGTCGTGGTACTCCTGAGCACCGAGCTGGCCCTCCGCGTAGGCCGCGTCAAGCACGGTCGACACCTCGGCGCGATCGATATCACGCGCCCTTGTCCGGGGATCGGCGACGGAGCGCGCCTGTGGAGAATCTGCCATCTACTTGCCATGCCTCACCTGCGAAAAGACCCGGAAAGTACCCGGTATCGGGAGTCTAAGGCCGCCGGGGGCAACAAGCGGTGGCACCGGCGGTGGAAATCAATCCCGGCTACTCTGGTGATCGTGCGAATTCAGCGGCAGGTGGTGGACTATGCGCTCCGGCGCAGGTCGCTGCTCGCCGATGTCTACGCGGGGCGGGTCGGCGTCGCCGAGGTGTGCGATGCCAATCCCTACCTGCTGCGGGCCGCCAAGTTCCATGGCCGCGGCAGCGAGGTGACCTGCCCGATCTGCCGGAAAGAGCAGCTGACGTTGGTGTCGTGGGTGTTCGGCGACGGGCTCGGCCAGGCGGCCGGGTCGGCGCGCACACCCGACGAGTTGACGCGGATGGCAGAGTCGAACGAGGAATTCTCGGTGCATGTCGTCGAGGTGTGCCGCTCGTGCAGCTGGAACCACCTGGTGCAGTCGTACGTGCTCGGGTCGGCGCCCGCGCCCGCCCGTCGCCGGGCGGGACCGAGAGCGGGACGTCGCTCTGCGGCCGAATGACAGCGGCCGCGTGACGCGCCGCAGTTCGGGGTGCAAAATATCCGCGCCGGTCCTCCGGCGCGGATGTTGTGTGCCGGTCGAACCTTACGAGTTATGGAGATCTGGTCAGTGAGTTCGCCCTACGAGCCCTCCCCCTACGGTGACGATCCGCGCGGCGGCCGCCCGTCGCGGGGTGCACAACCAGGTCAGCAGTCCGGTGATCGTCCTGTCGGGCCGCCGCGTCGGCCGACGCCGCCCGCCGGACCGCCGCGCCCGCAGGGTGGACCGGGTGGGCGTCCGCCCGCACCGGCCGGGCGTGGGCCCGCGCCGGGTGCACGTGGTCCGCAGCCGCAGAACCGTCAGCCCGCGCCGCCGCCAGGTGGGATGCCGCCGCGTCGGCCCGGTCAGCCGCCGCAGCGACCCGGTGCACCGCAGGAGCGTCCCGGTGCGCCGCAGGGCAGGCCCGCGCCGGGTCGTCCGGCCGCGCCCGCCGCCGGGGCTGCCGGCGCCACTCAGAAACTTCCCCGTCCCGGTGTCGACGAGTCGACGGTGCGGGCGAGTCATCCGCCGCGGACCGTGCGCGAGGAGGCGGGTCGTCCGCGTACCGGTGGCACACCCGTCGCCGCGCGACCGGGCGCGGGTCGTCGTCCGGGCGGACCGACCACGGGTGAACGTCGCGCCACCGGTACCGGCGGCACACCCCCGCCGGTCGGGCCACGCAATCGCCGCGATGGTGGCGGGGGCGACGACGGCTCGGGTAGGGATGGTTCGGTGACCAAGAAATCGCCGTGGCGTGCCGTGCGCCGGACAATGTATGTCCTGATGGCCTTGGCCATCGTCGTGCCGAGTGCCGTTTTCCTCGTCGCCTACACCGCTGTGTCTGTGCCCAAGCCGGAGGATCTGGAGACCAATCAGGTCGCCATGATCTACGCCTCCGACGGCACGAGCGTGATCAGCAAGGTGGTTCCGCCGCAGGGCAACCGCACCGAGGTCTCCATCGACCAGATCCCGCCGCATGTGCGCAATGCCGTGATCGCCGCCGAGGACCGCGACTTCTACACCAACCCGGGCTTCTCGGTGTCGGGCTTCGCCCGTGCCGCCCGCGACAACATCCTCGGCAAGGAAAGCGCCGGTGGTGGTTCGACCATCACCCAGCAGTACGTGAAGAACGCGCTGGTCGGTGACGAGCGCTCGATGACCCGAAAGATGCACGAGCTGGTGATCTCGGCCAAGATGGCCCGCCAGTGGAGCAAGGAGGAAATCCTTGCCGCCTACCTGAACACCATTTACTTCGGTCGTGGCGCGTACGGCATCGACGCCGCCGCCAAGGCCTACTTCGGCAAGCCGGTGCAGGAGCTGTCCGTGTCCGAGGGCGCCGTCCTCGCCGCGACCATCCAGCTGCCCTCGCTGCTGGACCCGGAGAAGAACCCCACCGGCGCGAAGTCGCGCTGGAACTACGTGCTCGACGGCATGGTCTCCGGCGGCAACCTGTCGGCGGCCGAACGTCAGTCGATGCAGTACCCGGCCGTGGTGCCCGCCGCGTCGCTCGGCGAGAACAGCCTGGACTCCGGCCCCGAGGGCCACGTGAAGAACCGGGTGCTCGAGGAACTGTCGGCCGCGGGGATCAGTGAGCAGCAGCTCAACACCGAGGGCCTGCAGATCACCACGACCATCGACCCGAAGGCGCAGGAAGCCGCGGTGAACGCCGCGCGCAACAAGCTCGACGGCGAACCCGAGAACCTGCGCACCGCGGTGGTGTCCATCGACCCGCGCACCGGTGCTGTCCGCGCCTACTACGGCGGTGAGGACGGCCAGGGCTACGACTTCGCCAACGCGGGTCTGCCGACCGGTTCGTCGTTCAAGGTGATCGGTCTCGCCGCCAACCTCGAGCAGGGCATTCCGCTGTCGCAGATGTACGACAGCTCGCCGCTCAAGGTCAACGGCATCGAGATCAACAATGTCGAAGGCCAGTCGTGCGGTATGTGCACGATCGCCGAGTCGCTGAAGCGTTCGCTGAACACCAGCTTCTACCGGATGCAGCTCGACATGCAGAACGGTCCGCAGAAGATCGCCGACATGGGTCACAAGCTCGGCATCGCCAAGGAACTGCCGGGCGTGGGCCCCACGCTCACCGAACCCGACGGCGCGGGCCCCAACAACGGCATCATCCTCGGCCAGTACCAGTCGCGTCCGCTCGACATGGCCTCGGCCTACGCCACGCTGGCCGCCTCCGGCATGTACCACGCACCGCACTTCGTGCAGCGCGTCGTCACCGCCGACGGGCAGGTGCTGCTCGATCGCGGCGAACCGGCCGGTGAGCAGCGGGTGAGCGCGGCCGTCGCCGACAATGTCACCGCGGCGATGAAGCCGATCGCGGCCTACTCCAACAACCACAACCTGGCCGGTGGCCGGGAATCGGCCGCCAAGACCGGTACCCACCAGCTCGGCGACACCGGCAACAACCGCGACGCCTGGATGGTCGGCTACACGCCGTCGCTGTCGACCGCGGTGTGGGTCGGTACCGAACAGGGTGACCCGCTGAAGAACTACGGCGGCTCGCACATCTACGGTTCCGGCCTGCCGTCCGACATCTGGAAGGCCACGATGGACGGCGCCCTGGCGGGCACCCCCACCGAGACGTTCCCCAAGCCCGCCGCGATCAAGGGCCAGGCCGGTGTGCCGGAATGGTCGGCACCCTACACGGCGCCGGAGACCACCGCGCCGACCGTCGCGCCGCCGGTGATCGTGCCGTCGCAGGTGGAGATCCTGCCCGGCATCCGCATCCCCGTGCCCGGTGTGCAGCAGCCCGCCGTGCAGGCGCCGCAGCAGGCCGAGCCGACCACCGGCCCGCTGCCCGGTCAGCCGACCGCGACGCCGGGTGAGTCGCCCGGCAACGGCAACGGCAACGGCAGGCCTGGTGGTGGCGGCAACGACGACGAGGAGAGCGGCGGCGCGGGAGCCACACCGACGCGTTCCCGATAGCCACCGGTAGCCTCGGATGTCGTGACCGATCAGCAACTCGCGGACCAGCCGGCGCCGAACGACACCTGGCCCGGGCGCGAGCCGCGGTACGTGTCGCCCGCCCCACTGGCACCGGACCTGCGTTCGATCGATGCGCGAGACCGCCCGAGCCGCAACGATTCCCTCACCTCGCAACTGTCGACGGTGATCGGCGGCCCGGTCGGCGCGCACGCGCTGATCGGCCGAGTCCGGTTCTGGACGCCGCTGCGGGTGCTGTTCGCTTTCACCGTGGTCTTCCTCGCGCTGGGCTGGGCGACGAAGGCGGGCTGCATCCAGCAGACCGACGACGGCGCGGGCGGGCTGATGCTCGACTGGAACAACGGCCGCCAATACGTGGCCATGTGCTACTCCGACACGGTGCCGCTCTACGGCGCCGAGCGGCTCAACGAGGGTGCGTTCCCGTACAAGAAGTATTGGCTCGAGTCGACACCCGACGGTGGCACCGAGGTCAGATACATGGAGTACCCGGTGCTTTCGGGGCTCTACCAGTACGCGGCCATGCAGATCGGCAATGTGTGGGATCACCTGCCGCTACCCGGTGCGCTGTCGGTTGTCGTGTACTTCAATGTGGTCGCGCTCGGGTTGGCCGTGGGGTGGTTGATCACGGTGTGGGCGTCGTCGCGACTAGCCGGGCGCCGGGTCTGGGATGCCGCGTTGATCGCGGTGTCGCCACTGGTGATCGTGCACATCTTCACCAATTTCGATGCCCTCGCAACGGCTTTCGCGGCCACCGGGTTGTTGGCGTGGGCACGGCGGCGGCCGGTGCTCGCCGGGGTGCTGCTCGGTCTGGGCGGTGCGGCGAAGTTGTATCCGCTGCTGTTGCTCGGACCGATCATCGTGCTGTGTCTGCGCACCGATCCGATGCAACGTGTGCCCGCCGCCCAAGCAGGCCTGCGATTACGCGATATCGACAGTCTCGCAGCGGCGCTGGCCTGGCTGCGTGCGACCCCGACGCGGACACAGGTTTTCGCGCAGCGTCCGCTCGGTTCGGCCACGCTGGCCGTGGCGGCGGCCCTCGGCACGTGGGGTGCGGTGAACCTGCCGATCGCGGTGCTGTTCCCGAACGGGTGGCGAGAGTTCTTCCGGCTCAACACCACACGTCACGCCGACCCCGACTCGATCTACAACGTGATCGCCTCGTTCACCGGCTGGGAGGGCTTCGACGGTCCGCTGTCGCACGGTGAGCCCCCGACCATCCTGAACACGGTCTCGCTCCTGTTGTTCGTGCTGGCCTGCGCGGGGATCGCCTACCTGGCACTCACCGCGAACCGCCGCCCCCGCCTCGCCCAACTGTGCTTCCTGGTGGTCGCCGCGTTCCTGCTCACCAACAAGGTGTGGAGCCCGCAGTACTCCCTGTGGTTGGTACCCCTGGCCGTCCTGGCCCTTCCCCACCGCCGAATCCTGTTGGCCTGGATGACAATCGACGCTCTGGTCTGGGTACCACGCATGTTCTATTACCTCGGCGAGGACAACAAGGGCCTCCCCGAACAGTGGTTCACCGCCACGGTGGTGCTGCGCGACCTGGCTGTCGTCGGCCTGTGCGCCATGATCATCTACCAAATCCTGCGCCCCGAAGCCGACCTGGTCCGCCGCGACCACGTAGACGACCCAGCGGGCGGCATCCTCGACCGCGCCCCGGACCCCCTCCTCCCCTGGCTCCCACACTTCCTTCAACCACGGAGGAGTTGGACCGACCCCGCGCATCCGGACGCCGTCCGAGTAGACGCAGGACCGTCCCGCGTCTACTGAGCGGTCCTACATCCGCAGGTAGCGGGCCTGGAGTTCGGGTTCGAGGGGGAGCATGTCGAGGTCGAGCTCCCAGGCGTTGCCGGTCCAGGGGTCGAAGAGGGGGGTGCCGGGGAGGGTGGGGAGGTGGCGGCAGGATTGGGAGAGGAGGGTGGCGGGGGCGTCGGCCGCGTCGGGGGTGGCGGTACCGACGATGAGGAGGGAGAGGCCGATGAGGTCGCCGCGGACCATGAGCTGGCCGAGGCGGACTACGTCGGTGGCTTGGTAGCCGTGGGGGAAGTCGGCCGCTACCAGGATGCGGTGTTCTTTCGGGGGCGCCACTTCGCCTGCGTGGTAGGCGATTTCGGCCAGTTCGGCGGCATTGGCCAGTTCGGCCAGGCGCGGGGAGATGTCGAGGTGGTCGGCGATCACCGGGCCCGCGAGCAACGGGGACAGAGGTGTGGCGAGGCCGCGTAGACCACCGGTGAGGTCGATCAGGTCGATGCGGGTCGGCCGGTCGGGGATGGCGGCGACGAGGCGGGCCAGCAGGGCGCCGACCACGCGGGAGGCGGCCGCGCTGGACTCCGTGTCGACCCACAGCGGCCGATTCAGCGGCACCGGAACGCAATACGGGACGCGCAGGTCGCCGCGGTCGGGTGCGTAGAGTTCGCCGAGGCGGATGCCGTCGCTGGCGGCGGCGCGGGTGGTCCAGGCGGGCGCGAGCCAGGAGGCGAGAGCCGCGGGCATCACGGAATCGGCCTCGGCGATCTCGCGGGCGAGCATGTCGCTGTCGCGGCGGTGGTCGGCATCGGCGCGGCCGACCAACTCGTCGTGACGGCGTTGCGCGGCCTGACGGGCGGCGTCGGCGGCAGGGGTATTGCGGGTTGCGGGATTCGAAACCGCTTCCGACAGTTCCTGATCCAGGCGCTTGGCGGCGTAGTCGCGCGCCGAGACGAGGGCTGCGGCGGAGCGTGCGGCGTCCTCGAAGATCATCCACATACGCTGCAGGCCGTGGTCGACTTCGAGGGGGATGCCGGGGGCGGGCGTCGGTTGGGCGAGCGATTCGGTCGAGGCAGCAGCATGACCCGAAGCTGGTCCCGCCGACGCGGCTGCTCCATGAACCGGCGCCACCGGTACCGTCCCATCCGGAACGTGACCGCCGTGCGCAGCACCGCCGGGCACACCGCCGAAGGCAGCACCGCCAGGTACGCCACCGTGGGCACTACCGCTGAACGAATCGCCCTGCGCGCCCGACCCGAAACCACCGGTCGCCGACTGCACGCCATTTGCCGCGTTGTGCCCGAAAGCGGCGGCACCCGAGGGACTTTGGCCAGGAACGCCATGTGTGCTCAGCAACTGAGCCACACCACCGGCATAACCCTGGCCGAGCGCACGCAACTTCCAGCCCGACCCCCGCCGGTACACTTCGAGACAGATCAGCGAACTCTCACCCGCCGTCGGCGAGATGACGAATTCCGCTGCGGGAACATCGTTCTCGGCGAGCAACGAGGTCACCGGCCCGAGCACGTGCCCGGCGGCGACGAACAGCAGCACGGCGTGCGCGTCCGAACGCACCTGGGACAGGGTCAGTTCCACCGAACTGCCACCGAACCGCACACCGGGAGCCGCGGGTCGCGACGCGCACACATGATCGTGTTCGTCGCGCACCCGCAGATCCTCGCCGACCACGAGCGCGCCGAGTTCGACGGTGCCCGTGGTCTGCGCGGTGAAACGCACGGAGTCGGCGGTCAGTGCGGTGTTCTGCCCTGCCTTCAGGTGAATCACGGTGTCTGCCTTGCTGTGTGGTGCGGAAGGTCAGTCGCGGCCGAGGAAACGGCCGAGCTGCGGGACGGCCTCGCCGGGATGCTTGGCCTGGAATCCCTCGCCGAGCGCCTGCATCTTCCAGTCACCGCCGACGCGGTACACCTTCGCCATCGCCATCGCGGTGAACGGCATGCCGCCCGCGAGGGTGTAGCGGGCGAGTTCGCCGTTGGTCGTGCCGTCGATCAGGCGGCAGAAGGCGTTCTGCACCTGCTCGAAGGTGTGTCCCTTGTAGGAGGTGACGATGAACAGCAGCGTGGAGATGTGGGCGGGGATGCGGGTGAGGTCGACGAGGATCATCTCGTCGTCGCCTTCGCCCTCACCGGTGAGGTTGTCGCCCTGGTGGCGGACCGAACCGTCCTTGGACGAGAGCTGACCGTAGTAGGCCACGTCGACCAGGTTCTGGTCGGCGAACAGGCACACCGAGGCGTCGAGGTCGATGTCGACGGTGCGGTTGCCGAACATGCCTCGGGTGCGCACCGGGTCCCAGCCCAGCCCCATCTTCACGAAGGTGAGCGCGGCGCCTTCCTTGCGCAGGGTGACCCGCTGACCCTTCTGCAGGCTGACCGGCCGGTCCTTGCTCAGGCTGATCTCCCCGGTCGGCTGCGGCGGCGCGGCAGGCGAGGCGGCGGGCTGGTAGCCCCCACCGGGCGGCGGCGGGTAACCACCCTGCTGCGGCGGCGGATAGCCACCACCCACGGGGGGCTGCTGCGGCGGTGCGGGCGGCGGGTAACCCCCACCGGGCGGCGCGTAGGCCGGCGCGGGCTGCTGGTAACTCGGCGCCGGGGGCGGCGGGGCGGCCTGCTGCGGTGCGGCGGCGGGCTGTGCGGGCGAATCATCCACCTGCACACCGTGATCGGTGACCAGCGCGGCGAACCCACCGGCGTACCCCTGGCCGACGGCGCGCACCTTCCAGCCACCTTGACGGCGGTACAGCTCCAACGCGATCACGATCGACTCGGCGTTGAGGCCCTCGATGAGGTACGAGTACAGCTGGTTGCCCGCGGCGTCGGAGATGATCGCGGTCGGCGGGGCGAAACGACCGAAATTGCTGTTCGCGTCGTCGAGGGTGATGACCGCGCGGATCTGGTCGATCTCGGCGGGCACGGCGGGCAGCGACACCGCGAGCGAGGCGGGCTGCCCGGCCGGACCGGGTCGCAGGTCCACACCCGGACCGCTCGGCTGGTTGTAGAACACGAAATCGGCGTCGGTGCGGACCTTGCCCTGCTCGGTGACGAGCAGCGCGGACAGATCGGCCGGTGCCGTGAGCTGGAGCGAAATCACCACGTCACTGACGGCCAGCGGACCGTTCTGGCCTTTGGCGAGTGTTGCAGACAAGTTAGACCCTTCGCTTGTCGGTGCGGTCTTGTTGTCACTGTACGAGAAACCGGGCCCGGGCGTTCAGCCTCCCGATCGGTTAGGGTGACGTCGCACTCGGATCGGGGCGTCGCACCCGCCTTACAAAGGGGCCAGGAATGGCGCAGTTGTTCGAACAATCGAAAAAAGTGATCGAGGCACATCTCGCGGGGACCAGTATCCGCGCGATCGCGGGCTCGATGGTTGCCTACGAGGGCAATGTGCAGTTCAAATCGGCCGGCTTCGGCGGCGGCGAGGGCGTGCTCAACGGTCTCAAGCGCCGCGCCACCGGCGAGAAGCTGTCGCTGATGGAGTGCACCGGCAACGGCCGGGTGTTCTTCGCGGTCAACGGCCAGAACGTCACCGTGGTGAACCTGAACAACGACACGTTGCAGGTCGAGTCGCAGCAGTTGCTGGCCTTCGCGGGCAATCTGCGCACCGACGTGCGGTTCGCCGGTGTGGGTGGAATGTCTTCGGGCAGTGGCCTTTTCACCACAACGGTGAGCGGTCAGGGCCAAGTTGCGCTGCTGTCGGCCGGTGGGCCGCTGATCCACCTCGAGGTGTCGCCGCAGTACCCGCTGATCGTGGACCCCGATGCGTTCGTCGCGGCGCGCGGCAATCTCAACCAGTCGTTCGTCACCGACGTCTCCTGGCGCACGATGGTCGGCCAGGACGCGGGCGAGGCGTTCTCGCTGCGGTGGGACGGCCAGGGCGTTGTGCTGATCCAGCCCGCGGAACGGTAAGGGAAGCGACGATGTTCGAGAAGGTCAACAGCAAGGTCGTCAAGGTCGACGTCGCCCAGGCGGGCGGGGTGGTCGGGCGCACCGGCGCGATGCTGTTCTACACCGGCCAGGTGCAGTTCTCCCCACACCAGATTCCCGGCGCGGGTGGCGGCATGGGCGGCGGCGGTGGGCTGATGCGCATGGCGGGCGCCATGATGGCAGGCGAACACGAGCGGACCATGCTCGCGCGCGGAAACGGTTCCGTCCATTACGGATTCGCCGGACTCGAGGTGCACGTGGTGCAGATGCAGCCCGGTGCGGTGCTACGGGTGGAGGCCTCGCGGCTGCTGGCGAACACTGCCGGGCTGCAGGCCTCGGTGGTGTCGGTGGCCAGTTCCGGTGGTGGTGGCGGTGGTGGCTTGATGGGTGCGCTGCGCGGAGCCGCCGCGGGTGTGGCGACCGGGCAGGGCATGTTCACCACGCAACTGAGCGGTCAGGGTTCGGCGGTGCTGCTGGCGCACGGCGGATTCCTGGAATTGCAAGTGGGCGGACCGAATCCGGTGGTCGTCGACCCGCAGGCATTCGTCGCGGCGTACGGAAACGTGCAGACCGAATTGAAGGCGGCGATGAGCTGGCGCGACGCGGTGGGTCGCGGATCGGGCGAGGCGATGCAATTGCATTGCCACGGTCAGGGTGTCGTGTATGTGCAGGCCTCCGAAGAGAAGTTGTGAGTCATGAGCGAAATCCTGTCCCCCATGAATCTCGGTGCCAGCGACAATATTCCGGGTAACAGCTACGCCTATTGCATCGACCTGACCGGGCCGTGGTTCATGCGCAAGGGCGCCATGATCGCCTACTACGGGCAGATCAATTTCCAGCTGCTCACGCACGGTCTGCAGGGCCATCTCACCCAAATGGTGAGCAGCCAGTTCTCGGCACCGTTGTTCGCCGGTGAGTACGTGGTGGCCGAGGGCCACGGCAAGCTCATCATCGGCGACCGCGGCTACGACATCAATTCCTACGATCTCGAGGACGGCAACCTCACGATTCGCGGCGCCAACCTGCTCGCGTTCGAACCGGGCCTCGCGCTGAAACAGTCGATCGTGCCCGGTTTCCTCACCCTCATCGGCACCGGCAAGTTCCTCGCCTCGTCCAACGGACCGGTGATGTTCGCCGAACCCCCGCTGCGGGTGGACCCCGAGGCGCTCGTCGGCTGGGCCGACTGCCCGTCCCCGAGCCACCACTACGACCAGGGCTGGATCACCGGCTTCCTCTCGGCGGGCGCGGCCGCGATGGGCGCCACCTCCGGCGAGGAACGCCAGTTCGACTTCACCGGCGCGGGCACCGTCCTCATCCAGTCCTCGGAAAAGGTGATGAGCGACAACGCCCTGGTCCGCACCATCGAAGGTCAGTTGCAGAGCGGCGTGAGCGTGGGCGGCCTGCAACGCATCCAGGCCGTCGTCACCCAGAAACTCGCGGGTCAGCAGCAGTACTAGACCGGATCCGCGACGGGGAGGGCGGCGTGGAACCAGTCGAGGATTTCCGCGCCGGCCAGGATGCCGGCGGCGGTGGTGACGGTCAGGTTGGGGGCGGTGTAGGCGAGTTCTTCGAGTTCGCCGTGGCGGGGGCGGATGGCGGCGTCGGCGGATTCGAGCATGGCCGCGTCGAGGGCGCCGTCGCCTGCGGCGTACAGTCGCGCGCCCTCGGGTAATTCGCCGGATTCGGTAAGGCGGCGGCGGACTTCGGCGACGGCGCGGCTCTTGCAGACCGCGTCGGGCATGGTGTAGATCTTGCGGCCCTGTTGGGAGGCCGACCAGCCGTTGGCGCGACACCAGGTGTCCCATTCGGCGAGGAAACCCGCCGGGACCGCCTCGGGCCGGACGACCAGATAGCAGAACAATTCGTCGGCCTCGCGATACTTGGTGACCCAGGAATCGCTGATCCGCGAACGCAACTCGGCACCGACCGAAGCCAAGGTCGCGCCGGTCGCGTTGACCTGATCGTCGATGGACAACCGCCACGCCGGATCGGGAATGCCGTCGACGAGGATATTGCCGCCGTTGCTCGTGATGGCAAAACGCCACGGCGCACCGGGCAATTCGATGCGCTGGAACTGTTCGATGGTGCGGGTGGTGGTCGGGATCACCGGCGCGTTCGCGGCCAGCTCACGCAAACGGGCGATCGCGATGGTGGTCATGTAGGACAGGGGTTCGCCCTCGTAATACTCGACGCATTCCTTCTCGACGCTTTCGGCGCCGTGGAAGGCGTTGCGCGAGAAGATCATCGTGCGATCCAGGTCGGTGGCGAACAGGGCGGTCACTGCGATAGCTCCTTGATCAGGCCCATGCAGGAGTAGGCCAGATCCGGCACCACCTCCACCGGGACATCGCGTGCGGCGGCGAGCAGACGGATGTGGGCGTGCTCGGGTGCGTCGGCCTCCCGCACCAGCACCCGCCACGGTACGCGGCGCAGCAGCACCCGGGTGGTCTCGCCGACGCCGGGCTTCACGTAATTCACTGTGCTGATGCCGTATTCGGCACGCACCTTCTCCACCGACGCCCAGCCCGACCAGTCGGGAGTTCGATCGGAATCCCGGATCGCGGCGACCGCGGCGGGCACCTTGTCACGAATGGCTTCGAAGGCGGCGGTGACGGTGTCGATCAGTTTGTTCGACACGTCGTCGGCGGCCAGTTCGCGATAGAACTTGGCGCCGTGGAAGTCACGCGGACCGATCAGCTTTTCGTTCAAGACCGTGCGTGAAACCAGTCCGGAGACAGTCGAATTCAGGCAAGCCGAGGCGATGAGGAAATCGTCACGGGTGCCGAAGGTTCGCACACAATTGGCCGGGTCGGCCAGCACCACGAGTTCGTCGTCGAACCTGGCGCCGCCCGCCGCGTGATAGGCGTCCAGGGCGGCGGTGAGTTCGTGGGTGATGGCGCCCTTGCCGGTCCAGCCGTCGACGAACACGATCGTGGACGGATCGTGATGGTTGGCAAGGTAATCCAGGGCTACCGAGTCGATGCCGCGATCGCGGACGATGGATACGGCGTAGTGCGGCGCGTCCAAAGCCGGGCGACCGATACCGCTGGCCAACCAGCGCCGCATCAGCACACCGATCGGTGTACCGGCGCGGGCCAACGACACCAGCACGATGTTCTCGCCGCGTTCGGCGACGACCAATTCGGCCACCGTCGCCACGGCCAGGGCGAGCCGCTCGGCGCTCTCGGCGAGCACGTGGTCGAACAGTTCGCGGTAGGCGGCGTCGGGCTGGTACTCGACCGGCAGCGACTCGGCGTAGTGGGCTTTGCCTGCCTGGATCCGTCGTTCCCGCTCGGCCACATCGGCTTCCAGGTCGATGTCGGAGAGGTCTTTGAGCAGCCACGAGACATCCTCGCGCGCGTACGAGCCGAAGTTCGGGCCGTGCAGCGGAGCAGGGAAGTCGTTCGGCCCGACAGCGAGCTCACCGGTACCACGCGACTCTACGACCCAGTGATCAATAGTCACCAGCTCTTCCCGACCCCGGGCATCGCGCGGCGCCCCCTCGTCCGACGCTTGCGCAAGGCGAGCGGCGTGCAGCTCGCGGGGATCGGCGCCCGGGACGACGGCGACCAGAACATCGGCACCCGACGCGGTGAGCACATCGACCAGACCGCCGGGGGCGACGAGTTCGGGCGTGTCGGCGGGCGGGTCGATGACGACCAGCAGGACCGGGTTCTCACCCTCCCACTGAGCGTTGTAGAGGTAGCGCTGGGCGGTCGGGTCGGGTTCGGGGGCGGTGAAGCGGAAACCTCGGCGCAGCGGATAGCCCGGCTCGTCGAGGACGTAAGCCGGTGAGCGGGTGGTGGTTTGGAAGCGGGCAAGGATCCCCGCGTCGGCCAGCCCGGCGGCCAGACGCACCGGCAGGTACATGAGTTCCTCGTGGCCGAGCACGATGACCGGCCGACCAGCGAACTCGGCGTCCAAATGTGCCCGCACTTCGTCGACGACAATGGCCAGGGCGTCGTCGAAAGCCGCGGCGTCGGTGCGTAGAACGCCGTGCCGCCCACCCTCGGGAACAGCGTCCGGCCAAGGCAATTCGATGCGGCTGTACGAACCCGGCCGAACCGATCGGGGATTGAGTCGCGGCTCGGACAAAGCCGCCACCGCGTCGACGAGTCCGGCGGGTAGGTCGACCAGACCTGTTGCCAGACAAACGGTGTCGATGCGTGCCCCGAGTTCGGCCGCGAACTTCTCGAACTTGTCCCGGTCGGCGGCGGTCCGCAAGTCGACCAGCGAGGCCAGCACGTACTGCGAACGCGGCGCGAATTCGTGCAGGGCGCGCACAGCGTCGATGGCCGTATCGCCGGTGGAGATCTCGTCGTCGACAAGCACCAGCGGCAGGTCGTTGGCGAAGATCTCGGCGGGCGCGGGCTGCAACTGGTGGGAGGTGGCGTGCGAGTGGCCCTCCTCGAAACCGGTGAGCGTGGTGGCCCTGGGCTCGCTCCTCCGGGTGGAATGCAGGTAGCAGCCGGCCTCGAGTCGCGCCGCTACACAGTGCCCCAAACCGGTTGCGGTCTCGGCGAATCCGAGAACAACTGCCTCTCGGTCGCCGAGCTTGTCGCGCACCAGGTCGGCCAGGCGGTTACCGGCGCCGATCACCACACGCGGGTCCGTGGGCAGATGCTTGCCGAGCACCGTGGAGACCAGCAGATGAGCGCGGCGCGGATTACGGCGCAAGCCCGGACGCACCAGTTCATCGATCGACAGCGCATCGGGCAATGCGGCGCCCGGCTCGACAGGCGCGGGGTCGATCGCGGTCACCGCCGACGAACCGTCCGAGGAGCCGCAGGCGGTGAAAGCCTGCCCGTGGTGCAGGCGAATCCCCAGATGCACGGTGGCCCACGGCATGTCGGTCGTGCTCACGGCATTCATTCCGCGATCATCGCTGTCAGCAGATCCACGAAGGACACTCCCTTGTTCGCCACCCCGAACGCGCGAGCCCGGACCAGCGTCTGGCGGGCCCAACTGCGGTGGGGGCGCATCTCGTTCATCTTGTTGCGGTACTCGGAGGCAGCCACCCCGCCGACATCGGCCTCCATGATGTGCAGCGCGTCGGCGTATTCCTCGTGCGTCACCACCGACAGCGCGTGCACGGCGGCCACGTGCGACGGATGGATCACCGTTTTGCCCTGGATGCCGTTGGCTCGGTCGAGGGTGATCTCGCGCAGCAGCCCGTCGAGATCGCGGCTCACCAGGTACTGCCGGAACGGCACCGCGTCGGATTCCTCGAACGGGGCGGTGCGCAGCAGCGGACGGAACATGCGTTCGTGGTCGGCGAAGTACTCCCACACCGGGCCGGTGATGATGAAACCGGTGCCGTCGGCGCGGCCGAGGTAGTTGACGATGTCGGCGATCACGTCGGCGATCACCCGAACGTCGTAGATGGTGAGGTCGCGGTCGCGGCGGATGCCGAAGGTCGAGCACATGTCGGTGGCGCCGATGCGCACCGCGAGCAACCGGTCCCGATGCTCGGCGAGCAGCTCGGCGATGCGCGAGAGCTGCTCGTCGCGGGTCTGGCGATGCACGAGGTTCGCCGATTCGAGCACCGGCATGCCGTAGACGGGGCGGCCGAGGCGGTCACCGGCCGCGTCGAGCGCGGCCAGGTAGGCGGGCCCGGTGACGGCGTCGAACTTGGGGAAGACGAAACCGGTGAGCATGTCGGCGCCCGGGCCGAGCCGGTCGGCCAATTCGGTGACGGTCTGCACGTCGCGCACCCGGACGAACAGCATCGGCACGGGGTCCGCGACTCCGGCGAGCAGGTCGAGGGTGGCGACCGCATGTTCCTTCGCGGCGTCGACCTGATGGTCGGCCACGGCGTCCTCGAGGTCGATCACCATCGAGCACACTCCTCGCGCGGCGCGACGCAGGATCGTCGCGGCCAGATCGGGACGGGTCGCGGGCACGTACAGGGTGGCGCCGAGGGCGGTGGCGAGCAGTTCGCGGTCGGCGGTTCCCGGGATCGGTTCCGGCTCCACCAGGAACAACTCACGGCTGCGCGGGCCCTGCAAGTTGTGGAAGTGGCGCAGCGGCACCTGCTTTCGCAGGTTCACCTCCGGTGCGATGGCGTAGCCTGCGGTCATTCCCCCCACCTCATTCGTCGACCCGTGTCATGTCGTGTGCGGTCCTAAGTGCTGTCGGTTCCTACGGTTTTTCGCATGCGATCGACCACTCCGGCGATGAACTCCGCGACGGTTCGCAGTTCAGAAACATACGCCCAATAGTCTGGGTGACGACCGGTCAGTCCGGCCGTTATGCGATCGAGGCGTTCGGCTTGCGCATCGAGCACCGAACCCCACTCGCCGACCAGCCCTCGATCGACGGCGAGCATCTGCGCGTCCCGCAGCCGGAATCGTACGGTGCGTAGCTGCGCTTCGGGGTCCGCACGTACCTCGCGCAACAGTTCGAGCCGCCGGGTGACGGCATCGACGAGCTGTTCGGACTCGGCGAGGTGTTCGCGCGCGGTCGCTGTCAGGTCAAGGGCGGTCTCCGGGTCGCGATCGGCAGCCGCGACACGCGCGCGTACCAGCGCCGCGTCCGCGGCCTCGATACCGCGCCGGCTTTCGCGTTCATTGTTCGTCAGATCCGCCGAACTCGCAGCGTTGAACTCGCGCAACAACGCCGAGTACGCGGGGCCGAGCGCGTCGGCCCGGTTGCGCACGGCCGCCAGCCGGGTGGTCACCGAGGCGATCGCGTTGGACGCGGCGTTGGCACGAGATGGTGCCTGCGCCAACACTTCCCGCAATTCCACACACGACTGGCGGACCTCGGTCGCGACCTCCCGGGCAGCCGCGACGGCGGTACCCGGATCGACCACGGAGGCTGTGACCAGTGCCTCACTCAATTTCCGCACGCCCGCGGCCACCGAAGGGTAGGAGACATACTCCGACGACTCGGCCGCGGCGAGTTCCCGCTCGGCCTCGGCCCGCACCTGCGCGAGCAACTGCGGCACCGACGCCCGCACACTCACCGCGTGCTCGAGGCCGGCCCGATGCGCGTGATAGAACTCGTCGACCCCGCGCGCGGCGTCGGCGAGCTCACGAACCAGCGCGTCGGCCCTGGCCGGACCGTCGGCGATCGCCGTCCCCGCGGCCTCGGCGCTGTCGAGCTCGTCGGTGAAACTCAGATAGGCGCCCGACGCGGCATAGCAACGCGCGCGCACCGGTTCCCATACGGCGCCGATGTGGCGCTCGGGGAACACCTGCTCGCTCGCCGCCACACCTGCCTCCGCTGCCGTCTGCCTGCGATCCATATCGAGGAAGGCGGCGGCCGTCGCGGCCCGCGCCCCACTGATCCAGCCATTGTCGGGCCCCGACCTGAACCATCCGCGTCTGCGAGGTGTCACCGGCGTATCCCCTTTCCGAACCACGCAGCGGTCACCCGCCCGCTGTGCTCGATCGTAGGAGATTCCCCCTCGCTACCAGGGCTCTCGGTTGTTCCTACGCAAGTTCGCCGAAACCTATTACTGTCGTAGCGGTACCCGGCGATTCGGACATGCTGGGAAACGACACACCGGACTAACCGAAGGGATTCCCGCATGGGTGTCAGTCTGTCCAAGGGCGGCAATGTCTCGCTGACCAAAGAGGCCCCGAACCTGACCGCGGTCGCGGTCGGCCTCGGCTGGGACGTGCGCACCACCACCGGCACCGACTTCGACCTCGACGCCAGCGCCATCGCGACCGGCGCCGACAAGAAGGTCGTGTCCGACAAGCACTTCGTGTTCTTCAACAACCTGAAGTCGCCCGAGGGCGCGATCGAGCACGCCGGCGACAACACCACCGGTGAGGGCGAGGGCGACGACGAGGTCATCAACGTCGACCTGGCCAACACCCCGCCGACCATCGAGAGCATCTTCTTCCCGGTCTCGATCTACGACGCGGAGACCCGTCAGCAGTCGTTCGGCCAGGTGCGCAACGCCTACATCCGCGTTGTCGACCGCGCCAACGGCACCGAACTGGCCCGCTACGACCTGTCCGAGGACGCTTCCACCGAGACGGCTATGGTCTTCGGTGAGCTGTACCGCAACGGTGCCGAATGGAAGTTCCGCGCCATCGGTCAGGGCTACGCCTCCGGCCTGGCCGGTATCGCCCGCGACTACGGCGTCAACGTCTAGTCATCATCATGAGCAGGGGGCTTGTCACTGCGGGCCCCCTGCTCGTGTGACACAGAAAGGTCCCTCCGCGTGATAACGCGCATCTTCGGCCTGTCCATCGTCATCACGGTGCTGTCGCTGGTCGTGGCCTACCTCTACGGTGGTCTGACCGCCCTCGCACTGTGTGCGATCCTCGGCATCCTCGAGGTGTCGCTGTCGTTCGACAACGCCGTCATCAACGCCACCGTGCTGGAACGGATGAGCGAATTCTGGCAGCGGATCTTCCTGACCGTCGGCATCCTCATCGCCGTGTTCGGTATGCGTCTGGTGTTCCCGCTCGCCATCGTGTGGGCGACCGCCGGACTGAACCCGGTCGAGGCCTTCGACCTGGCGCTGAACCCGCCGGCCAACGATGCCCTCACCTTCCCCGACGGCAGCCCCAGCTACGAGAAGCTGCTCACCGACGCGCACCCGCAGATCGCGGCCTTCGGCGGCATGTTCCTCGCACTGCTGTTCCTGAACTTCATCTTCGAAGAGCGCGAGATCACCTGGCTGAGCTGGCTGGAGAAGCCGCTGGCGAAGGCGGGCAAGCTCGACATGCTCTCCGTCGTCGTCGCGGGCACCGGCCTGGTGCTGGTCGCGGAGTTCCTCGCCGCCGACGACAAGCGTTCGACGGTGCTCATCGCCGGCCTGCTCGGCATGATCACCTACATCCTCGTCGACGGTCTCGGCTCGATGTTCCACACCGAGGAGCTCGAAGAGGGCCCGCAGGGCGGCCCGTCCACGCTGGTCAAGGCCACCGGTAAGGCCGCGTTCTTCCTGTTCCTCTACCTCGAGGTGCTCGACGCGTCGTTCTCCTTCGACGGCGTGATCGGCGCGTTCGCCATCACCTCCGACCCGATCATCATCGCGCTCGGCCTCGGCCTCATCGGCGCGATGTTCGTCCGGTCCATCACGGTGTACCTGGTCCGCCAGGGCACGCTGGCCGACTACGTGTACCTCGAGCACGGCGCCCACTGGGCGATCGGTGCGCTGGCCACGATCCTGCTGGTCTCGATCGGTGTGCACGTCGACGAACTCATCACCGGTCTGATCGGTGTGGCGTTCATCGGCGCGGCGCTGATCAGCTCGATCATCCGCAACCGCAAGGCGGAGCCGGACGCGATCGAAGACACCAAGGAACCCGCGTCGGTCTAGACGTGGTGACCTGCGGCGGCGGATCCTCGACGGATCCGCCGCCGTTGTCGTTTCTCAGGCCGGTTGCAGTTCGCGCCGGAGCTGTCCTGAGACGCTCTGGTCGGTGCGGCGTGGACCAGCCCGCAGGAACACGAAGAACAGGATGACGAGCAGGACGACCCGTGCCCAGACACCGAACTGGACGATGCCTTCCATGAGGTGCACGTTCTTCCCCTCGCCCATCGCCGCGAAGTAACGGAAGACGCCGACGCCGACCGCGATGTCGGCGATCAGGTAGCCCGCGACGAGTGTCCACGGCACCTGGAGCAACACGAGGAACGGAATTATCCACAAAGTGTATTGGGGTGAGTGCACCTTGTGGAAAAGCAGGAAACCGGCGAGCATCGCACCGCTCACGCCTACCCAAGGGAACGCCGAGGCCGGGGTCCAGCGCCGGTAACCGAGCCACAGGGCAAGGGCGAACGACGCGAAGATCAGCAGCGGTGAGACCACCGAGACCATGGTGTGCCAGCTTGCCGACGTTTCGGCGGTCCGGCCGAACAGGGCTTGATGACCCCAGTACCAGATCGAATTGGTGGTGATGTCGGCCTGCCGCATCTGCTGGAAGGTGATCGAGGCCCGCCAGCCCTCGACGCCCGCCAGGACGAACGGCAGATTCACCGCGACCGCCGTCGCCATCGCCGCGAGCAGTGTCTGCGACGCGCCTGCCACATCGAGTTCGCGCAAGCGGCGCCCGTCACGCGGCGCACCCTCGGTGAGGACGTAGAAGGCCAAGGGCAGCAAAAAGATTCCGGGATAGATCTTGAGGCAGAAACCGAGCGCGAGCAGTACCCCCGCGATGATTCCCCGGGTCCGCACGGACAGACCGGTCAGCATCGTCATCACATAGACCGCCGCCACCGCCGTGCACACCACCGGCAGCTCCCAGTTGTGGAAGGCGTAGAGCACCAGCGGCGGGCCGATCGCCCACAGCAGTGCGGCCGGACCGGCCATTCGCGCCAGCATCCAGGCGGTGAGCAGGGCGAACGGGGTGAGCAGCAGCGCCGAATGCCACAGGAAGTCGGCGTCGTTGGTCGCGCCGATCGCGCCCGCCCACATCAGCAGGCCGCTCAGCACGGGGTACTCGACGGCGCCACCGGTGAGCGCGCCGTCGTCGGTGATGGCACCGTCGACGTACGGGAAAACGTGATTGTCGATATCGCGGCCAAGCCAGAGGAACTGGATATCCGAATAACAGACAGCGGTGTCCTTGCGCTCCTCGAAGACCAGGCTGCGGCCCGATTCGTCGATCGCGCCGCCCGCGCACCGCGCCTTGTTCGCATACGCAAGGGCGAGGGTGAGCCCGCACAACAGCACGATCAGGAAGGTCAACGCCGTGGCTGTCGCCGCACGGCGTGCCGAATGCTGCTGCGGTACGGCCGTGGTCATGTCGACCACATTAAGCGGCTGTTGCCCCGGCGCCCGGTGCATACCCGCCGCGAAGATCGATTTCGTCGGCAACTACCTGCTCATGTAGCCTTGGCGGGTTGCTGACGCAACGAACCCTCCTGCCACGGAAAGTCCGTGGCCGTTTACCAGTCCACAGGAGGTGATTGGTCCGTGCGTCAATATGAAGTGATGGTCATCCTCGACCCCAGCCTGGACGAGCGCATCGTCGGGCAGTCCCTGGATAATCTGTTCTCGGTCGTGAAGACCGAGGGCGGCAAGCTCGACAAGGTCGACATCTGGGGCCGCCGCCGGCTCGCCTACGAAATCGCCAAGCAGGCCGAAGGCATCTACGCGATCGTCAACCTGACCGCGACCCCGGCCACCGTGAGCGAGCTCGACCGCCAGCTGGGCCTGAACGAGACGGTGCTGCGCACCAAGGTTCTGCGCAACGACAAGTAGTTCACCTCCTTTGTGTCGGAGCCTGGCTTTAGGCTCAGCGCAAATCCAGGATGTGGACTGCACCCCCGAGCAGGAGGAACCCCATGGCAGGCGACACGGTCATCACCGTCATCGGAAACTTGACGGCAGACCCCGAGCTTCGTTTCACGCCCGCGGGCGCAGCGGTGGCGAATTTCACCGTCGCTTCGACTCCCCGTGTGTTCGATCGCAATTCGAACGAATGGAAAGACGGCGAGGCACTGTTTCTGCGCTGCAACATCTGGCGCGAAGCAGCGGAGAACGTCGCCGAAAGCCTGACCCGAGGCGCTCGCGTGATCGTGAGCGGACGGCTCAAGCAGCGCTCCTACGAAACCCGCGAGGGTGAGAAGCGCACGGTCGTCGAGCTCGAGGTCGACGAGGTCGGCCCGTCGCTGCGGTACGCGACCGCGAAGGTCTCCAAGGCCGGTCGTGGTGGCGGAGGCGGTGGCTTCGGTGGTGGTTCCGGTAATGCCGGTGGTGGTGCAAGCGCAGGCGGCTACAACGCCAACAGTGGTGGCGGACGCCCGGCAGGTAATGCCGGCGACGACGACCCGTGGGGTAGCGCGCCCGCGGCCGGCTCCTTCGGGGGCGGCGGCCGCATGGATGACGAACCGCCGTTCTGATCGAACGGCACTCATAGTACGGAGAGAAAACCATGCCTAAAGCGCCCGCGCGCGAAAAGGTACTGAAGAAGAAGGCCTGCGCTTTCTGCAAGGAAAGCAAGTCCGGAATCGTCAATATCGATTACAAGGACACCACGCTGCTGCGTAAGTACGTCAGCGATCGCGGCAAGATCCGCGCCCGCCGCGTCACCGGCAACTGCGTGCAGCACCAGCGTGACATCGCCGTTGCCGTCAAGAACTCGCGTGAGGTGGCTCTGCTGCCTTACGTGTCGACTGCTCGCTGAGAAAGGGAGTCGGACAGATGAAGCTCATCCTCACTGCTGATGTAGACAATCTCGGCGCCCCCGGCGACCTTGTCGAGGTCAAGGACGGCTACGGCCGCAACTTCCTGCTGCCCCGCGGTCTGGCCATCCAGGCCACCCGTGGTGCCCAGAAGCAGGTCGACGGCATCCGCCGCGCCCAGGACGCCCGCAAGGTGCGCGACCTGGATCACGCCAACGAGCTGAAGCAGGCCATCGAGGGCCTGACCGGTGTCTCGCTGGCCGTGAAGACCGCCGACAGCGGCAAGCTGTTCGGTTCGGTCACCACCGCCGACGTGGCCTCGGCCATCAAGGCCGCCGGTGGCCCCGTGGTCGACAAGCGCAGCATCGAGCTGCCGAAGTCGCACATCAAGGCGACCGGTAAGCACGGCATCGTGGTGCACCTGCACCCCGATGTGGTTGCCAAGTTCGACCTCGAGGTCACTGCGAACTAGTTTCGCCGGAAACCACCCCCGTGTTGTCACGGGGGTGGTTTCTGCTGCCCTCGTCGAGGGATCTTCTCCGATAGCTGGTGAGTAGCCGAGATTTGGGTTCGTTGTGGCCGAGTAACCTGGCCCACAGTCGGCAACTGCCTGACCTCCTGTTATTCAGCCTGTGGATTACCGAGGAAACCGACCGGCAGAATTGTGACTCCGGTCATAACGTGAACGCCCGCTGTTTACCCAACACGCCCGGTTGTTCACGTTCGCCGACACGCCGCAACTTCTTTAATCCACAGGGTCGAAGTCTGGTAAAGGGCTGTCTATCAGGGCGTTCTACCGCACTGACCTGGGTTTTCCCCACGTTTTCCACAGGGGCTGCACAACAACAGGTGAACTACCCCCAAGTTATCCACAGTTGTGTGCACATGTCGGTTTGGCGTGGCTCGAAAACGTCGCCTAGGTTCATCGCATCGCCTCGCACGTGACCCCGGGAATCGTGCAGGGAACCGATTGCTGGCACTCGTGTCGGTGCCCGGGAGTACAACGAGTACATCGATGTGAAACCCCCGGTTCCGCGGGCAGAGAGGACGGTCGATTCTGGTGACTACCACCGGTGACCGCGCGCATACCGAGTTTCCACCCGAGCCCCCTGGCGAGGACTTCGGCCGCCAGCCCCCGCACGACATGGCTGCCGAACAGTCCGTCCTCGGCGGCATGCTGCTGAGCAAGGACGCCATCGCCGACGTGGTGGAGGTGCTGCGTCCCGGCGACTTCTACCGCCCCGCCCACCAGGCCGTCTACGACACCATCCTCGACCTGTACGGCCGCGGCGAACCCGCCGACCCCGTCACCGTCGCCGCCGGCCTCGACCGCCGTGGCGAGCTGAAGCGCATCGGCGGCCCCGCCTACCTGGTGACGCTCACCCAGACCGTCCCCACCGCCGCCAACGCAGGCTTCTACGCCGAGATCGTCGCCGAGAAGGCCATCCTGCGCCGCCTCGTCGAAGCGGGCACCCGCATCGTCCAGTTCGGCTACGCAGGCGCCGACGGCCAGGACGTCGCCGAGGTCGTCGACCGCGCCCAGGCCGAGATCTACGAGGTCACCGAACGCCGCACCACCGAGGACTTCACCCCCCTCGAAGAACTCCTCCAGCCGACGATGGACGAAATCGACTCCATCGCCTCCCGAGGCGGAATCTCCCTCGGCGTCCCCACGGGCTTCACCGAACTGGACGAGCTCACCAACGGTCTGCACCCGGGTCAGATGATCATCGTCGCCGCGAGGCCTGGTGTCGGTAAATCGACCCTTGGAATGGATTTCATGCGTAGTTGCTCGATCAAGCACGGCATGGCCAGTGTTATTTTTTCGCTCGAAATGAGCCGGACCGAGATTGTGATGCGTCTGCTTTCGGCTGAGGCGAAGATCAAGCTGGGTGATATGCGGTCCGGGCGGATGAGTGATGACGACTGGACGAAGCTCGCGCGGCGGATGAGTGAGATCAGTGAGGCGCCGCTGTTCGTGGATGATTCGCCGAACTTGACCATGATGGAGATTCGGGCCAAGGCGCGGCGGCTCAAGCAGCGTCATGATCTGAAACTCGTTGTGGTGGACTACCTGCAGCTGATGAGCTCGGGCAAGAAGGTCGAGTCGCGGCAGCAGGAAGTCTCGGAATTCTCGCGTCACCTCAAGCTGCTGGCCAAGGAACTCGAAGTTCCCGTGATCGCGATTTCCCAGCTCAACCGTGGTCCGGAACAGCGAACCGACAAGCGCCCCATGGTGTCCGACCTCCGCGAGTCCGGCTCGCTCGAGCAGGACGCCGACATGGTCATCCTGCTGCACCGCCCGGACGCGTTCGAACGCGATGACCCGCGTGGCGGCGAAGCCGACCTCATCGTCGGCAAGCACCGTAACGGTCCGACGGCCACGATCACCGTTGCGCACCAGCTGCATTTGAGCCGATTCGTGGATATGGCGCGCGGCTGATCGGTTTCGGAGCGATACATTTGCGGCCTTCACCACGGTGACGGATCAGAACAGGATCAGTGCGGCGCACAAGCCGGCGATGGCGCTGAACTGCAGGGCGACTCGATACTTCAGGATGCTGTCCCACTTGTTTTGCAGCGCCCGGGCATTCGGCGGAATGATGCCCGACAGAGCGGCGGCGGTCTGCTGGGAATTGATCGGCTTGGCGATGCGCACGTAGAGGGCGAGCCAGGTGAATAGAGCCGCCACCGTGATTGCCGCGGCGACGGCGGCGCCCAGCTGGCCGGCCAGCAGCGCGATCAGCAGGGTGAGCACCGCGGTCACTATGCCTCCGGCGCCGATGACCGGCATGCGCTTGTCGCCGTAGTAGTGACCCCACCCCGCACTCACGGTGACCGTCGCGTCGTCGAGCTTCCGATACACCGAGCGCATGATCACCGCCCCGCAGACATCGGTGCCGTAGACGACGGCATTGGCAAGGACGGCGACGGTGGCAATGACTTGGCCGGTAATAACAAGCATTTCGGCTTCCTTCCTGGGACTTCGCATGTGTTCCGAGGATGCTCCCCGAGGTTTGGAAGGCACTAGGAGCCGACTTGGACAGCTGTGGTGACCTGGTCACCGTGTATGTCAGCGGGCGTGTAGGTGGGATGTCAGGGCGGTATCAGGGGACGACGTGACAGTGGTTCTCGTAACGGCGAGAACGACTGGAAGGCGTGAGTGATGACTGCTCAGGGAACTACTCGGGGTAATGCGTGGAGCGGCATGGTCGAGGTGGACGACACCGCGCTGGCGGTGACCGACACCGGTGGCGACGGGATTCCGGTGATCTACCTGAACGGGCAGTTCGCTACCCAGGGTTATTGGAAGAAGACCATTGCCGAATTGGGTGACGGCTTCCGGCACATCACCTTCGACGAGCGGGGGCGTGGGCGGAAGTCCAGGACTTCGAAGGATTACTCGTTCGAGGCGGCGGTGCGGGATGTGGATGCCGTGCTCGCGGCCAGAGGTGTGGAGCGGGCCATCGTCGTGGCGTGGTCCTATGGCGCGGTCGTGGGAGCGCATTGGGCGCAACGGAATCCGGAGCGGACCATCGGGGCGGTGCTTGTGGACGGCGCGTTTCCGTACGACTGGCTCGACGACGCGATGGAGCAGCGGATCCGGAAACTGTTCAAGCGGTTGAACTGGGTGATGCCGTTGCTGCGGCCGACAGGGTTGACGCCGCGGTTGTCAGCGGCCGAGCAGGCCGAGAGCAATATCGAGCTCGGGAAACTCTCGCGGGAGAGTGCGCTGGGTCCGGTGCTGGACGCGATCACAGTTCCGGTGCGGTATGTGATCGCTTCGGGAACGTCGTTCGGCAGCAAGAAGGACGAGCAGGAGAAGATCCGAAAGGGGTTGGATTCGGCTGTCGCCCGCAACGAGAACATCGAGCTCGGGGCGAAGGTGCCGAGCAATCACGGTGCGATCCTGCGCAAGGATTTCCGGGCGATCGCGGATTCGGTGCGCGAAATCGCCGGATGAGGCCGACGGGGCCGGGAAGCGACATACTTCCCGGCCGGGCCGGTCAGGAGTTGACGCGCTCGGTGGTGTCGTCGTCGGGAGAACCCTTGCGACGCATCCGCTTGACGACCTCGACGACGATCGGCAGCACGGAGACGGCGACGATGAGCAGGAAGATCAGGTCGACATTGTCGCGGACGATGGCGATCTGACCGAGCAGGAAGCCGAGATAGGTGACACCGGAACCCCAGGCGACACCACCGACCACGTTGTAGACGAGGAACGTCCGGTACCGCATGCCGGACGCGCCTGCCACCACGGGCGCGAAGGTGCGCACGATGGGGACGAAGCGGGCGAGCACGATGGTGATCGGTCCGTGCTTTTCGAAGAATTCGTGGGATTCGTCGATATAGCGCTTCTTGAAGAACCGGGCGTCGTTGCTCTTGAACAACGCGGTCCCACCGCGCGCACCGATCACGTACCCGACCTGATCGCCGAGGATCGCGGCGACGGGGATCAGCACGAGCAGCACCCCGATCGGCGCGAACGGTTCGATCTCGGTCGACTTCGACGCCGCGATCAACCCGGCGGTGAACAGCAGGGAATCGCCGGGCAGCAGCGGGAACAGCAACCCGGACTCGATGAACACCACAAGCAGCAGCCCGGCGAGCATCCAGGTGCCGAAGGAGTTGAGCAGGTTCACCGGGTCGAGGAAGCCGGGCAGCAGCGCGAGGTGCACGGTGTCGGCCGGGAGGTGCGAGGTCATAGTCCTACCTGGGGATGACGGGTCGGTTCACGTCGTCATTGTTCCATTCGGACGCTATCACCCGGCCCCCGCCATCACCCTCGCGGCGATAGCGAGCCAACATGACAATGGAAATGGGGGCATACGGTCCCGTACGCCGCAGTAACGATCTTGCAGGTGGGGGCGACATGGTTCGTGACATGCGGCCCGTCGGGGGGCCTGCCCACCTGTAGGTCGTTCGAACGGGATCAACATATGAATCTGCGTGCGTTTCTCGCGAAACATCGCATCGCTTCTGCTGTTGCCGCGCCTGCGGCGTTGGGGGTCGCGGCCATCGTCGCCGCGTCGTTCGCGGTGACATCGAAGCCCGCCTCCCCCGAATACACCCTCACCACATCGGTGACCGAGTGCCGCGAGATGGTGACCATCTCGGTGGCCGGACGCAACGACACCCCGGTCGAGGGCACCACGGCCATGCTGCTCGACGCCAACGGCAACCCGCTGCCCGCGGCGCTGTCGGGCGACCACAGCAGTGTGTGGGTCGACCCGGTGGTGAACGCGCCACGTGACGATCTGGCCGAAGGCCAGTACGCGGCCGTGTACATCGCCTATCCGGCGGACATGTCGACCTACGAGGACGCGGTGAACGCGGGTGTCGCCAACACCCAGCGGGTGATGCGTGAGATCTCCGCGGCGTGCCCGGACACCAAGTTCTCCATCGTCGGCTACAGCGAGGGCGCCGACGTGGTCCGCCGCGTCGCCGAGGGCATCGGCAACGACGACCCGGCGGACGGCTACGGAGTGGTCGACCCCGACGACGTGCTCGGTGTGGTGATGTTCGCCGACGCCGGTCGCGGAGCGGGTGAGGGCCCGTTCATCGGCGCCGAGGACCCGTTCGCCAACCCGGACGGTTTCGACCAGAAGTACCAGGACGGCACGAAGCCGATCTCGGGCAAGGGCGTCACCACGGGCGGCGACTTCGGCGCCCTCAACGGCAAGATCGCCTCGTTCTGCTCCGAGGGCGACCTGACTTGTGCCGCCCCGGAGAACATTTCGCTGCTGCAACTGGCCGCCAACGTGGGCAGGCAGATCAATGTCGACGATCTGCAGCGCGACGGTCTCACCCCGGCGACGGGCCAGGACATGGCGTTCACTCTCGGCCGGATCGCGATGGCCGCCTTCTCCGATATCGCCGCCAACCCGAATTGGATGGCCAGCGACGAAACCTTCCTCGACGTGCTGCTGAAGGTGTCGGACCCGGACTACAAGCCGGGTGAGACCAAGGCACCCGCGAAGGCGGACACGATTGCGGCCGAGAAGATCTCGCCGCTGGCGTACCTGCCGCAGAAGGTGTTCAACGAGATCATCGGGCTGATCGTCACGAACCAGAACACCATCCCGGTCGCGCTGAGCGATCCGTACCAGCTCACTCTCGGCCCCAACGGCACCGGTCATCACTTCGACTACTGGCGCGATTCCGATGCGGCCAACGGTAAGCCGCTGACCTCGGCGGAGTACGCCGCCGCCTGGCTGACACACCTGGCCAAGCAGGCGCAGGCGGGCGAGACGGTCGACGCGAAGTCGGCTCCGGAGGACTCCGATGTGACGGCCGCGCTCGCCGCGCCGACCAAGCCGGCGACCACGACCACCTCGGCGGCGCCGAGCACGTCCAAGGTGGCCGCGCCTACGTCGAGCACGTCGAAGGCGGCGACCAGCACGTCGAAGCCGACGACCACCGTCGAATCGTCGACCGTCGCACCGTCCACCACGACGGTTCCGCCGACCACCACCGAAGAGCCTGCGACCAACCAGGCCGCCGCCCCGGAAACCACCACCCAGGCGCCCGCGCCGAGCACAACGGTGGCTCCGACCACAACGGTCGCGCCGAGCACCACTGTCGAGCCGTCCACCACCGCGACGAACTGATCGACGCCGAAGAACCCGGTGTGACCTCGTGTCGCACCGGGTTTTTCGTGTCCGCGCCCGCCGGGAACGCACCGACATCGGGGTCCGACGCGCCGATCATGGTGACTGTGACGGGCCTCGGTGCAATGATCGGCGGGTGACTCAGTGGCTCCCACTCCTCGGCTCGCTCCCCGTCGCCGGCGCAGTTCTGGTCGGCGTGCTCGCCAACAACCGAACCCACCGCGACGCGATCGCCTCGGCCGACGAGCGTGGCAGGCAGGCGCTCGACGCCGCGCAACGCCACGTCGAGCTGTCGAACATGGTCGGCGACCAACGCGATCACGAGGCGTGGCGGCGCGAGGCCGTGCTCGCCGCGGTCGCTTCGATCCTGGAGACCTCGGCGTCGGTGCGGGCCGATCTGGCCAGCTGTGGCGATTGGGAACTGCTGACGACCGAGGAGATCGACAATGCGGGCGCGCAGATCCACAAGCTGATCTGGGGTGGCCCGAGCGGGATGCTCACTCGGTTGCGGGTGGTTGCCCATCGCCGCATCCCCAACAAGTGTGAAGACCTGTTGCGCACGCTCACCGTCGCCCAGCACATCACCATGCAGCGCCTGAAGCTCCACATCGATGTGGAGGCGACGGTGGAGGAGCTCGAGGAGATGGCGTCGCTGTGGCAGAAGGCGATGCGGCATGCGGCCGAGCAGGAGCGGGCGCTGGTGGAGACCACGCGGATCGAACTCGGGATCGAGATCGCCTCGAAAACCGTAGGCGCGGAACCGGCTCCGGTACCGGTGCGGCCCGTTGCCGAAACCCCGCCGCCGACAGCACATTCCGATGCACCCGAGTCCGTGGAGCCGCAGCAGCCACCGTCCGCGCCACAGCAATCCGCTGATGTCCAGGCCGAACCCGAACAGGTCGCCGAGACTCAGCCGCTCGCGGAATCAGAGCACCCGAGCGAAGCACTGGACGATGATCCGCGCGATGCGGCCGACCCACGCGCAGCCGAAACGGTCAGGGCCTGATCCGCCATCGCATGCGAGCCCGGCGGACGCACTGATTCGCAGCCCGGTGCAACCTCGTCCGGACCACTGTTTCCCCGCACGAGGTGAAACAGTGGTGCGCTGTGGAGTTCGGCAGGGTCGCGACGTTCGGCTGACGGCACCCCGCACCACCGGGTAGCGTGGATACATACGGCACGCAGGGGTGCCGTACCCGACAGCGTGGTCGATCATCTGAAATCTTTGCCATCACCTGTCGTCAGGGGGCGATCTCGCATGGATCTCATAGCGCCGTTGGATGCGCTGTTCTTGCTCGCGGAATCTCGGGAACACCCGATGCACGTCGGGTCACTGCAACTGTTCGAACCGCCCGAGGATGCCGGGCCCGACTATCTTCGCGAACTCCGCGAAACCTTACTGGCCGACAACAGCGTTCGACCAACCTTCAGCAGGCGGCCCGCCACCTGGCTGGGTGCTCCACAGCTGGCGTGGACCGAGGACGACGAGGTCGACCTGGACTATCACCTGCAGCACAGCGCACTGCCCGCGCCCGGCGGGATGGACCAGTTGCTCGACCACGTCTCGACCCTGCACAGCGCGCTGCTCGACCGGCACCGCCCGATGTGGGAGATGCATTTCATCGAGGGTCTGGCCGACGGCCGCTTCGCCTTGTACGCGAAGATGCACCACGCGCTGATCGACGGCGTCTCCGCCCAGCGGATCATGCAGCGCACCCTCACCACCGATCCGTTCGCGACCGAGGTGACGGTTCCGTGGAACCTGCCACGCAAGGAGCGCACGCCGCGGACCGCGCAGCCGAAGACGGGACTGCTCGGCGCGCTGTCGTCGGCGAGTTCCTCGGCGGCCGCGCTGCTGAAAGCCACCAGGACCGGGCTGCTCGAGCAGCAGCTCACCCTCCCGTTCGAGGCGCCACGCACCATGCTCAACGTGCCGATCGGCGGCGCCCGCAAGTGCGCGGTGCGCAGCTGGTCGATGGACCGGCTCAAGCAGGTGAAGAAGTCGACCGGCACCACGCTCAACGATGTGGTGCTCGCGATGTCGGCGGGCGCGCTGCGCGCATACCTGCTCGAGCACAACGCCTTACCGGACAAGCCGCTGATCGCGATGGTTCCGGTGTCGTTGCGCGACGAGGACGACCTGGACACACAGGGCGTGAAAGTGGCTGCGCTGCTGTGCAATCTCGGTACCGATATCGAGGACCCGGCGGAACGCCTTCGGGTGGTGAGTGATTCGATGCGGCGCAACAAGCAGGTGTATCACGGGCTCGGTCCGCTGCAGACGCTCGCCGTGTCGGGTGCGGTGGTGAGCCCGATGGCGGCGATGCTGCTCCCGGGGTTCGCGTCGATGACGGCGCCGCCGTTCAACATCGTCATCTCCAATGTGCCCGGTCCGCGCGAATCGATGTACTGGAACGGCGCGCGCCTGGACGCGGTCTTCCCACTCTCCATCCCACTGGACAGCCAGGCCGTGAACATCACCCTCACCTCCAATGCCGACAACCTCGATTTCGGTCTGGTCGGGTGCCGCCGCACCCTGCCCGACCTGCATCGATTGCTCGATCACCTGGAGGAATCGCTGTCGGCGCTGGAGGACGCGGCACTCTAGAAATTGGGCATTCTCCACCAAACTAGAACGTGTTACAGTTCGGTATGCGTACCGAATTCTGCGAACAGCTCGGCATCGAATTCCCGATCTTCGCCTTCACCCACTGCCGCGACGTCGTGGCGGCGGTGAGCAATGCGGGCGGACTCGGGGTGCTCGGCGCGGTCGGCTTCACCGCCGAACAGCTCGAGGTGGAGCTGGCTTGGCTCGATGAACACGTCAACGGCATCTACGGCGTCGACCTGGTGATTCCCTCGAAGTACGAGGGCAAGGGTGTCGACGGGCTGACCCCCGAACAGCTGGAGAAGCAACTGGCGCAGATGGTTCCGCAGGGCCATCGCGACTTCGCCCAGCAGATCCTCGCCGACCACAACGTGCCGCCGCTGCCCGACGGCGAACACCACAACGAGCTGCTCGGCTGGACCGCGACCACCGCGGGCCCGCAGGTCGACGTCATCCTGAACCATCCCAAGGCCAAGCTCGTCGCCAACGCGCTCGGCACCCCGCCCGACGATGTCATCAAGCGCATCCAGGACTCCGGCCGGGTGATCGGCGCGCTGTGCGGTTCGGTGAAGCACGCCATGAACCACAAGGCCGCGGGCCTCGACTTCGTGGTGTGCCAGGGCACCGAGGGCGGCGGGCACTGCGGCGAGGTGTCCTCGCTGGTGCTGTGGCCGCAGGTGTTCGAGGCGATCGGTGACACTCCGGTGCTGGCCGCCGGTGGTATCGGCAACGGCGCGCAGGTCGCGGCGGCGCTGGCGATGGGCGCGGCGGGCGCGTGGACAGGCTCGCTGTGGCTCACCGTGGAGGAGGCCAATGTGCCGCCCGCGCAGATGGAGACCTACCTCGAGGCCGACAGCCACTCCACCATCCGCTCGCGGTCGTGGACGGGCAAGCCGTGCCGCATGCTGCGCAACGACTGGACCGACGCCTGGGAGTCGACCGGCACTCCCGACCCGCTGCCGATGCCGCTGCAGATGATGGTGGCCCTCGACGGCGTCAAGCGCGGCCACCGCTACCCCGAGGCCGCCAAGGACGTGAACTTCAATCCGGTGGGCCAGGTGGTCGGCATGATGAACAAGGTGGAGCGCAGCGCCGATGTGATCGAGCGACTGGTGAACGAATACGTCACCGCGTGCGATCGGCTCAACACCCTGAACTCCTGACCGTACGGATGCCGGTAGGTTGCCGGCGCCACACCGTCGCGACGGCACTGCTCGCCTAGACTCGCGGTATCTCACCCAGGTGCACAGTGCCCAACGGTTGCGGACGGCGGTGACATGGCTTCCGAACACAGGATCAGCACGTGGGCGGCGGCGCGCAAGCGGGTCGCCGAGGCCGTGGCGACCACCCGCGCGCAGTACCCCGGCCGGCCGGCGCCGGTGGACGACCCACCGGTACCGGCCGACCTGCTGAACCTGCTGTGCCGCCTCGGCGTGGCGCTGGTCGGCTCGGGCGAGACCTCCCAGGGCGTGCAGCAGATCCTCGACCGGCTGTCCAAGCGATACGCCACCGACAACATCCATTTCATGGTGCTGCCCACGGCGGTGTTCGTGCGCGTTCGTACGCGCGAGGGATCCGCGGTCGACATGCTCGACGCGCGGGTCGGCACCCTGCCGCTCGACCAGATCGCCGGGCTCTACAAGCTCATCGACAAGATCGAGCAGGACGCGCCGCCGCCGGCCGAGGCGTCGGCCGACCTCGACAAGATCCTGTCGGCGAAACCGGGCAGTCCGCCGTTGGTGATCCTGCTCGGTCATGTGGTGCTGACGGTCGGGATCGGCATGATGCTCAATCCCGGGGCGCGGGCCCTGGTCGGGTACGTGGTGCTCGGGCTGATCGTCGGGTTGCTCACCCAGCTGGCCGACCGGTTCCGCCTGCTGAAGTCGTCGCTGCCGGTGGTCGCGGCGGCCGTGGTCGCGATGCTGTCGTTCGGGTTCCCCGGGGCGCTGGCCGGTGGTCAGCCGCAGCAGTTGCTGATCCCCGCCGTGGCGACGCTGCTGCCCGGGGCGATGCTCACCAACGGCACGATCGAGCTGTCGACCGGGTCGATGGTCGCTGGGGCCAGTCGGCTCGTCTACGGCATCAACATGCTGTTCCTGCTGGCCTTCGGGCTGTTCGTGGGCATCAGTCTGCTCGGGCAGTTGCAGACGGTTCCGGTGAGTTCGGCCCAATTGGGTTGGTGGGCACCGCTGCTCGGGGTACTGCTGATCGGGTACGGGCATTCGTGGCGGTCGAGCGCGCCGCAGAATTCGGTGGGCTGGCTGCTGCTCGTCCTCTACATCACCTATCTCGCGCAGTTCGCCGGTAAGGCCCTGTCGGGCCCGCTGACCGGCACGTTTCTCGGCGGACTCGTCGCCGTGCCCGCGGCCTACCTGATCCGCAACCGCAAGAACGCACCGCCGACGCAGGTGGCGTTCCTGCCCGCGTTCTGGATGCTCGTGCCCGGCGGCATCAGCCTCACGGGCATCTCGGAGCTGGTGATGCGCACCCACGGTGGGGCCGCGAGCGGCGGGCTGGAAGTGATTGCCTCGGCATTGCTGTCGGTGATGTCGATCGCGCTGGGTGTGATGGTCGGTTCGGGCCTGCGGGCGTCCTACCCGCCGCACGTCGGACCGATCCTCGATTCGATCGTGCCCAGAGCGCACCTGCCATGGCATCACACGGCCGACGCGCGGCACGCCGCCGAGGCCCGCCGCCACGGCGACCCAGACAGCTCAGGCTGATTCGGCCTCGGCAGCGGGGCCGGTGATGCCGAGCAGATCGTCGAACCGGGCGATCACCTTCTCGTGGTACAGCGCGAAAAGGTCGACGAACAGGGCCGATTGCGCCTCTGTCGGCTCGGAGCCCGACTCCCACACCGCGAGCAGCGCACGCCAGACGAGCACGTGCAGGTCGGCGGCGACGGCGAAGTAGGCGGTGACCGCCTCGGGCACCTCGGCGACCATGTCACCGATCGTATTGAGCACCGCGCGTTGCATGCTCATCCCGAGCGCACCGAGCACCCGCCGGATCAGGGCGATCTCGGTGGCGATGATGCGCGGATAGTCGGGCACGGCGTGGCGGGCGAGCGCCTCGAGCTCGTCGACGGTTGCGGCGAGTTCGCGGTGGTCGAGCGTTTTCGCCGCGCCGGTGTAGGTGAGCAGCGCCTCGAGCACGATGCCGCGTTCCACCTCGACGATGTCGGCGAACATCTCCGCCGCGATCTCGGGCGCCGACAGGGAGAAGCGGAACAGGTGCCGGTAGGCGTCCATCCCGCCTTCGGAGCGCACATCGCGAATGGTGAAGCCCTTGCCACGGCGCGCCTCGACGAAGCCGTAGGACTCGAGCCTGCCGAGGGTGAGCTGGGCGGTGGCCCGGTTCATCCCGAATTCGTCCGCGACCTGGCGCACCGAGGGCATCAGCTCGCCCGGCCGGTACTCGCCGGTGGCGACACGGCGGGCCAGCTCGTCGGCGACGTCGGCGACCACCGTCCGGGATCCCATCGAAGCAACACCTCTCGGTCATGATCCGGCTACGTCCCAGACAGCTTAGGCGCTGGATACGACGCTTGGCACGGTCGGCAATCCTCGCGGTGATTCCCCACCCCGGCCGATCAGCAAACCGATCCGACCGACCGGCATGTTCAGCGACCGGCAGGCAACCGGCGATTCGGGCAGCGAGAATTCCCGATTCTGCTGCGCGCGGATCAGACAGCGTTGCGCCGCATCGTGATTGAATGCGCACGTATCGGCGGGACCCCAGACTCTGGAGGATGCGTTGAAGCAGATTCATTTCGTCGTGTGCGCGGTCGCCGCGCTCACCGTGATCGCCGGAGCCTCCGGCTGTGGTGAGGACTCCGGCAACCAGTCCGCACATCCGAGCAGCACCGTCGCGCCGACCACATCGGCCCAGGTGGTCGCCCCGCCGAGTAAGATCGTCGAGCCGACCCGCGCAGCGGCATCGAGCACGACAAGGGCGACTTCCACCGCGTCGAGGACCACGAGCTCGGCCCCCGACGAGCCCGTCGAGGACGTGGACTGCGGGCCGGTCACCGACGCCGTCGGCGGCACCCGCACGGTGATCGCCGTCGGCTCGCCGGAGGGCCGCCCCGGCTGCACCGAGGCGATCAACGTCGCCTCCACCTACGTGACGACGATCCAGCCGTCCGACGAGCTCGACGTCGACGGCTGGGACTGCCACGCCCAGCCCGACCCGGCCGTCCCGTCGATCTGCGAGAAGGACGGGCTCACCATCGCGCTGCGGGCGAACTAGATCATGTTCTTCTCGCCCATCCAGCGCATGATCGGCCAGCCGAGCGCCACCGGGATCCAGCAGGTGAGCACGCGATAGAGCAGCACGGCGGGCACCGCGATCTCGGCGGGCACCCCGAAGGCGGCAAGACCACCGATCAGGGCCGCTTCCACCGCACCGACACCGCCGGGGGTCGGCGCGGCCGAGGCGAGGGTGCCGCCGATCATGGTGACGATCGTGACGGCGACGAAATCGGTTCCGCCGCCGAAGGCCTCGACGCTCACCCACAGCACGAACGCCTTGCCGAGCGTGATCACCGCCGACCCACCGACGATCACGGAGAACCGCACCGGGTTGCGGGCGAGGGCGACGACCTCGCCCACCACCTCCCGGATCTGCGGCCACACCGAATGGTTCACCCAGCGGCGCAGTTTCGGTACGAACGTGAACGCGCCGATCAACCCGACGCCCACCCCGGCGGCCAGGTACAGCACGGTGGCGTCGGGCACGATGTGGGCGAGGTTGGTCGAGGTGCCCGCGACGACACTGAACACCACGAGCAGCACCAGGTGGGTGAGCACCTGCATGGACTGCTGCAAGGCGACGGCTCCGGTGGCGCGCGCGGTCGACATGCCCGCCTGCACGAGGAACCGCACGCTCAGGGCGAGTCCGCCGACACCGGCCGGGGTGGTGGTGGCGACGAAGGTGTTGGCGAACTGTTCGAGGAACAGGTCGCGGACCCTGACCAGCCCGTCGGCACAGGCACCGAGCGCGGCCGCCGCACCGACATAGGTGAACGCGGTGATGACCAGGCCCAGCAGCGCCCACCACCAATTCAGGGTGCGCAGCTGGCTGAAGAACGTGGGCACCTGGCTGAAGAACGGGTAGGCCACGTAGACGAGCGCGACGAGCAGCACCAGCTGGATCACCTGGTTGCGGGTGAACCGGGTGAGCTGTTCGGAGCCGATGCGGTCGTGACCGGTCTGTTCACGCACCTCTTCCCGCGCGGTGGCCATCACCTTGGCCCATTTCGGCACCGTCTTGCGGATGCCCGCAGGCATGGCCGATTTGGTGAGCCTGCTCGCGGCGGTGACGACGGCGCTCTCGCCGAGTACGCCGACGGCCGCCGACACGGCCTCGTGCTTGCCGAACAGCGCGGTGGTCGACACGAGCAGTTGCGCGATGTCGGTTTGGCGCTGGGAGTCCGACGCACCGAATTCGGCGGCGGCGAAACCGTTGAACAGGGTGTCGCCCTGGCACATTCGCACATGGTCGGGGCGCAGGTCGCCGTGGCTGATCTGGTTGTCGTGCAGGCGGACCAGCGAGCGCCACACCCCGGGCAGCACCTGCGCGGAGAGCTTGCGCAAGGGTGTGCCGCGAGGCACGGTGTGCGCGTACAGCATCCAGCCACGGTTCAGGCTCGCCACCGCGACCTGATGCGCCGAGGCCATACCGAGATCACCGATGGCGATACCGAGCAGCGCGCGATGTTCCACCGCCCGGTGCAGCGAGCCGTGCAGTGGCGCGGTCTCGCTGGAGCGGAAGGTGAGCCAGCGCCACAGCTGGCGGATGGCACCGAAACTGCGCTGGTTCTTGCCGTACAGCTCGACGATGAGTTCGGATTCGGGCCCGTCGACGGCGGTGGCGAGCAGCAGCGGCCCGCGACCGGCGGGGCGCACCACCCGGAACGAGTTCACCGTGTACCCGCGTGCGGCCAGCACGCGCACCGCAGCGTCGAGGGGCACCTCGAGCGCGGGTGTGCCGACCAGCCAGACGATCACGGCGCCGACAAGCCAGCCGACGACCAGGCCGAGCATCGCCCGCGCGGGCACCACCGAACTCACCACCAGGTGGATCGGCGCGAACATCAGCAGCAGAAACCACATCCAGCGCCTCGGCCGCACCGGCAACCACGGGCTCGACACGGTGAGCATGGCGGCGAGCATGGCGATCCAGCGCGGATCGTCGAGGAACTGGGAAAGGAACGTGTCGAACCGGTCGGGCACCGGCAGATGCCATTTGGGCGTGGAGATGCCCGCCCCGGTGATCGACAGTGCCAGCACCGCGAGCAATCCCGCCGCGCCGTAACCGAAGAGCAGTTTCCACTGTCGGCGCACCACGAGTTCGATGAAGATGGCGAACGGCAACGCCAGGATGAGCATCCCGTAGATCAGATAGACCAGCGTCGACTGCTCGGGACTGAGGAAGTCGACGATCTTGGCGACGGACCGTTCCAGCGCCAGCCATTCGGGCCGGGTGATGAGCGAACCCGCCACCACCACGCCGACGCCCAACGACGCCGCGACCACCCGGACGATGTCACTCGTCCGCCTGATCCTCGGCTGCAGGAGACTCCCCGTGACCGGGATCTCCCGCCCGTCGACTCGCATGAGCCGCACGATACACACCGACACGCCGTGGAACCGCCGTGACATCACCCAATCTCGCAGTCGCCTTTGACCAGCGTGAACCGGGTCACAGACCGTCACATCACGACGCCGCGTCCCGTCCAGGAAGCAAGGAACCACCTCACCGGAAGGAACGATCATGCAGGTTCTGCTCGCCGGGGCGACCGGTGCCATCGGGCGCCCTCTGATCCGCGCACTCACCGCCCACGGGCACGCCGTCACCGCCATCGTGCGCAACCCGGCCAACCACGGGCTGGTTCGCGAACTCGGTGCCGAGCCCGTCACCGCCGACGTCCTCGATCGCGAGGGGCTGCTGCGCGCCCTGGACGGTGTGCGCGCCGATGCGGTGATCCACCAGGCCACCGCGCTGCGCGATGCCAAGCCTCAGCGCCGCATCCCCGCCGACGATCCGACCGGCCTGTTGCGCACCGTCGGCTCCGCCCATCTGCTCGAGGCGGCAGAGCTGGTCGGTGCCCGGCGCTTTCTCACCCAGTCGCTGATCCTCGGCTACGGCTACCGCGACCACGGCACGGTTCCGCTCACCGAGCGCGACACGTTCGGCGTGTACGACGGCGGCGTGGCCGACGAAGTCGTGCGGGCGTGCGTGTCGGCGGAGGAGCAGGCGTTCGCGGCGTCCGGACTCGAGGCGATCGCGTTGCGCTACGGGCTGTTCTACGGTCCGGGCGCGTTCAGCGACCTCTTCGGCGACATGATGCGCAAGCGTCAGCCGGTCGGGCCCCTCGGCGAGGGCGGGGTGAACAGCTGGCTGCATGTGGAAGACGCCGCCGCCGCGACGGTGGCGGCGCTGGAACGTGGAGTGGCCGGTCGTGCCTACAACCTCGCCGACGACACCCCGATCACCTGGGGTGAGTTCTTCCGTCTGGTGCGGCACAGCAAGCAGGCGCCGCGGCCGATCCGGTTGCCGCTGTGGCTGGTTCGGCTCGGTGTGCCCTATATCGCCGCGCTGATGGGTGATACGTCGATGCGGATCTCCAGCGAACTCGCGCACGCGGAATTGGGTTGGCAGCCCAGGTATTCCAGCGTCGCCGAAGGACTCGCGGCCGGTTGAGCTGCTCGCCGGGTCAGGATGCGGTGACGCGGGCGTTGACGGCGGCGCGGTCGTGGGCGGGGATCACTTCGATCTCCGGTGGCAGGGCGTGCAGGCGGTGGATGGTCTCGAACGCGGCGGTGCGGTCGTGGTCGACGAAATCGCCGGGAATCGGCGCCTTTTCGCGGATCAGTTCGATCTGCCGCCTGCTCCACACCGCGTCACCCGCCAGCAGCACGCGGCTGCCGTCGTCGACCGCCAGGAGTACGCCGACGCTGCCGGGCGTGTGGCCGACCAGGTCGACGATGAGAACAGAGCCGTCGCCGAACAGGTCGTGGCTGCGACGGAAGGTGAGTACCGGTGGGCCGTCGAGGTCGTACAGGTCGAACACCCGTCCACGCAGCGGGCCACGCGCCACGGCGAACGGCGGACCGGAATCGCCCATGGCCCAGCGATATTCGGCTCCCGGCACGCGGATAGGCACCCAGCCGGGCAACTCGTAGAGCCCGGAGACGTGATCCCAGTGCAGGTGGGTGGGCAGCACGAAGTCGATGTCGGCGCCGGTGAGCTCGTGGTCGGCGAGTGCCTCGCTCAGCCCGCGCACGGGGTCGTCGAGGGCGACAACGCGCGCGATGGGGAAGGGGAGTTCGGGCAGCACCCGCTGGTGCACGCCTGCGCAGAGGGCGGGGTCGACCAGGAAGGTGGCCTCGGGGTGGCGGATCAGGAAGGCCGACATGGTGAGCGGCGTGCAGCGCAACGTCCGCGTGCCCTCGACGACCGCCGCCGTCGGTGCCGACAACTCGGCCTGGGTGAGCGCGGCGAGCGAGACGGTGTGGCGCGCCGGTGGCAGTGGCGTCTGCTCGAGGGCGGCGAGGAAGCGGGTGTCGGCGCCGCGTGGCCACAGCAGCCGTGGGCCCGAGGAGATCGCGGCGACACCACAGGTGAGAAGCGTCGTCAACATAGCTCTGTGCTCACCCATGAGTGCCACCGTAGGCGATGGCGGCGACGACCGACCACCGCAATGATTCCGCATCCACATCCAGCGAATACCGGGCTATCAGTCGGTGCGTCCCATCAGCCGGTCCGTCTCGCGGCGTTCGCGTTTCGTCGGCCTGCCCGCACCACGATCGCGGCGCGGCAAGGTGGCAAGGATTTCCTTCGGTGGGGGCGGTGGACTGCGGTCGATCAGGCACTGGGCGGCCACGGGTGGGCCGACGCGCTTGTGGATGATCTGCTCGACCACGACGATGCGTTCCGTCCCGGCGTGCCGGATCCTGATCTCGTCACCGCGACGCACCGGCTGGGCGGGTTTCACCGTCACCCCGTTGACGCGCACGTGCCCGGCGCGGCAGGCGTCGGCCGCCGCCGACCGGGTCTTGAACAGACGAACCGACCAGGTCCACGCGTCGACGCGGGCCTGGTCGGGTGATCGTTGTTCCGCTGGGGACACCCCTTAGACGATACGGCGTGCCGTTACGACGTCGTCGGCGGAGAGCTGGGTGTAGGACACCGGGGTGCCCGACTGCACGGCGTTCAGCAGCTGGCCGTTGCCCGCGTAGATGCCGACGTGGCCGCCACCGTTGGTGATGACGATGTCACCGGCCTGCAGGTTGTCGAAGGACACGGGCGCACCCACGTGGGACTGCTCGAAGCTGGTGCGGGGCAGCTCGACACCGGCCTGGCGGTAGGCCCACTGCACGAGACCGGAGCAGTCGAAGCTCGACGGGCCCGCGGCGCCCCAGTTGTAGGAGGCACCGAGCTTGCTGCGCGCGGCGTCGAGGGCGATGTTGCCCGCCGACTGCTGCTGCTGCTCGAAGGGGTTGTCGAACTGCACGCTCGGCAGCTGCGGCGCGGCCTGGCCCTGCGGGGCGACCATGGACTGCAGCTGCTTTTCCACCTGCTGGGCGGGCTGCTCGAGTTCGGGCGGCAGATCGAAATTGCCGAGGCCCGGAATGTTGATCGTGGCGGCCTGCGAAATCGCTGGCATCGCACCGGTTGTGGCGGCCACCGCACCCATGACGAGTGCACCCTTGACGGAATTCGGCAGACGAGAATCCCGCTGCAAGCTGTGTTTACCCACCGAGACGAGTCTCCGATCTTGCTGCTCACCCGCCGCGCTGTCGTGTTCGCTTGGGAAACACGATTATTCGGCGGTGACCCATGGCGCCGCTTCTCTGACGAAGCGACAGACTCCACTAAGTCACGAGAAGATTACGGCCTGTGATCCACGGTGTCCAGCGGTGCCCGCAAGTTGTTTTCCCGCTGCCGCCAAAGCCCTGTTCAGCGCGCTGCCACGGCGTGTCGAGAGGGATAACGGTCCGGTCTCCCGATGTCACTGCACGTCGCGGTCGCGCAGCGCCTGTTCGAGTTCGGCGATGCGGCTGCGGGCATCGGCGAGATCGGCCTCGAGCCGGCCCAGCGCCGCGACGACCGGGCCGATGGCGATGTGGGCGACGGCCTCCACGGGGTTCATGTCGCCGGTTCCCGCCGCGAGGGCGGCCAGCACGCCGCGCTTGATGGTGTCGGCCCGGTGCGCGCCGGGCGGCACCCGCCAGCCGGCGACGACCTGGGCGGGCGTCAGGTAGATCGGTGACGTGGCGTCCTCGTCTCGCGATGGTTGCTCCGAGCTTGGCTCCTCGAACATCGGGCTCCGTTCTTTCTCGGGTTCGCTAGCAGTATCTAGGACACGGCACAGAGTTACCGAGATTCTGCCGTGCACACGCGCTACGGTTGCCAGGCATGGACCCCGTGCGCAATCCCTATGCTCCCGGCGCCGGTCAGCGTCCGCCCGAATTGGCCGGGCGCGACAAGCAACTCGCCGCCTTCGACATCGTGCTGGAACGGGTGGCGCGCGGGCGGCCGGAGCGCAGCGTGATGCTCACCGGGTTACGCGGAGTGGGAAAGACCGTGCTGCTCAATCAGCTTCGGTCGGCCGCGGTGTCGCGCGGCTGGGGTACCGGCAAGATCGAGGCCCGGCCCGATCAGGATCTGCGCAGGCCGCTGTCCTCGGCGCTGCACATGGCGGTGCGCGCGGTCGCGATGGCGCATCGCAATCCGGAACAGGTCGACGATTTCCTCGGCATCCTCAAGGCTTTCGCGTTGCGCGCCACCGCCGACAAGGGCATGCGCGAACGCTGGCAGCCGGGTATCGATGTGCCCGCGGTGACCGGCCGGGCCGATTCCGGCGATATCGAGATCGATCTGATCGAGTTGTTCAAGGAGGCCGCGGCGCTGGCCGCCGCGATCGGGGTGGGCATCGGCATATTCATCGACGAGATGCAAGATCTGGGGCCCGCCGATGTGTCGGCGATCTGCGGCGCCTGCCACGAATTGAGCCAGGATGCCGCGCCGCTGATCGTGGTCGGCGCGGGCCTGCCGCACCTGCCCGCGGTGCTGTCGGCATCGAAGAGCTATTCCGAGCGTCTGTTCAGCTATCACCGCATCGACCGGCTCGATCGGGAGTCGGCGGATCAGGCGCTGATCGCGCCCGCCGAGCGCGAGGAGGTGAAGTTCACCTCCGAGGCGCTCGATTCGCTGTACCAAAGGGCCGACGGTTACCCGTATTTCGTGCAGGCGTACGGGAAGGCGGCCTGGGATCAGGCACCCGAGAGCCCGATCACGGCCGAGGACGTGGCCGTGGCCTCCCCCGCCGCCGAGGAGGAACTCGCCGTCGGCTTCTTCGGTTCGCGCTACGAACGCGCGACCCCCGCGGAGCGCGAGTACATGCGGGCGATGGCCGACCTGGCCGGGGACGACGGCCCGGTCGCCACGGCCGCGGTCGCCGCCGAGCTGGGCCGTAAGCCCGCCTCGGTCTCCCCTGCCCGCGACGGGCTCATCAAGAAGGGCCTGATCTACTCCGCCGAGCGCGGGACGATCGGCTTCACGGTTCCACATTTCGGGCGCTATCTACGCAGCGTATAGAACTATCCAGCCCTATAGCTTTTCTACTAGACATCAATATAGAGAGCTGACGAACACCGTCTCGATACTCCTCTTCGGGCATCTAGATGAGACCCTAGATTCCTTTAGAGATTCCTGCGATCACGGGAACCGCCGCGCCGGAGTCTTTTGCGCATCGGCTGAATAACGCGAGGCATGCCCGGCTAACGCCAGGGCTACCTAGGTCGAAACACCACCACAGCCCGCGCACGCAGCCGACCGGGAGGCCAAGCCCATGGACACCACAACGGCCGATGCCCGCCGCTGCACCGTCGTCGCCGACGACGGCACGCCGATCGCCACCCGCACCTACGGCTCCCCCGACGCCCCGATGACCGTCGTCTTCGTGCACGGCCACTGCCTGCGCACCGAATCGTGGGCCCGCCTGCGCGAACAGCTGCGTACCCGGTGGAGTTCCGACACCAAGATGGTCTTCTACGACCACCGCGGCCACGGCGAATCCGGCCACGCCCACCACGACACCTACACCATCGACCAGCTCGCCGCCGACCTCGACGCGGTGCTGCGCACGATCGCGCCTGCCGGTCCGGTGGTGCTCGTCGGGCACTCGATGGGCGCCATGGTGCTGCTCGCCTACGCCCGGCTCTACCCCGAGACCATCGGCACGCGGGTCACCGGCGTCGGCCTCATCGCGGGCGCGGCGGGCGGGCTCACCGAGCTGGGTCTCGGCAGACTGCTCAACCGGCACGCCGTCGCCTCCCTGCAGCGCGCGGTGGTCCACGCGCCACGGGTGATGCAGGCCTCGAAGCGCCTGTCACGCTGGGTGTTCGGGCCCCTGATCCGCGAGGGCCGCGAGCGCACCAGGACGACGGCGATCGCCACGGCGATCCTCAACGAGACCGCGCTGCTCACCATGGCGGGCTTCCTGAACTCGCTGCTGACTTTCGACGAGGCGCACACCCTGCGCCGCTTCGGCAACCTGCCCGCGCTGGTGCTCGCCGGGTCGGCCGACCTGATGGTGCCGTTCACCCATTCGATCGCGATGGCTTCGGAGCTGGCCGGTGCCGAGCTGGTGCGGATCGAAGGCGCCGGACACAGCGTGATTCTCGAACACGCCGAGGAGGTGGCCCACGCCATCGCGGCGCTGGTGGAGCGGGCCGGTGTGAGTGTTCACAACCGCTACGCCATCGCGGGCTGACATCCAACAGTTATCCGACGGCAACCGCCGAATCCCCAGCAACTTCGGGCGTAAACCGAAAAGATCAGTTACTGTGGTGGAGATCACGTTGTGTGGTGAGTCACACAGCTCGGTGCAGCGCGGCCCGGGAGCTTTTCGGGCGTGCCCGTGATCCGGCGAGTCGGTATGCCCGCCATATACCCAGGAGGTAACGATGACACGCAGCGATATCGCGGAACTGCGCTACGCGGTCGGCCAACTCCGGCAATCGATCGGCGCACTGCGCTCCAACTACGGCGACGCGGCCACCGTGCGCCGATTGGAGAACGACCTCGAGCGGCTCGTCATCGACGCCGAGGACTTCGAGCAGGCGCCCCCGCCGGAACTGGCCGTGCCGCGCCGGGCGGAACCGATCTATGTTCCCGACAGCAAGTCCGACGAGGCCGCCTGGATGGGTGCGCAGGACGAGGGCCTCGGCTTCCACTCGCGGCCGAGGACCAAGTAGGAGCACTACCTCGGCGCGGCAGCCTCCGGGTTGCCGCGCCGATCCCTGTCAGCGGCGCACGAGCCTGACACACTGCCGCGGGACTCGCCCACGGTGCCGCCGACCGGTCAGGCGCGGTGTCTACCCAATCGCCGACTGCTGCGTACACCGTGGAAGCGGGCGCCGCGTGGGGTCTCGACCGGCTCGTCGGATTCGGCGGATTCGAACAGCGCGGCGATGCCGTGGTCGTGGCCGAGGGCGATGGCTTCCAACCCGAATCGCCCGCCGGTGCGGCCGAGTTCGTGCAGCATCGTGGTCATGATCCGCAGGCCGGTCGCACCGACCGGGTGACCGAGCGCGATGTCGGAACCGTTCACATTGAGGCGATCGAGCGGGTCGAGTTCCCAGGCGGTGGCCAGGGCGAGCACCTCCACCGCGTAGCCCTCGTTGATCTCGAGCAGGTCGACATCGTCGAGCGTGTGACCGGTGCGGCCGAGCAGTTTGGCGACCGCCGGTGCGGCGCCGAGCGCGGGCCCCGAGGTGTCACAGCCCGCGGCGGCCCAGCCCGCGAGGAAGGCCATCGGGGTCAGGCCGAGCGAGGTCAGCCGGTCCTCGGCGACGACCAGGCAGGCCGACGCACCGAGCCGGTGGCTGCTCATGTTCCCCACCGTCACCACGCCGTCGGGCAGCAGGGGCCGCAGGCCGGCCAGGGTGTGTGTGGACAGGTCGTCGCGCACGCCTTCGTCACGGCCGATCTGGTGACCACCGTGTCCCGGGCCGACATCCACCGGAACCACTTCCGCGCCGAACGCGCCCTGGCGCCAGGCCCGCGCGGCTTTGCGATGACTGGCCACGGCGAATTCGTCGGCCGCGGCGCGGTCGATCCCGTAGTAGCCCGCCAGCCCTTCGGCATTGTGCAGGCCCTCGACGCCGCCGGGTAGTCCGGCCGGGGTGGTCACGCATTCCACTCCCCCGGCGACCACCACGTCGGCGGCGCCGGTCTGCACCATCATGGCCGCGGTGATCACGGCCTGCAGCCCGCTGCCGCCGTGCCGGTCGGTGAGGAAGCCGGGCACCGCGAACGGCAACCCGGCGCCTCGTGCGGCCAGCGCACCGACGGCAGGCACGTTCGCCAGGCCGCCGTCGACGCAGGCCATGGCGACGTCCTCGATGCGCAGCGGGTCGATGCCGGAGCGTTCGATCACCGCCGAAAGGACCGTCGTCGCCAGCCACTCGGCGGGCATTCCCGACAGCGCTCCGCCCTCCACCCCGCTCGGGGTGCGGACCGGCGCCACGATCGCGGCTCTTCTCATCGCCATAGGGCACCACACGTTTGTTGCACGGGCATGACGCGCCTTCACAGGCGCAACGCTGTGATGGAGATCACCGCCATGCGCGGCAGGTGAGTGCGTGCGACCCGACTCGAGCGGCCGGAACACAGGCGTATGGTGCTCCACATCACAGTCCACAGCGGTGGGGAATGATTGCCGCCGCACACCTGCAGAGCAGCGAGGCATCGACCGTGAGTGCCGCACCGACCACCACCCCCGCCGCGGGGACCGGCGTCTTCAGCCGAACAAGGGCCCGTATCGCCGCGCGCACATTGCGCACCGACCGCTGGTGGCTGCCGCCGCTGCTCACCACCCTCGGCCTGACCGCCTTCGTCGTCTACGCGACGGTCAGATCATTTGTGCGCACGGCCTATTGGGTGCCGGAGTACCACTATCTGACACCGTTCTACTCCCCCTGCCTCAGCGATTCGTGTGTGCCGGGTTCGAGCCATTTCGGTACGCCGTTTCCCGAGCTGCCGATGTGGATTCCGCTCGGGTTCGTGGTGCTGCCGTTCCTGCTCGGGTTCCGGCTCACCTGCTACTACTACCGCAAGGCCTACTACCGGTCGATGTGGATGTCGCCGCCGGCGTGCGCGGTGGCCGAACCGCACGCGCGCTACAGCGGCGAGACACGGTTGCCGCTCATCATCCAGAACGCGCACCGCTACTTCTTCTATGTGGCGCTGGTCGTTTCACTGATCAACACCTACGACGCACTGTCGGCGTTCCACGGCAGCGGCGGCGGTTTCGGCTTCGGCCTGGGCAATGTGGTGTTGCTGGTGAACGTCGTCCTGCTGTGGGCGTACACGCTGTCGTGCCATTCGTGCAGGCATATCGCGGGCGGCAGGCTCAAGCATTTCTCGGCTCACCCGGTGCGGTACTGGTTCTGGACTCAGGTGTCCAAACTCAACACCCGCCACATGGCGCTGGCCTGGACCACGCTCGGCACCCTCGTCCTCACCGACTTCTACGTGATGTTGGTGGCGAGCCAGACCATTTCGGATCTGCGGTTCGTGAACTGAACCGCGACAACGCGAGGAGCTTCATTTCGATGCCAGAGGTGGAACGGCACGACTACGACGTCGTGGTGATCGGGGCGGGCGGCGCGGGTCTGCGAGCCGTGATCGAGGCACGCGAGCAAGGCTTTTCGGTGGCGGTGGTGTGTAAGTCGCTGTTCGGCAAGGCACACACCGTGATGGCCGAGGGCGGGTGCGCGGCCTCGATGGGCAATGCCAACGAGAAGGACAACTGGCAGACCCACTTCAAGGACACGATGCGCGGCGGCAAGTTCCTCAACAACTGGCGGATGGCCGAGCTGCACGCCCGCGAGGCAGCCGACCGGGTGTGGGAGCTGGAAACCTATGGGGCGCTGTTCGATCGGACGCCGGACGGACGCATCTCCCAGCGCAATTTCGGCGGCCACACCTACCCGCGTCTGGCGCATGTGGGTGACCGGACGGGGCTGGAACTGATCCGGACCATGCAGCAGAAGATCGTGTCGCTGCAGCAGGAGGACTACGCGGCGACCGGCGATTACGAGGCGCGGATCAAGGTCTTCGCCGAGTGCACGGTCACCGAGCTGCTCACCGAGGGCGGAAGGATCGCCGGTGCGTTCGGCTACTACCGCGAGTCCGGGCAATTCGTGCTGTTCCGGGCGCCCGCGGTGGTGCTCGCGACCGGCGGTATCGGCAAGTCCTACAAGGTCACCTCGAACTCGTGGGAGTACACCGGCGACGGGCACGCCCTCGCGCTTCGCGCAGGTGCCACGCTGATCAATATGGAGTTCCTGCAATTCCATCCGACGGGCATGGTGTGGCCGCCGAGCGTGAAGGGAATCCTCGTCACCGAGGGTGTGCGCGGTGACGGTGGCGTGCTGAAGAACTCCGAGGGCAAGCGGTTCATGTTCGACTACATCCCGCCGGTGTTCAAAGGCCAATACGCCGAGACCGAGGCCGAGGCCGATCAGTGGTTGCGCGACAACGACTCCGCGCGCCGCACCCCCGACCTGCTCCCCCGCGACGAAGTGGCACGCGCGATCAACGAGGAGGTGAAGGCGGGCCGCGGCACCGAACACGGTGGGGTATACCTGGATATCGCGTCCCGGATGCCCGCCGAGGAGATCGTGCGGCGGTTGCCGTCGATGCATCACCAGTTCAAGGAGCTGGCCGATGTGGACATCACCGCCGAACCGATGGAGGTCGGCCCGACCTGTCACTATGTGATGGGTGGTATCGAGGTCGATCCCGATACCGGTGCGGCCATAGTGCCCGGATTGTTCGCTGCCGGTGAGTGTTCCGGCGGCATGCACGGTTCCAATCGACTGGGCGGGAATTCGCTGTCGGACCTGCTGGTGTTCGGCAGAAGGGCAGGCCTCGGCGCCGCGGCCTACGTCGGCGGGCTGACGGAGCGCCCCGCACCCACCAACGCCGATATCGAGTCGGCGGCGAAAACCGCTCTCGCACCGTTCGATCCGCCGACGGACGGCGCAGGCGAAAACCCGTACACCCTGCACGCCGAGCTGCAGGAGACGATGAACGACCTCGTCGGCATCATCCGCAAGGAGCACGAGGTGCGCGAGGCCATCGACAAACTGGCCGACCTGCGCGCCCGGTACGCGCGGGTCACCGTGGTGGGCAACCGGCACTTCAATCCCGGCTGGCACCTGGCGCTCGACCTGGCCAACATGCTGCTGGTCAGCGAATGCGTTGCCCAGGCGGCGCTGTTGCGCACCGAGAGCCGAGGTGGACACACCCGCGACGACCACCCGGGCATGGACCCGACCTGGCGCAATTCGCTGCTGGTCTGTGCGCTGGATCCGGCGCGCTCGGACGGACTGGTTCCCGGCGTCACCGTCACCCGCAAGGAACAGACTCCCATGCGCGAGGACCTGCTGGCACTGTTCGAATTCTCCGAGCTCGAAAAGTACTACACCGAGCAAGAATTGGCGACCCACCCGGCCGCCGAAGGAAAGGCGTGACCATGGGATACGACGCTCGTTTCCGGGTCTGGCGCGGTGACATCGACGGCGGCGACCTGCAGGACTACACCGTCGCGGTGAACGAGGGCGAGGTGGTGCTCGACATCATCCACCGCCTGCAGGCCACCCAGACCCCCGATCTGGCGGTGCGCTGGAATTGCAAGGCGGGCAAGTGTGGTTCGTGTTCGGCCGAGGTGAACGGGCGGCCACGGCTGCTGTGCATGACCCGCATGTCGACATTCGCCCCCGACGAGGTCATCACGGTGACCCCGATGCGCACCTTCCCGGTGGTCAAGGATCTCGTCACCGACGTGTCGTTCAACTACGAGAAGGCCAGGGAAATCCCGTCTTTCGCGCCGCCGGAGCTGGCGCCGGGCGAGTACCGGATGAAGCAGGTCGACGTGGAGCGCTCGCAGGAGTTCCGCAAGTGCATCGAATGTTTCCTGTGCCAGAACACCTGTCACGTGGTGCGCGACCACGAGGAGAACAAGCAGGAATTCGCCGGGCCGCGCTACCTGATGCGTATCGCGGAACTGGAGATGCACCCGCTCGACACCGCCGACCGGCGCGAACTCGCCCAGGAGGACGCGGGCCTCGGCTATTGCAATATCACCAAATGCTGCACCGAGGTGTGCCCGGAACACATCAAGATCACCGACAATGCGTTGATTCCGCTCAAGGAACGGGTGGTCGACCGTAAATACGATCCGATTGTCTGGCTCGGCAATAAATTGTTCCGGCGATGAGACCGTGGCTGTCCGCTACAAGACAGCCACGGTCCCTACCGCTACCGATCCGACCAGTAATCCGATGAACAGCGCCGCGAGCAACGATCCGGTGAGTGTGTAGATTCCGATCGCCGATACCGCGAAAAGCAGGATCACGATCAGGCGTTCCACCCCGTCCTCAGGCGCCAGCCTCCGGTACCGGGGTGCAGTTTTCTTCAACCCTCGGTCCATGGCGAAGGATTACCCACCGGGGGCATTCGGCAAACGTTACGGGCGGTCGAACTCACCGTCGTGTACGCCCGCCGTGAACGCCGCCCATTCGCTCGGAGTGAAGATGAGCACCGGGCCGTCCGGGTTCTTGCCGTCACGCAGGGCTACGTTGCCCTCGTCGAGCATCGCCACCTCGACGCTCGCGTCGTCACCGTCGCCTGCGCGCTGCCAGGTGGCCCCGGTGAGATCGATATCGCGTTTGGTGTTCACGCCAGTACCCCGGTGTCGATGCTGCGGGTGAAGGCGTCCCAGCTCGGTCCGTCGAAGACCAGCGCGGGCCCCGCCGGATTCTTGCTGTCACGCACGCCGACGTGCCCGCCGAACAGAAAGGCAACTTCCACGCAATCTTTGTTCGCGCTGCTGCGGGTGCTCTTGAACCAGTGTGCGTCGACGAGATCGAAACTCATGCCACATACTCCTTCGCGACCCGCCGGAGCAGGTCTCTACTCGGTTGACAATCCAGCGCATGGCGCCGGAGGCACTCGTGAGCCCGGTCGTACCGTGTGACATCCGTGCGTCGTTCCAGGTAGAGGTCGCCGGTAAAGCCTTCGGCGTACACCACCGGTGGTTCGACCGGTTTACCGCTGCCATCGGTGCCGAACTCGAGAACCGTGAAAGGTCCGGTGGAGACTCCGAGTGGAACACCGGCGGCAAACGGCAGAATACGCAGTGCGACATTGCCCCGGGTACCGAAATCGGCAAGATGGCGCAACTGCGCAGCCATCACCTTGGCATTACCGACGACGCGATGCAAGACCGACTCGTGCACAACGACATCGAGTTCGGCCGGTTCGTGTTCGCGCCCGATCAGGGTCTGGCGCTGCATGCGCAGCGACACGCGCCGTTCGAGTTCGGTGGGTGAATCCTTCGGGCAGGCAAGTCGATTCAGTGTGCGCACATAGTCCGCGGTCTGCAGCAGACCGGGGACGAGCTCGGATTGATAGGTGCGCAGGGTGCGGGCGGAAGCCTCCAAACCGATGTAGATGTCGAAGTTCTCGGGAATGAGGTCGCCGTACGCGTGCCACCAACTCTTGACGGCGGCCTGCTGAGCAAGCCCCGCCAGTCCGTCGGTCACCTCGCGCGGAACGCCGTAGATTCGGCAGAGTTCGTTGATATCGATGGTGCGGATGCGGTCGGCGTGGCCCTTTTCCAGGCGTTGCAGGGTGCTCGCCCCCCATTCCATGCGTTTGGCCGCCTCGGCGATGGTCAGGCCCGCCTTGGTCCGCCATTCACGCAGATGGCGGCCGAGTTGACGGCGCGGCAGCGTAGACGCCGCCGGAGTTCGGTTAGATGCAGTGGCCACAGCCGTGCTCCTTCGATTCGCGCTGTGGGGAATCCTGCACTCTCCCTTGGGTTCCGTGCAGTGAATTGGGGCCGATCGATCAGCGGGCGCGGTGATCGGTGATCGGTGTGCGCGGGCCGAATTTCGGTTTGTGGGCCTGGCCGCTGAGCATGAGCAGACGCACGGCCCGATACCGGTGTGGGCGAAGAGGTTCCAGGTAGGCGACCATGGCGTCGTCATCGATGGGGCGCCCGAGCAGGCTCCAGCCGACGGTGGCGGCCAGGTGGAAGTCGCCGACGGAGAGGGCGTCGGCGTCACCGAACGCGCGCTGTGCGGTCTCGGCGACGGTCCACACGCCGATGCCGGGGATACTGCGCAGCCGGGTCGCCGCTTCGCGCGGGTCGAGGCAGGCGGTGCGTTCGATGGCGTCGGCCACGCGGGCGGCGCGCACGATCGTCTGCGCGCGCTGTGGGCCCACATTGGCGCGATGGAATTTCCACGACGGGATCCGCCGCCAGGTGTCGGCGTCCGGCGCGATCATCAGGTCGCCCGGACCGGGGGCCTTGGTGCCGAACTCGCGCACCAGCGTGCGGTACGCCGCGAAGGAGGACTTGGTGTGCACCTTCTGCTCGAGAATCGCCGGGATCAGCGATTCGAGCACCAGGCCGGTGCGCAGCATCCGCAGGCCGGGGACGCGGCGGTGCGCCTCGACCAGCTTGGGATGCTCGGGGGCGAAATCCTCGACGTTCTCCTCGAGGCACAGCATGCGGTCCAGGCCGCTGAGGAACTCCTCCGCACCGGGACCCCAGGCGCGTGCGTGCACGCCGTCACGGCCGTCCTGGGTGAGCCGGTAGGTGACCGGGCCGCTCGGCAGGCGCGAGGCATGCCAGTGCGAGCCGTCCGGGTCGGTGCGATGGCAGGGATCGCCCATTCCCCGGCGCAGGGGCGCCACCGTGAGCCCCACGTCGAAGGGCCTGCTCGACCGGACCGTCCGTGACAGCCCGGCCAGGTCCGGGTTCAGGGTCTGGTCACGCACCGACCCATTGTGCGCCCTTCTCCCCCGACGACGCCATTTCGTAATACCGACCACATTCGCGACGATGAAACCCTCGTCGGCAAACAGTCGGCATCCCCTCGTCACAGGAGGCAACGGATGATCACGGACGCGCTCAACTGGCTGCTCGCCGCATGGGGCAATATCTTCGCAGGCAGTTCCGGGTATCAGATCCCGCCGGGCACCCTGCCCTTCGGCAGCTGAGCCCGGTCACCGTTCCAGCAGGTACCTGGCCAGATGCAGGCCGGGTCTGCGGGCCAGCTGGGCGGCCTGGGTGCGGCAGGAGAAGCCGTCGGCCAGGAAGACCGCGTCCGGTTCCAGCGTTTCCAGCGCCGGGAGCAGAGCATTGTTCGCGACCGCTACGGAGATGTCGTAGTGGCCGCGCTGCATGCCGAAGTTTCCGGCGAGCCCGCAGCAACCGGCCAGTTCCCGGACCGTCACGCCCATCGCCGCGAGGATGGTTCGTTCGGCGGTGAAGCCGCCGACGGCGTGCTGGTGGCAGTGCGGCTGGACGACGACCGTGTCCGCGCGGGCCGGCGGTCGCCAGTCGGGGTGCTCGAGGAGGAATTCGGCGAGCGTGCGGACCGATGCGGCCACCCGGGCGGCGCGTGGGTCGTCGGGGAGCAGCTCGGGGAGGTCGGCGCGCAGGGTGGCGGTGCAGGACGGTTCCAGCCCGACCACCTTGCCGCCCTCGGCCACGTGGGGGGCCAGAGCATCGACGGTGGCGCGCAGGCGGCTGCGTGCGCCGTCGAGCTGGCCGGTGCTGATCCAGGTGAGGCCGCAGCAGACGCGGGTGGTGGGGATGACGACCCGGTAGCCGAGTCGTTCGAGGAGTTCTGTTGCGGCGAGGGCGTTTTCGGGGTCGAAAGTGTCGGTGAAGGTGTCGATCCAGAGCAGGACGGTGCCGCGTTCACCCGGCTGAGTGGCATGTTCACGGTCGATCTGAGTGGCATGTTCACGGTCGATCGCGAGCTGTGAGAAGGGAGGGTGCGCACTCGATAGTGGCTCGGTGCGCTGGTTTCCGCCCAGCGCCGACCACATTCGACGGAACGACTTCGACGCCAGCGTCGGCATCTCGCGGCGAGTGTCTATGCGAGACAGGCGCATTCCGATTCGACGCAGGAACTTTGCGTCGGCGAGTCTGTTGACCACGCGTGGGGCACGTTGCGCCAGGGCGAGCCAGCGGGGGAGTTGGCCGAGCACGTAATGATCCACCGGGCGGGGGCGGCGGCGGTAGCGGCGGTAGAGGATTTCGGATTTGTAGGTGGCCATGTCGACACCTGCGGGGCAGTCCGAGGAGCAGGCTTTGCACGACAGGCACAGGTCGAGAGATTCCTCGACTTCCTCTGCATGCCAGTCCAGTTCCCCACGGACCACTTCTTGGAGGACCCGCGCGCGGCCACGTGTGGTGTCCTTTTCGTCGCCGGTCGCCAGGTACGACGGGCACATGAAGCCACCCGATGCACCGGTGTCGGCTCGGCACTTGCCGATTCCTACACATCTGTGCACAGCTGTGGATAAATCGCCGTTGTCGTTGTGGAGGGCGAAGCCATGGGCCCGGACCGGGCTCAGACCGGCTACGCGCAGGTCGGTGTCGACGGGGCGCGGGGTGACCAGCACGCCCGGGTTCAGGATGCCGTCCGGGTCGAACAAGGATTTGAAGCCGGCGAAAGCCGCGCGTGCGGCCGGCGAGTACATGACCTCGAGCAGTTCGGAGCGGGCGCGACCGTCACCGTGTTCGCCGGACAGTGAACCACCGTGGCGCACAACCAGATGCGCCGCGTCGAAGAGAAACGAGCGGAAGCGCTGTGGGGCGTCGGCGATGGGGAAGTCGAGACGGACGTGGATGCAGCCGTCGCCGAGGTGGCCGTAGAGCAGCCCGGATACGTCGTATTCTTCGGTGAGCGAGGCGAATTCGCGCAGGTAGGTGCCGAGACTTTCCGGGGGGACTGCGGCGTCCTCCCAACCAGGCCAGGCCGGTTTGCCGTCGGGGGAGCGGCCGGCGAGGCCCGCACCGTCGGCCCGGATACGCCAGAGTGCTTTCGTCTCAGCGGCATCCGTGACTATGCGGTGGTCATCGGCGTGAGCTTCCTTGACGAGTTGCCGGGCTAGCGCCAGGGCTTCGGCGGGTGTGGCGCCTGCGGTTTCGACGAACAGCCAGCCGCGGCCGCGTGGGAGGTCGGGGACCGTGCCGCGGTGGGTGCGTACGACGTCGACCAGACCGGCATCGATTCCCTCCACCGCGATCGGTGCGCACTGCATGACGGCCGCGATATCGTCCGCGGCCGAGGCGATATCGGGGTAGCCGAGCACGGTGAGGACTGTCGCGTCCGGCAGGGGAGCAAGCGCGACTTCGGCTTCGAGCAGCACGCCGCACGTTCCTTCCGAGCCTACGAAAGCCTTCGCTGTCGACGAACCTCGTTCCGGCAAGAGGTGTTCCAGGCTGTATCCCGACGCTTGCCTGTCGAACCGGCCGAGTTCTGTCCGCAGCACCGCGAGGTTGTCGCGGGTGAACTCCGCCAGGCCCGGTATCACGGAAAGCCCGGATGTTCGGAGGCTGCTGTCCGGCAATCGGCCGTCGGCGTGCGACCGCGCAGGCGTGGAAGGGCCGGTGCCGAAGCGCCGCTCGGTGGCCGTTCCGTCGAGAATGCGTAGTTCACGGACCGTGTCGGAGGTTCGGCCCCAGGCCAGGGCGTGGGGGCCGCAGGCGTTGTTACCGATCATGCCGCCGAGGGTGCAGCGGTCCTGGGTGGAGGGATCGGGACCGAAGCGCAGGCCGTGCGGGCGCAGGTGGGCTTGGAGGTCGGAGAGTACGAGACCCGGTTGAACCCGTGCGGTCGCGGACTCCACGTCGACAGCACGAACGGCATTCATATAGCGGCTGAAGTCGACGACGATCCCGGGGCCGATCGCGTTTCCGGCCACGGAGGTGCCCGCCCCACGCGGGGTCACGGACAGGCCGTTCTCGCGCGCGAATTCCAGCGTCGCCGCCACATCGTCGTCGCCGCGCGGGAAAACGACCATGGTGGGCCGGACGCGATAGTTGGAGGCGTCGGAGGAGTACTCGGCCAGTCTGCGCGAGGACACATCGACCACGCAGCCGACCCGCGATCGCAAAGCATCGGCCGACCGCTCCGCATCCACGCGCCTCGTCACTCGTCCAGCCTATTCCCGGTGCTCACCTCGGCCCGGGTGACCACCCGCCCACAAGCCGCCATCCGGCCCAGTTGGGTAGCCCGAATTTCGGCTTGCTCTCAACCTAACTTGAGGTTCTACTGTCGGTGGGCAGGAGTTGACTGGGCGGGGAGCCGAGGGAGAGCACACATGAGTATCGAGTCCGTGGCCTACAGCCAGATGTATCGGCGGATGAACGCGCCGGAGGAGGAGCGGCCGTTCAGCATGGCCACCGCGCGCCGGATCCTGCGGTTCGCGCAGGCACACCGCCGCCGGATTTCGGCGTTCCTGCTGCTCAGCGTGGTTGCCGCCGTGCTCGGTGTCGCAACGCCGGTGCTGGCGGGCAAGGTGGTCAACGACATCGTCAATGGGTCGGCGCCGCGCACGGTGGTGATTCTGGCGCTCGCCATCGCGGGGTTGGCGATCGTCGACGCGGGGCTCGGGCTGGTGATCCGCTGGCTGTCTGCGCGGATCGGTGAAGGGCTGATCCTCGACCTGCGGACCGCCGTGTTCGACCACGTGCAGAAGATGCCGGTGGCGTTCTTCACCCGGACCAGGACGGGTGCGCTGGTGAGCAGGCTGAACTCCGATGTGATCGGCGCGCAGCGCGCGTTCAGCGACACCCTGTCCGGCGTGATCACCAACCTGGTGACGCTGCTGCTGACCCTCGCGGTGATGCTCAGCATCTCCTGGCAGATCACGCTGCTGGCACTCGTGCTGCTCCCGGTGTTCGTCATCCCGGCCCGGCGCGCGGGTAATCGTCTCGCGGAGATGCAGCGCGAGGCCGCCCAGCTCAACGCGGCCATGAGCACGCAGATGACCGAGCGGTTCTCCGCGCCCGGCGCCACCCTGGTGAAGCTGTTCGGCAGGCCGCAGCAGGAATCGGCGGAATTCGCCGTGCGGGCCACCCGGGTGCGCGACATCGGGGTGCGCACGGCGATGCTGCAGACCACGTTCGTCACCTCGCTCACGCTGGTGTCGGCCCTGGCCCTGGCCCTGGTCTACGGTCTCGGCGGTTGGTACGCGCTGGCAGGCAGCCTCGACGCGGGGTCGGTCGTCGCGCTGTCGCTGCTGCTGACCAGGCTCTACACCCCGCTCACCGCGCTGGCGAGTGCCCGGCTCGAGATCATGTCGGCGCTGGTGAGCTTCGAGCGGGTGTTCGAGGTGCTGGATCTGAAGCCGCTGATCGAGGACGCGCCCGGCGCCGTCGCGGTGCCCGACGGCCCGGTCTCGGTGGAACTGGACGGCGTGCACTTCGGGTACCCGTCGGCCGACAAGGTGTCGCTCGCCTCGCTAGAGGACGTCGCCACGCTCGACACGCGCGGCGGGGTGGAGGTGCTCCACGATGTATCGCTGCGCGCCGAACCCGGCCAGCTGATCGCGCTCGTCGGTTCCTCCGGTGCGGGCAAATCGACCATCGCCCAACTGGTTTCGCGACTCTACGACGTCAATTCCGGCTCGGTCCGGCTCAACGGCACCGACGTGCGTGAGCTCACCACCGAATCGATCCAGCGCGCCGTCGGCCTGGTCACCCAGGACGGGCACCTGTTCCACGACACCATCCGCGCCAACCTGCTGCTCGCCCGCCCCGAAGCCACCGAAGACGAACTCTGGGACGCCCTGCACCGCGCCCGCCTCGGCGACTTGGTCGACTCGCTCACCGACGGCCTCGACACCGTCGTCGGCGAACGCGGCTACCGCCTCTCCGGCGGCGAACGCCAACGCCTCACCATCGCCCGCCTGCTGCTCAAGCAGCCGCGCGTAGTGATCCTCGACGAGGCAACCGCCTCCCTGGACTCCACCTCCGAAGCCGCCGTCCAGGAAGCCCTCACCGAGGCCCTCACCGGCCGCACCGCCCTGGTGATCGCCCACCGCCTCTCGACCATCCGCGCCGCCGACCAGATCCTCGTCCTGGAAGACGGCCGCATCATCGAACGCGGCACCCACGCCGACCTCCTCAACGCCGACGGCCGCTACGCCGAGCTCTACAGAACCCAGTTCGCCGACGACCCGATGGCACCGGCCATCGCTTGATTCGAACCCCGGGCCGGAACCCCTCGGAGCCCGCCACACACCGCACTCCCAGCCACCCGGCACCACTCAGGTAAGCCACCTACCGCACTCCCAGCCCTACTGCACCACTCAGTGCGCCACCTACCGCACTCCCAGCCACACCGCACCACCCAAGTCCGCCATGACCGCACCCCGAACCACGCACCCTTCCCGACCTCGAGGAGGGAACGCCGCGAAGCGGCGCAGCGGCCCGGCCGCGCGAACAGCGCTCGAAGCGCATGCGCGAAGCGCGAGTCTCGAGCGCGTCCACCGCGTGGGTGGCGACCGGGCCGACGACAGCGGCCCAGCGCGCGGACCACGGTGCCAGATCGGCGATCTCGGGGAAGATCCATTCGT